>NZ_KV796545.1:0-84917 GCF_001809225.1 Corynebacterium sp. HMSC077G07 | reverse complement strand
ATGCGGACACACTTTTCTTTACTTAACCCGCGATTAGGCGCTAGTCGGCAATCCCATCAATGTGCGCCAGCAGGGCCGAGTTGTAGTACTCCGGGGTTTCCTGGTTGAGCAGGTGCTTGGCCGGCGAAATGACGACCATGGTCGAGCCCGCGATGCCGTCGTGAAGCGAAGTGACGACGTCGAGAGACGTAGAGGTGTCCTGCTTACCGGCGATGACCAGCGTCGGAGCGGTGATCTCGGCGAGGCGCTCGCGGGTGTCGAAGCGAGAGAGTGCTCCGCAGGCGCCGATGTAGCCGTCATCGGGGCAATCTGCGATCATGTCGCGGAAGCGGGCGGGGAGCTCAGGGGTAGTGTCGAAGCACTCGTCGGTAAACCAGTTGCGGACGACAGTGTCCGCGAGCGCGACCGTGCCCTTGTCGCGCACGAGCTCGGCCTTTTCCTGCCAGGCCTCGGGTGTGCCGAATTTCGGCGCCGTCGACGACAGTGTCAGACTGACCACGCGATCGGCGTGTTCTAGTGCGATGGTCTGGGCGATAGCGCCGCCGAGAGATAGTCCCACAAAATGTGCACGGTCAACATCCTCCTCATCGAGGACCTCGATGATGTCGGCGGCCAAGTGGCTCATGTCCCACTCACCCTCGGGGATAGGGGAATCGCCATGGCCGCGGACATCTGGCGTGATGACCTGGTACTTTTCGCTCAAAGCGGCTACCTGGGGCTCCCACATCTCCTGTGTGGTGCCCAGCGAGCCAATCAGGACAACCGTACCGTTGTCCTTGTGGTTGATTGCATGTGCGGTGTAGTCGATGGCCACGGGAGAATCCTCCTTGAAGGTGTCAGCTGTGTCGGCGTGTCAGCTGTGTCGGCTATTTCTCGGCGTTGCGAGCAGCTTCAGCGGCAGCCCGACCAGGGCCGTCGTCCTTCTTGGCCTCTGCCTCAGCGGCTTCCACGCGCTGCTTCGCCATGGACTCACGAGCGGCCTCCAGCCACTCCGGCATCTGCTCGAGCAAATCCTTAATCTCCGCCGTTGTCAGCGGCTTGTCCATGTCGTTCTTCTTCAACGCCGTGATAGTGATGCCCAGCTTGCGGGCAACTTCTGGACGCGGGTGCGGTCCGTTGCGGCGTAGCTCAGCGAGCCATTCCGGCGGATTGGACTGCAGTTCGGCAAACTGCGCGTGCGAAATCTCACCAGTGCGAAATTCCTCGGGTGTGGCCGGGAGGAAAATGCCAAGTTTCTTGGCTGCGGTTAGGGGTTTCATGGGTTCAACGCTAGCCCCCATTCGAGTAACCTTGCGGAGTATGTCGACTCCTGAACCCGCCGTCCTGCGCATCGTGTTCGCCACCGGCACCAGTCCCGAGAAGTGGTTTCGCCGCTTTAGGGATCGGATTCCGGCAACACTGCACACCCACGCCGCCGACGATCCGATGTCCGACCTGGTCGGCGGCGCCGCTGACATGGCGCTGGTTCGGTTAGAGTCCGAAAGCTCGCTGCCCGAGTCGCTCCATCGCATCCGGCTTTACGACGAAGCCTGGGGCGTGGCCTTCGAGAAAGAGCACGTGTTCTCCCTCACAGAGTCCGTGCCGGAGGAGCTGTTGGCGGACGAAACTGTGCTGCTGACCTCCGTGGATGCGGATGAGCTGCGACAGATGCTGCCCGTTGCGGCCACTGGTGCAGGTGTCGTGGTGGGACCTCGCACGATTTTGAAGGCGCTGTCGAAGAAGGCGGTGGCCTCATCGAACTTGGTGGCCGAGGAAGGCGCCACGGAACCGCTGTCTCGGACAGCTATTTGGTTGGTGTGGCCGAAAGTAGAGGACGACGAGCTCCGGCAGGAGTTCGTCGGCATTGTCCAGGGGCGCAGGGAGGGCTCGACACGCACGCAGTTGGGGCGCAAGAAGGCTGACGAGCAGCCGAAGAAGTTGTCGGCCAGAGAAAAGACGCTTGCTAAGCAAGCCCGCCGGCAGCGCGCTGGGGCCGTCGTAAAGCATGCGCGCAGTGGCCGTAGCGGGCGTCGAAGCAGCGGTGGAAGCGGTCGACCGCGCAGGCGAAAGTAATCTTTTTACAATATTTTTGCCGTTTCGTTCGACGTGCGCGGAAAAATTAGCCACACTTGTAGTTATGGCTGAAAAGAAGCGCGATTTCACGATTCGAATGATGCGTGAAGAGGACTATCCACAGATCCAAGAGATCTACGAGATTGGCCTGGATACGGGGCACGCGTCCTGGGAGCACTCCGCTCCCGAGTGGGACGAATTCATCGCACTCAAACGAGTGGATTTGTGTTACGTCGCCGTCGACGCAGAAAACCCGGACAAGATTCTGGCTTGGGCATCGGCAGCGCCGGTATCCAAGCGCCCGATTTTCAATGGCGTCATCGAAGACTCCATCTACGTCCATCCTGACGGGCAGGGCATGGGGCTGGCGGCGACGCTGCTGCAGAAGCTTATCGACGATGCCACGGAGCTCGACTGCTGGTCGATTCACTCGTGGGTCTTCCCGGAGAATGTGGGATCGTTAAAGCTGCATCGAAAGCTCGGCTTCCGTGAAGTGGGGATTTACCACCACATGGCAAAGATGACCTACGGCCCAATGGCGGGGCAGTGGCGCGATGTCATTATTTTGGAAAAGCTCCTGGAAAAGCCAGAGGAGCGCGCACTGAAGCGCGTCCAGGAAGAAGCAGAAGCCGCCGGTGAGCCGAACCGTCCGATTCTGGACAAGCTCGACCGCGCCGACGGCCAGGTGGGGGCATAGCTGCCGGGAGCCGCGGCTCCCGCGAATTAATTATTCGACGGTTTCCTTCAACGGATCCTCGCGAACAAAGAACACAATGATTGCTGCCAGAATAATCACTGGCATTAGTACCAAGAAGATCGGCGTCAAACCATCGTTGTAGCTGGAGATCAGCGCTTCGTGGATTGGCGCCGGCATGCTATCTAGGACGTGCGGCGTCAGTGAACCAATCGACTTAGAGGAAAAGCCCTCCGGGCCCATCTGCTTTGCGAACTCTGCTGCAGCCTCCGGTGATGCGGCCTTGATCTGTTCGATAGCCGCCGGAACGCGTTCGCCTGCCAGGTCCTTCATGCTGTGGATGAAAATCGAACCCACAATGGAGGAACCGACCGCACCACCAATCTGGCGGAAGAAGTTATTCGCAGCGGTAGCGGTACCGACCATCGCGACCGGGAAGGAGTTCTGCACGATGAGAACCAGAACCTGCATGCCGGTGCCCAGGCCGAAGCCCATGATGAACAGGTACACACCAACCTGCCACAGCGGGGTGGTGGTCTCCAGCGTGGACAGCAAGTAGAGGGAGACAGCCATAATCATCAGGCCGACGAAGGGGTAGAAGCGATACTTACCAGTCCGCGAAATAATCTGGCCAACGCCAATTGAGGTGAGCAGCATGCCGACCATCATCGGCGTCATCATCAAACCTGCAGCGGTCGGTGACATTGAGTGCACCATCTGCAGGTAGGTCGGAATATAGGCCATAGTGCCGAACATCGCGATACCCAGAATGAGACCCGACACAGTCGTGAGCACGAAGTTCCGGTTATTAAACAAGTGCGTCGGAATCAGTGGGTTGGAAACGCGAGTCTCGGTGAGGAAGAACAGCACCCAGGAAACGACAGAGGCAACGATAAGCGAGATGATGACCCCGGAGTTCCAGTCGTACTGTGTACCGCCCCACGTGGTGGTGAGAATTAGCGTCGAGGCAGCGGCAGTCAAGAACATCGTGCCGATGTAGTCGAAGTTTCCTTCACTCTGGCGTCGGGGCAGCTTCAGGAAGGCTGCAGCTGCCGATAGTGCAACCACGCCCATCGGGACGTTGATCCACAGGCCCCAGCGCCAGCCCGGGCCGTCGGTGAACCAGCCTCCCAGCACTGGTCCCAGCACGGAACTCAGGCCGAACACAGCACCCATGATGCCCATGTACTTACCGCGCTGGCGTGCGGGAATAACCTCGGCCAGGATGGCCTGTGAGGAAACCATCAATGTACCGCCAGCAAATCCCTGAAAAGCGCGGGCGGCGATGAGCAGGCTCATGGAGTTGGTGATTGCACCCATGACGGAACCGACCATGAACAGCGCGATGCCCATCATGAACAGGCCCTTGCGCCCAATCATGTCACCGAGCTTGCCGACAATCGGCATTGCCACAGTCTGTGCCAACAGGAATGCAGAAATAACCCACGACATGTGGTCAACTCCGCCGAGCTCGCCGACGATGGTCGGCAGGGCGGTGGCGAAAATCATCTGCCCCAGCGAGCTCATCAGCATAGTGAGAATGAGCGCGAAGAAAATGATTCCCAAGTGGGACTTGTTGTCAGAAACCGTGGTGTCGGTTTGATCTTGAGCAGTGGTGTTGCTAGCTGTCACTATTCCTCCTCCAGAAATTTTTAACGACGTCGGCGGCGTCGTGAAGCGGTGTATCTGTTGTGAATTCGTCCCGATGAGCCGATGAGTACAGCACGCATTCGCGGACGAAACCGACCGACAGTGCTACCTCGTGCCCGACGGGCAGCTCGGGGTGCGTGCGCGACTGTGGATTCATCTCGAAATAGCGCTCAAAGGCAGAACGGACGCGGCGCATTGAGTTGCCAAAATTCGAAATGACAACCGTCGATAGCTTTGGCTCATTGCGCAAAATCTCGCGGATACGCTCCTTGAGCAGACGGTGAAACTCTTCGGTTGCCCCCAGCTCTTTATATCGGAGTAGCTGGGATTGCTGCTTTTTCTCGATGAAATCGAGCATGTCCGCGATGGGGTCTTGGTGAATTTGGGCGAGGAATACCTCTTCATCGTCAGCATCGAATGACATGATGCCGTTGCCGAAGATGGCTTGATCCTTGGAGTCGAAGTAATTGAAGAATGTGCGTCGACTGATATTGACCCGCTGACAGATGTCTTCGATGTTGACTTGGTCGTATCCGCGATCCAACACAAGGGCGGTCGCGGCATCGGCCAAAGCGCAGTGTGTTTGAAACCTTTTGAGCTCCCGGAGACCGCACTCGGGGTGTTGGCCCGGATCCAATCTGTGATAGGTATTCTCATCAATTTGCACGAGGTGCAAAGTTACACCGAGTGCAATGTGATGGCAAGTTGATGAGTCAACAGGTGTTTAAGTACCTATGCAGAGAGCATCTTTGGGTTGTTCAGGATGCCGTGGACTCAGGCGCAGGGGTCGGGTTGTTGATAGTCGCAACGCGCCATTCAATTACACAACCTTCGTGTTTTGTGTAGGCACGGTGGAAGGCTACCTCTCCATCAATAGCTCGTGGCGCAGGGCGTCGTTAAGCGAAGTGAAGCGGAACCTGTGCCCCGCCTTTTGCAGCGCTGCTGCCTCTACTCTCTGATTCGCGAGAGCCAACTCCGCAGCACCGCGTTTGCCCAGCAGTACTGCAGGCCCCAGTGAAGGAATCGGAACCGCCGTCGGGCGGTGCAAGACCTCTCCCAATACCCTCGTGAACTCCGCATTATTCACTCCGAAAGCCAGTGGCACCACCGCATTGACAGGTCCGGCAAGGCCGGAATCTGCCAACGACCGGTGATAGATGTCCAACAGGTCGTCCAAAGCAATCCACGGGAACCACTGCTCGCCCGACCCCAATCTTCCTCCAAGTCCGGTGAACACCACGCCCGCTAGTAGCGGCAAGAGTCCGCCGCCACCAGCAAGCACGAGACCAGTACGGACGTTTACGACCCGCTTGCCTGCATCGCGAGCGGGATCCCATGCATTTTCCCAATCGCGCACGATAGCCGAGAGACTGTCCGCGGCGGCGCTGCCGTCGTAACGCTGCGCTTCCGCGCCAGGGCCAGCGTCCTCGGTGAGCACCTCTGGGCCACGATCCGCACCGTAGAACCCCACCGCCGACGCTCCAACCGCGACCTTCACGCTGTCAGTAGATGCAACGAGCTTTGCCAGAGCTCGCGTTGGTTCGACACGGGAATGGCGAACCTTTCGAAGATGCGCCTCCGTGAAGCGCCCCGCAATCGGTGCGCCGGCCAGATGGATGACCGCGTCGACTCCCTCCAGCAAGTCAGCTGCGGGTGCCGCAGTATCCCAATATCGCTTGTCCACACCCGTCTGTTCACGTGAGCGCACCAGCAAAATCACCTCATGTCCGGCCGTGGTCAGTAGCGCGCGCAGCTGCGTTCCGACGGTCCCCGTAGCTCCACTGATCGCCACTGTCAGCGGCTCCGGCACATGCCCCAAATACTCCGAAAGCCTATCGACGGCCGCAAGGTCGCCAGCAACCTTCGTAGCACGGTAGGCGAACATCGAATCCAACCCGGGTACCGGAACCTTGGTGTCAACGGTGTCCTCTAAAACCGTGCCAGCGCTGCCGTCGTCAAGCGGAGTATCGGAGAGAACGTGGGTGTGCTTCCACCCCGTGATGCGGCGAAAGGGCTCGCTGGTGACTTCGTCAATGAATCTCTGGCCGGGGAGGAAACCGGCCGGGTCGTGACGTGCAATCCATTTGAGGCCAGCCGGCATGGAGAATACGGTCGTGCCGTCGGCGAGGTTGGCGGATTCGGATTTCGGTGACATCGGGAGAAGCCCCGGTGTTAGGCGGGTGACAGCGCCTGGGCGGGAGAACCACTCGGCGACGCAACGGCGAGGAAATGCGATGGTGTGGCGATAGGTGGGAATAGTTAGTCACTCTCTGAAACTTGTCCGACGTTAAGGAAAAATAGTAGACCCCGAAGTCTTTCAGCGAAGTGAGACTACGGGGTCTTATGCGTAAGGTGCTCTCACACCTTCGAGTTCAGAAAGAACTAGTCACGATCAGTGTTGGCCATTGCCAGCACGTCGAGGCGCTTGTCCAGCTCTTCCTCGGTCAGCTTCTCGCCGTCGACGAAGCCCATGTCGATAACAGTCTGACGGATGGTCTTACCTTCCTTCAGAGCAGTCTTAGCGACCTTAGCTGCGTTCTCGTAGCCGATGGCGGAGTTCAGCGGGGTCACAATCGACGGGGAGGACTCAGCCAGAGTCTTCATACGCTCAACGTTCGGCTCGATGCCGTCCACCAGCTTCTCGGCGAAGACGCGTGCGGTGTTCGCCAGCAGCTTAGCGGACTCCAGCACGTTACGTGCCATGACCGGGATGAAGACGTTCAGCTCGAATGCGCCGTTAGCGCCAGCAAACTCAACAGCGGTGTCGTTGCCCAGAACCTGCGCTGCGACCTGGGTGGCAGTCTCGCACAGAACCGGGTTGACCTTACCCGGCATGATGGAGGAACCCGGCTGCAGATCCGGCAGGTGAATCTCAGCAAGGCCGGTCAGCGGGCCGGAGCCCATCCAGCGAATGTCGTTAGCGATCTTGTTCAGGGAGACTGCGACGGTGCGCATAGCGCCGGAGAATTCGACCAGGGCATCGCGGTTAGCCTGAGCCTCGAAGTGGTTCTGAGCCTCGCGCAGCTCCTTGATGCCGGTCAGTTCGACGAGCTCAGCGGTGACCTTGGCACCGAAGTCCGCCGGGGTGTTCAGGCCGGTGCCAACAGCGGTACCACCGATTGGCAGCTCGCCCAGACGCGGCAGGGTGGCCTCGATGCGCTCAATGCCAGCCTCAATCTGGCGGGCGTAACCGGAGAACTCCTGACCCAGGGTCACCGGGACAGCGTCCATCAGGTGAGTGCGGCCGGACTTAACAACGGTCTCCCATTCCTTGGCCTTCTTAGCCAGGGACTCCTGCAGAACCTTCAGTCCCGGGACGAGGTCCTTGACAGCTGCCTCGGTTGCTGCGACGTGAGTGGCAGTCGGGAAGGTGTCGTTGGAAGACTGACCCATGTTGACGTGGTCATTCGGGTGAACCTCAACGCCGTTGGCCTTTGCGATGGACGCAATGACTTCGTTGGTGTTCATGTTGGAAGAAGTGCCCGAACCGGTCTGGAAGACGTCAATCGGGAACTCAGCATCGTGCTTGCCTTCGGCAATTTCCTTGGCAGCGGCGACGATGGCATCTGCCTGCTCAGCAGACAGCAGGCCGCGCTCCTTGTTGACGATGGCGCAAGCTGCCTTCAGCAGACCCATAGCGCGAATCTGTGCAGACTCCAGCGGACGGCCGGAAATCGGGAAGTTCTCAACTGCACGCTGAGTCTGTGCGCGCCACAGGGCGTTAACCGGAACCTTAACCTCGCCCATGGTGTCGTGCTCGATGCGGAACTGCTGCTCTGTCATTCGTTGCCTCTTTCAGTTAGGGGAACTTGAGTGCGCGCAGAACGGCCCCTCATTGCGCATGCAATTTTCATGCGATGCAGAACCGTTAGCGCATTCATCTTCAAGTATGAATCAGTTTGTTAAAAAAGTGGTGCCCTGAGGGCACCACTAAAGGGGTAGTTACTTACAGATCGATGTCAGGCATCTCGCCCTTGCCGTAGTCGATGCTGGCGTACTTGCGCAGCTTCTCCAGGGAGTGGAAAGCCTCGATGCGGCGGATGGTGCCGGACTTGGAGCGCATAACCAGCGAGCGGGTCCACGCGCCGTTACCGCGGTAAGCGACACCGCGCAGCATGTCGCCGTTGGTGACACCAGTGGCAACGAAGTAGCAGTTGTCGGATGCGACCAGGTCATCGGTGGTCAGAACACGAGAAAGATCGTGCCCAGCGTCGAGAGCCTTCTTAATTTCAGCCTCATCGCGCGGGTGCAGTTTGCCCTGGATCTCGCCGCCCATACACTTCATGGCGCATGCGGTGATGACACCTTCTGGGGTGCCGCCGACGCCCATCATGATATCGACCGAGTTCGTGTTCTGAGCTGCGGCAACAGCGCCAGCAACGTCACCATCGCCAATCAGTCGAACCTTGGCGCCAGCTTCGCGGATGTCACGAATCATGTCAGCGTGGCGCGGGCGATCCAGCACGACAACAGTGACATCTTCCGGACGCAGCCCCTTGGCCTTAGCAACGACCTTGATGTTGTGCTCAACTGGAGCCTCGATGTCAATCTTGCCGGCAGCCTCCGGGCCAACAGCAATCTTATCCATGTAGAACACAGCCGACGGGTCGTACATGGAGCCGCGGTCTGCAGCAGCAAGAACAGCGATAGAGTTCGGGCGGCCCTCTGCCATCAGAGTCGTGCCGTCAATCGGGTCAACCGCGATGTCAACGGCCGGACCTTGGCCGTTGCCGACCTTTTCGCCGTTGAACAGCATCGGGGCTTCGTCCTTTTCGCCCTCGCCAATAACAACGACACCGTTCATAGCCACGGTGTTGATGAGCTGACGCATGGCATCGACGGCAGCGCCGTCGCCCTTTTCCTTCTGACCACGACCGACCCACTGACCAGCTGCCAGTGCAGCGGACTCAGTAACTCGGACGAGCTCCATCGCAAGGTTGCGATCTGGTGCTTCAGGATTCGAGGCGTTCATTGACTTCTGGCCCTTCCGTGGTTTTTTAGAACTCTTTTGAGGTTTGAGAATGTGCTGGGAGACGCCACGCCAGGAAACTGGGGTTTAGCGCTGCAACAATTTCTATTGATTGATGTTTGGCGCATCGGTTTTAGCGCCTTTGCATCTGTTACTAGTGTTCCACCTTTTTGGTGTTCGGGGGTGGACGCAGCGCCAAAGTGGGGGGAGTTTCAGGGCTAAACCCCCACATCACGCGGTTATCAAAAGTTTGTTCCGGCGTCAGTTCGCTTGACGACGTCGACAGCGTCCGTCATCAAGTATTGCTAGCTGCAGCTGTGCGGGTACGACTGATGACTAGGTTCGTTGCGGGGCCTTTGGCATACTTGAGCGCGTGGCGAATGAGAAACCTAGGATTTTGCAGGACAGTCGAGACATGATTCTCACCCTCGTGGTGATGTTTCTTGCGGTGGCTGTCACCATTGGCTTTACCGGCCTGTGCAGTTTTAACCCCGGGAAGCCGGAAAACGGTCCGGTGCACGAAGTCGATGCTGCCCCATTCGTGAACGTGGAGGCTCGGCGCGTGGACTATCCAGTTCGCCTGCCGAAGGTGCCTGAGGGCTGGACTTCAAACTCGACCCGCGCGGGTATGGCGGCGGGGAAGCAGACGACCATTATTGGCTATGTCACCGCTAGCGGAGCATTCATTCAGGTCACGCAAACAGATGCGGAAGCAGGTCAGCTGCCGGATGATGGTAAGAACCGTCTCCGGGACGGTACTACTGACGTGGAAGGTACAACCTGGACTAAGTATGAGCCGGCTGAGGACAACGTGCGTCGCGTATGGGTTGGGGACCTCGGTGACTCCCGCGCAATTATCGAGGGCACTGCCAACGACGCGGAGTTCACACAGTTGGCGGCGGCTATGCAGAAGGCCGAGCCAATCGATCCGGACGCGACAATGCCGGATTCGTCACAGCCGCAGCCGACTGCGTCCGAGATGCCGTCGGCACCAGCAAAGTAGGCCGAGTCGAGCGCTCACTAGGATGGGTAATCCCAACTAGGGGAATAAAATAGCTGAACTCAGCTATCGACGAAGAGACGAGAAACGATATGAACTGACGGTCGTTTCTCGTCTCTTTTTATTCCTCACCGCCCGCATTCTCGGCAGAAGCCGCGGCATCCTGATTCTTGCTGGCCAAGGCGGCTTCAACCTTTGCCCGTGCGCCAGCCAAATGCTCCTCGCAGCGGCGGGCCAGCGCCTCGCCTCGCTCCCACAGCGCCAGGGATTCATCCAGGCTCATCTGTCCGAGTTCTAGGAGCTTGACGGTCTCGACCAGCGCATCTCGAGCCTGCTCGTAGCTCAGGTTCTCCACCGGTACCTGTTCCTCCGAAGAGGGAGCCTGACCCGCGCCGAAAACATTGTCATTCATTAGCGAATACGTCCTTCACATTTAGTAGTTAAAGCTTCAAGGTTGGAAAAGTCATTGCTTACTAATTCGCCGGCTTCGTAGCTAGCGTCGCTGCAGAGATGGAGCCGTCACTGACGCGAATTCGCAGTTGGGAACCCATCGGAGCATCTGCAATAGAGGTCACAATCTGTGGTTCCGGCTGAGTAGCCGATTGTGCCTGCACGATGGCATAGCCGCGAGCGAGTGTGGCAGAGGGGCCAAGTGCTGAAACCTTGCCGCGCAATCCCGATACCACGGCTTCCTCACGTTCCAGACTGCGGTGGATGAGAAAACGCAGCCGATCAACCTGCGCCGTGACAAACTCTTCACGCACGCGGATGGGAGTGAGCGGATCGCGCAGTACCGGCCGCGACGTCAAATCCCGCAGAGTCGCTACTTCACGGTCAACCCATCGCCGTAGAGATGCCGAGGAGCGCTCACGCAGCTGTGCAATGAGGCGTCGTTCCTCAGCAGCATCGGGCACTGTTTTCTTTGCCGCATCCGTCGGTGTGGCAGCACGTAAATCAGCGACGTAATCCAACAGCGGAGTATCCGGCTCGTGCCCGATTGCAGAAACCACCGGTGTTGTCGCCTTACTCACCGCACGAATCAGAGCCTCATCTGAAAAAGGCAGCAAATCTTCGACACTGCCACCGCCACGGGCGACGATGATGACATCAACCTCCGGGTCGGCGTCGAGCTGTGCAAGCGCCTCAATAATCTCCGGAACAGCCTTGGCACCCTGCACAATCGTGTTGATTACCCGGAAACTCACCTCGGGCCAGCGGGCGCCCGCGACCGAAAGCACATCGCGTTCAGCCGCTGAACCGCGACCAGTAATCAACCCGATCTTGTTGGGGAGATAGGGCAGAGGGCGTTTCAGCCGTGGATCAAAAAGTCCTTCCGCCGCTAGCGCCTGGCGCAGCTGTTCCAACCGCGCCAATAGTTGCCCCAACCCCACGGGTCTCCACTCCGTAGCCCACAGGGAAAACTGCCCCCGCCCGGCATAAAACGCAGGCTTGCCCAAAACCACTACGCGGTCGCCGTTGCGCAACGGATTATTGCGCAGAGCCGCCGTAGAACAAGTCACCGACACCGAAAACTCCGCGGAGGTGTCACGCAGAGTGATGTAGGAGAGCTTCCAGCTCGGCTTGGAGTTGACCTGGGCGATTTCCCCCTCGACCCAAATCTGTCCAAGGCGCTCAATGTAGTCCTTGACTAACTGGTTCAGGCGTCGAACCTGAACCGGTTTCTCGGCCGACGTTTCCAATTTCGACATACATCAACACTTACACGATGGCGCGGATTGCCCTGCTAATAAACGCACGTTGCCCACAGGCTAAATCTGCCTGTGGGCAACTGTGACGGTAAGGTGCAAGTCCGAGCTACTTGCGGTAACGAGACCTGGTATCGCGCCCGGTTATGCGCTCCTGGCGAGGGCGCTGCTGTCGCGGTGGCCACTCCTCGGTGCGACGGTGGTTGCTCCCCGGGCGTGCGGGGCTCTGTTGAGGCTTTTCGGACCGAGACTCCGGCGAAGACCGTTCTCCCCACATCCGTGCCGTTCCTGCCGCTTGACGACGGGGAAACTCCTGCGTTGGCCGCTGCGGTGCGTTTGGCCGTTCAATCGGACGACGAGGCTGCTGTCTGGTCGAGTTTGGCGAAGTGGAATCCTGAGTGAACTGCGCCTGGCCCGGATGCGGGCGAGACTGCCAACGGGATGTTGGCTGCTGGGCCCGCTGGGCGAAATTCGAGCGCTGCTGGGCGCGCTCCCCAGAGCGGTCAACTGGTCGCTCACGCAGTTGCTCGGCGTTGCGCGATGCCGAGCTGGCGCTCGCTGCCGGTCGGGCACCAGAACGAGAAGTCTCCTGCCGAGAGCGTGCAGCCTGCTGGCGCGCCTGGCGGCGAGCTTCGGCATCTCGGATAATGTCCGCAGCGGGACGTCGTGAAGCAGGGCGTTCCTGAGAGCGAGAAGCTACGCGGCGATCAGATTCGGCGAGACGACGGCGCACCTGAGAGCTGGATTCGACAGCGGCTTCGTCACGATGCTGGCGCTGTTTAGCGGCCTTGCGCTGGGTGTTGAGGGATTTCTCCTGGGTGCGGGTGATTTCGAGGTAACGCCATACTGCGATGATGACACAGATGATCATCAAGATCAGCAGCCACGGGAACTGCTGGATGATGGGATATGCCGAGGTCACCAGGCGAGCGCGTTTAGAGGTCGTCGCGGTCGCGCCACCATTTTCGGGATCGGCGAGAGAACCGGTAAACCACGCTGTGAAAAACGTGACAAGCGCGAACAAAATGGGGATTTGAGCGACGGTAACTACCAGGCCGCGAGGAACCACCAACAGTGTTCCGGCCACAGCAGCCACGGCAAAAGCAATGAAGTAGGGCTTGCCAAGCGAACCGTTGGGAACAGAAAAGAGCAAACCAAAAACTCCGGCCAGAAGCATCAGCAACGGCGGCACAAACATTGGCACGCGTGGAAGCAGGGGTTTGTTCCCACTGCCTTTACGGGTTATTGCTGATCTGTTCGACACGAATGCGTATCCTACCGGTTATTAGTGATAAAAACGGGCAAGCCCGGTATAAGAGCCTGCCCGTGTCTTGGAATCTCGCCCTACTTGTTTTTCTTAGAGAAAGGCCCGGAGACGACTTCAGTGACCTTGTGGAAGGCCTTGGTCATCGCTCCCTCTTCCTGCTTGGTCGGACCAGCATCGGGGGAAACTTTACCGGCGGTGCGAGCATCTGCCTTCACAGCGCTCTCCGCGGAGCTGTCGGAGTCATCACTGCCCAGACGGAACGAAGCCAGTCGGTCGCGCATCGCACGGCCGGCAGCTTCAATCTGAATGCCGGAGATTGATCCGGCATCCGTGGCGAACTCGATGTCCTTTGCGGTCTTGTCACCCGTTCGCAAATCCGTGAGGTCGCCGAGGTAGCGGAACCAGACCGCGACGACTGCAGTGACTGGCACAGCCAGGAAAGCGCCGATGATGCCGAAGATACCGCCACCGAGCAGAACCACCAACAGGACGATTGCGGCGTGCAGGTCCATAGCCTTGGACTGCAGAATCGGCGAGAGGATGTTGCCCTCAATCTGCTGGACGGCAATGATGATGAGCAAGACAAAGATTGCTGTGGTCAGGCCGTTGGCAACAAGTGCGACAACCACCGCAATGAAGCCGGCGGTGAACGCGCCGACAATAGGAATGAAGCCAGCGAAGAAAGTCACCACGGCCAGGACCATTGCCAGCGGCACATTCAAAATCGCAAGACCGGCACCGATGAAGACCGCGTCGATAAGCGAAACGATAGCCTGCGTGCGGATGTAGCCCGACAGCGTGTTCCAGGAGCGGGTGAGTACCTCCGTGAGATGCCAGCCGAGGCGACGTCCGGTCAGGCGGCGGAGCCATGGCAGGAAGTCCTGGCCGTCCTTGATGAAGAAGAACGTCAGCACCAGCATTGCCATCAAGGTTACGGCGACCGAAGAGACCACCGAGATGCCTTGGAAGACTGTGTTGGCGATATCGCCGGAGCGCTCCTGGAGCCATTGGGAACCCTGGTCCAGAGCGTCGAGGATTTGTTCATCCTTGACGTTAAATGGCGGGGCCTGAATGATGTTCTGGACTTCTTGAATGCCATCTGTGAACTGGCGACGCAATTCGGGGAACTGCGACTGCACAGTCGGTGCGAGGAACGCGACGACGCCGCCAAGCAGCGCCAGCGCGCCTAGGATGACCGTCAGTGCGGAGAGTGCGCGGGGCCAGCGGTGTTTCATCAGGAACACGGCGGGCGGAGCCAGCACCGTGGAGACAATCAGGGCCAACAGAATCGGCAGAACGCCAGCCCAAATCTTTCCCAGAATCATAGCGCTGACGTACAGCGCCGCTGCGGTGATGAGGAAACGCAGGCACCAACCTGCGAACCACCGGGCACCCTCGCCAATGACGTCGGCGCGGTCGATGGATTCGGCGTCGTTTTCGCTCATAAGCTCATCGAGGTTTTCAGCATCTTCCGGCAGATCCGGTTGCGTTGCCGCTGACTTATGGGCGTCGGAGGGGATAGACAGAGACTGTTCTATACGCAGAGGCTCCGATCCCATTACGTGATCGATAGCGTCTTTTTCGGACTGCGCAGTCCACTCTTCGCCTTCATTGGGTTTATTGCTCACGTATTCATTATGGGGGTTCGGAGGGGATAGGGGGCAACTTCACGAAGTTAGGGCGAGTTCAAATCTTTCTCCCCGAGCCCGTAAGATGAGCAATGTGAGTCTTACACTTGGAATCGTCGGTCTGCCCAATGTCGGAAAGTCAACCCTGTTTAACGCCTTGACACGCAACGATGTGCTGGCTGCGAATTATCCGTTCGCCACCATCGAGCCGAACGTCGGCGTTGTGGAGCTTCCCGATCCCCGTTTGAATAAGCTCGCCGAAATTTACGGCTCCGAGCGTATTCTTCCGGCTACGGTGTCGTTTGTGGACATCGCCGGCATCGTCAAGGGTGCATCGGAGGGCGAAGGTCTTGGTAACAAGTTCCTCGCCAACATCCGCGAGGCTGACGCTATCTGTCAGGTCGTCCGTGTCTTCAATGATGATGACGTTGTGCATGTCGACGGCAAGGTTGACCCGGCCTCTGACATCGGTGTGATTGAAACCGAGCTTATCCTGGCTGATATCCAGACTATTGAGAAGGCGCTGCCGCGTCTGGAAAAGGAAGCCAAGAAGGATAAGGAAAAGGTCGGCGAGGTTGAAGCCGTCAAGCAGGCTCTGGCCGTGCTGGAAGAGGGGCGCACTCTCTTCGCTGCTTCCGATGATGTGAAGCTCTCCGCTCTGCGCGAGCTGCACTTGCTCACCGCAAAGCCGTTCCTCTACGTCTTCAATGCTGACGAGGAAGTGCTTGCCGACGAGGACCGCCGCGCGGATCTAGCCGCTGCTGTGGAACCGGCAGACTGTGTGTTCCTCGACGCCAAGGCTGAGTCGGACCTTCTGGAGCTGGATGAGGAATCCCGCAATGAGCTCCTGGCTGAAATTGGCCAGACCGAGCCGGGTCTGCATTCGCTTGCTCGCGCTGGTTTCCGCACTCTGGGGCTGCAGACTTACCTGACCGCTGGCCCGAAGGAGTCTCGCGCCTGGACCATTCCGAAGGGTGCTACGGCCCCGCAGGCTGCCGGCGTGATTCACACTGACTTTGAGCGTGGCTTCATTAAGGCTGAAATTGTGTCCTTCAGTGATCTGGTCGAGGCCGGTTCGATTGCCGAGGCAAAGGCTAAGGGGAAGGTCCGCCAGGAGGGCAAGGACTACATCATGCACGACGGCGACGTGGTTGAATTTAAGTTCAATGTGTAGCTAGGCCTTATTAATAGCGTTTGACAACACGCGCTCCTATTTGCCGTCGTATCTCACGAGACGCTGACGTGGATGGCCGCACCATCGACCTGCAGCCTCAGGACTGTGAAGTCATTGCAAAGCAGCGTGGCTTGCACGTTGGACATAGGACATAACGACGTCGATCAGTCCATTTCCGCGTCAAAGAAGAATGTGGCTCGCCCCAACTACAACGCCATGGTGGCATCCCTCGAACGCGGCGAAATCGACGCGATCATCTGCTGGGACCTCGCTGGACAGTCCGATCGGTCGGACAGAATTACTCCCGCACCCCAGCGTAATCAGGGGTGCACCTTAAAAACATTCGGAGGTGGGGGTAACTCCCCCTCGTTGCCCAGAGACAAAATACGCCAGTGGCGTCTGTATGACGCCCCGAAGGTAGGACAAATTCCAATCCAGAGAGGTCTTGCACTGTTGCGGTGCGGTTGTCTTCTTTCTCACCGTATTGCACCCTGCGAAATTAATTGGATACGATAGAACCATGTTGATTTCAGGTTCCGTTTTCATGCGGCCGCTCACCAACCGCTAAGGCGGTTTTCTCCCTCCCGCGGGTCAAAAACCGCTCCGGTCCTTTAGCCGGGCGGCCATTTGCCATGCCCGGCTCCGTTTCAACTCCACGGAGCACACCTGATGTCTACATACGGATACGGCCGTCACGAACATGGCCAAAATTTTCTCACAGACCAAAAGATCATCAACACCATCGTCGATCTTGTAAAACAAACCACCGGCCCCATCATCGAGATCGGGCCGGGAAGCGGTGCCCTCACTCACCCGATATCCCGCTTGGGGAGGGCAATAACGGCAGTTGAGGTAGACGCAAAACTAGCTGCCAAACTCACAAAAAAGACCGCCTCGGCGTCGGTCGAAGTGGTCCATGATGATTTCCTTAACTTCCCGTTACACGCCACTCCCTGCGTCATTGTGGGAAACATTCCCTTTCACCTCACCACTGCCATTCTTCGAAAGTTGTTGCATGCGCCGGCATGGACTGACGCTGTACTCCTCATGCAGTGGGAAGTCGCTCGCCGCCGGGCCGGGGTAGGCGCAAGCACGATGATGACGGCTCAGTGGTCCCCATGGTTCACGTTTCACCTTGGTTCCCGAGTACCAAGGTCTGCTTTCCGTCCACAGCCTAACGTTGACGGGGGGATCTTAGTGATCCGCCGGGTGGGTGACCCGAAGATCCCGATAGAGCAACGCAAAGCCTTTCAGGCTATGGTGCACACCGTTTTCACCGCCCGGGGACGCGGGATAGGGGAAATTCTCCGAAGGGCAGGGTTGTTTTCATCACGTTCAGATACACAATCATGGTTGCGCTCGCGAGGAATCGACCCCGCAACCCTACCCCCCAGATTGCGCACCAGCGACTGGATCGATCTCTTTCAGGTGACTGGTTCCTCTCCATCGCACCATCGGCCAATTTCACAATCGGGAAGTAGTCAACGCCCTCCTCAACGCAAAAAACGAGGCCGGCGGCGTTAATCTCCCCGCCACCCAAACCGAAATCCACCAGTAGTAGTGGACGACCAGTGCTGGTCTACCGTGAGCCGGGTTATGACAGTGACGTGTTCTCGTCGGGCACAGTCATAGTTCCCGGCGTTGCCGGCGACAGGGTTCTATACCCAGCAGCGGGGCCGATCAAAATTACCCGCACGGGGAACGACCCTGCTGGTGGTTTCGATTTTGATGGAAGCGAGGAGATTAGCCCCTCGACAACTCCCCGTAGCTGGCGAACAGTAGCTCCTGGCGCTGGCGCTCGTTGGTGAGTTTGCGTGCCACACCGAAAGCTTTATTTACTTCTCGGTCCATTTCGTCGTGAGCCTTGAGCAGAGTTTGGTCCATCGCTAACGGGTTGTAGTGCTCCGCGAGTGACCCCTCGGGGTGCCGCTCGCGGGCCCGCAGTACCAACTGTCCAGCGTCGATGATTCGCTGCTGCGCTTTCTCATCTAGTTCACACGGAGCTGGTCCGAAGGAGTAGCTCCCGGTGTACTCCGAAGAACGGAAAAATGAATAGTGGGGATACATCGACTTCCATTTTCCATTCTCCCGGCTCAGAGTATTGAGGGGGCTGGGACCGGGTCCGTAAACCCTTTATGTTTTCCACGCACAGCGGTTTATAGCGACGATCCCTATAGGTTTTCCGCAGAACCTATATGTATTTCTGTGCACCCCCATGTTGTCCGTTTTAGCGGTATTTCGTTGCTACTTCCGCACTTGCGAATAAAATGGTTATTTATCGCCGACACTCCGTGGAGTTCAAATTTAACGTGTAGCGTTATTGACGCTTCGCGTTATGGGGGATAGGGTGAAGCATGATCCAGTCGTTCGCTGACAAGGACACTGAGCGTTTGTGGAATCGAGAGCGAGTTCGCTCGATCGATTCCCGCATTCACTCAGTAGCGCTGCGCAAGCTTCGCCAGCTTGGGTACACGCAGACTCTTGATGAGTTACGGATTCCCCCGGGAAACCGGCTCGAGGCGTTGAAAGGTGATCGGCGGGGTCAGTTCAGCATTCGAATCAACGACCAGTGGCGGATCTGTTTTCGTTGGTCCGCCGCGGGGCCAGAGGAGGTTGAGATCGTTGACTACCACTGACAAGCTCCCTCCGGTTCACCCCGGTGAGATCCTCATGGAGGACTTTCTCAAGGAAATGGGGATCACCCAGCACAAGCTCGCAGTCTCCATCGGCGTTCCGCCCCGCCGGATCAACGAAATTGTTCACGGTAAGCGGGCTGTAACCGCGGACACTGCTCTTCGCTTGGCTAAGTTCTTCGGAATGAGCCCCCAGTTCTGGCTCGGGTTACAGACTCAATATGACTTGGACGTTGCGGAAGACAAGATCCTCTCGGAAATCGAGCGGATTCAACCGGTCCAAGCTGTCTCAGCGTAGCGGTTACCCGAACCAGGTCCGTCAGCGTGAGGATATGCATGCGGATGGTTCGAACTAGGGAATTTGGGGCCGCCGTCGCGTGGACTTGAGTTCCGAGCGCCGCTTTTTCGCTTCGAGACGGCGTCGCACCGAGCTCCGCGTCGGCTTGGTCCTGCGCCGCGGGGGAGGAGGCGGAGCGAGCGCCTCGCGCAAGAGGGCGGCCATGCGTTCGCGTGCCTCGGCGCGGTTGCGTACCTGCAATCGCTGGGTCGATGCGGTAACGGTAAGGACGGTGCCGTCTAGGCGGTGCTCGTGGTTGTGGAGGACGCGGCGACGCTGGGCGTCGGAAAGCGATGAGCACGTAGCGATATCGACGGAAAGCTGCACTTTGCTGTCCGTAGTATTGACGCCTTGGCCGCCTGGTCCCGACGACTTCGCGAACCGCTCCGTCAGGTCGGCGGCGACGATGACCAGACCCCCGGGGATCCCTGGGCCAGGCGCGATGGTCAGGTCGTTCATACCGCCCAGCTTAGTTAGAGTTGTTTCCGGATCAGACCCGCCGTGCGAGATCAGGGTAGTGTACGACCACGCCGTCACCGTCGACCTCCAACTCGACGTCGACTCCCCGTGTTCCGCTTTTGTATCGGACAGTTTCAGCATCGACGGAGCTGTAGTACTGGTCTGATGCGATCACCTGGAGGGACGGTATATCAATCCAAGCCATGATCAGCTGCGTTTTCGGGACCTGAGTCTCAAGCAGCGTCAAGCGACGAATAGGCATTGTGTTGGTGAGAGGGCACAGACCGAGATCGCAATCGAGTGCGGCTTTCAGGTCGGCTGACTGGACGATACCGGGGGAGGGCAGATCTTCAGGCTGGGCGCCCTCTTCATTGGTTTCCGCCGACCACACGCCTTGCTCGGACCTAAACAGCTCGAGGCTTCGCCCCCATCCGTCGCCTTCAACGTTCACCGACACACGTTCGGTCACCCAGTTCTCCGCGGCGCGCAGCTCCCACGTGGCCTTGTATCCATCGCCGTATTGCACTCCGGAAGCGGTCAAACCGGCTCCTAAAAAATGAACTGCGGCCTCGTTCCGGATGAGGGGAGTCTTGACATGCTCCCACTTATACGTGCGCTCCATGGTGAGGATTTTACCACGCTTGATGGTGCGAAAAGGCAGGTAGCTTTCGACTGAAACTCGGTCGAGTTCAAATTCAACGTTTAACGCGGGCAGCCGCCGCCGGATTCTCGGTGGCGATTCCGGCCCGAACCTCGGGGACATTCTCGCGCTTCCTCATCTACGTGAGCTCCGCGATTCCGGCCAGCTCACCGCTGCCCCCATCTTCGATAGTTTGAGCGAGCTCGACCACGACCATCTGATCTGGTGCACTGGTTTCCGTCCGGCCCTCGGCCCATTCCGCCACCTCATGCGCGACCGCGAAACCGCGGTGAAGAATCTCCATCTAGTTGGTTACGGCAACTGGACCGGCGACGGTTCGGCAACCCTGATAGGTGTCGGGTCCTTTTGCTAAATACGCTGCCTAGGTAGTCGCGGGTCGTGTCGATGAAGCGCGGCATCAAAAGTTTTGAGACGACGCTTGGTCCCTGAGCAGCTCGATCCTTCAAAGATCCGCGCTGGAGAGCCAGCGCGCTGGGCGAAGGTGCGCCTCAGCGCTTCGCTCGCGCAGCCCGCAGGCCGTTCAAGATCACGATAACTTCAGCGACCTCGTGAACCAATACGACGGCGGCCAGACCCAGCACGCCGCTGATCGCCAGCGGCATCAACACGATGATGATGGCCAGAGACAGCACGATGTTCTGGTTAATAATCCTGCTGCCTCGACGGGCGTGCTGCAGCGCCTGCGGGATCAACCGGAGGTCGTGGCCGGTGAAGGCGACGTCAGCGGACTCGATTGCGGCATCAGAGCCGGTCGCTCCCATTGCTATGCCCACCGTCGCGCCCGCCAGCGCAGGAGCGTCGTTGATGCCGTCGCCAATCATCGCCGTCGGCGTCTTGGAGGAGAGCTCGGCGACGATGCTTGCCTTGTCCTCCGGGCGCAGCTCAGCGCGCACATCGTCGATTCGGGCGATTTCAGCCAGAGCCCGGGCGGTGCGAGCGTTATCGCCGGTGAGCATGCTCACTTCCACGCCGTTGGCGTGCAGGGTCTGCACAGCTTCGGGTACCTCGGGCCGCAGCTCGTCGCGGACCCCGATCGCCCCGGCGAGAGCGTCATCGACGGTGACAAGGACGCAGGTCTGGCCCTCGGACTCCATGCGCTCAACGTCTGCCTTCAGTGGCCCGGCGTCGATCCACCGGGGACTGCCCACAAGTACCCGTCGACCTTCGACGGTGCCGCCGATGCCATGCCCGGCTTCCTCGCTGATGTCCAAGGCAGCGGGCGCTTCGGGCCCCGCTGCCGCGATCGCAGCGGCGAGGGGGTGCGTCGATTGCTGCTCAACTGCCGCCGCGAAAGCAAGCACCTGAGCCCGATCGAATCCGTCTGCCGGGACCACGTCGGTAACCTCGGGCTGGTTGCGGGTAAGGGTTCCGGTCTTGTCCACCGCCAGGTGGCGGATGCCGCCGAGTCGCTCGAACGCCGCGCCGGATTTGATGACCACGCCGAACTGGCTGGCCGCGCCGATCGCGGCCACGACCGTCAGCGGCACCGAGATTGCCAGCGCACACGGCGATGCTGCGACCAGGACCACCAACGCGCGGGTGATCCACGTCTCGGGGTCGCCCAGCAGCGAGCCAATCACGCCGACCAGCACCGCCAGGATCATCACCCCGGGCACTAGGGGTTGGGCAATCCGGTCGGCGATCCGGGCGCGGTCGCCCTTTTCCGCCTGCGCCTGCTCGACCAGGTCCACGAGTGTGGTCAGCGAGTTGTCCGTTCCAGCTGCGGTCGTCTCGACCTCCAGCACGCCGGCGGAGTTGATTGCTCCCGCGGGCACCTCGTCGCCGGGCGCAACCTCCTCCGGAATGGATTCTCCGGTGATCGCTGAGGTGTCAAGGCTGGAGCGCCCAGACCGAATGATGCCGTCCGTGGCGATCCGCTCTCCGGGGCGCACGAGCATCAGCTCGCCAGCCACGAGATCCTTCGCTGCGACCTCGACCGTCGTACCGTCGCGCAGCACCGTCGCGGTCTGCGGTACCAATTTCAACAGTGCCCGCAGTCCGCCCTGGGCCCGGTCCATCGCCTTGTCTTCCAGTGCCTCGGCGATCGAGTACAGGAACGCTAGCGCCGCCGCCTCTCCGACGTAACCGAGGATTACCGCGCCGACCGCGCTGATCGTCATCAGCAAACCAATGCCGAGCTTGCGCTTCGTGGCAAGGTTCCGGATAGCGCCGGGCGTGAACGTATACGCCCCTAGCAGCAGGCCGATCCAGAACAGAACTGTCGCGGGTGTCTCTAGTCCGGACCAGTCCAGCGCCAGACCTATGCAGAGGGCTACGCCGGAGAAGATCGGCAGTAGCAACTCGGGGTCCTTCCACCATGGCCGATCGAGATCTTCGATCTCCGTGGCTGGTTCGTGTTCGCATCCACATGCTGAACTCATGCGTCCGCTCCTTTTCCGTCGCAGCCGGGCACCGAGCACTCAGGGTCGATGCACGGGGCGTTTTCGTCGACAGCCAACGTCGCGTTCACTAGTGCGTTGAGCGCTGTCGCGAGGTGCGGATCGGCGATTTCGTAGCGTGTCTTGCGGCCCTCCGGCTCGGCGACGACGATGCCGCAGTCACGCAAGCAGGTCAGGTGGTTCGAGACGTTCGAGCGGGTCAGGTCCAGGTCGCGCGAAAGCACGGCCGGGTAGCTCGGGCCGTCGAGTAGGGTGATCAGGATTCTGGAGCGCGTCGGATCCGCCATGGCCCGGCCGAGCCGGTTCATGACGTCGAGGCGTGAAGCAATAGTCAGCATATACTGAACTATACAGCAATTACTGAACTATTCAACACGCACTGAACTGACATTGAAGCGAAGAGCTTGCGAACTGCAGGAATTAGTCGATGAGATAGCCGGTAACTGGGCCTTCGTGATTCGGCTGCCAACCCAACGCGGGGGCGACATGCGTGGCGAAGTTGTCCAAGATCTTCACGTTGACGTCGACGCCATCCCGGTGAGGCCCTCGCTTCTGCTGTAAGTGATGCCACATGTAGGAAGGTGTTCGGCAAGGTAGTCGCCGTTGAACCACGGGTACTTCCTGGATCCGGGCAGCTTGCGCACATCCACGATGGATGCCACACCGGCAGCTTTGATCATTTCAGCGAAGTCCTCGAACTCGAGGTTGGAGTGGCCCACGGTGAAAATGCGCATGTCGCCAATGCTACGCGCCAAGCGGTTACACCCACATCGGCTTCACGAATGAGAAGGTGACTTTGCAACGACACGTCGTGGAGTTTAAGTGCAACGTGTAAAGGTTTTTCAAGCATCGCGCGATGGGGACGTGGACCCACGATTGCAGGGTCGACTGCGACGGAGTGACCATTGTCTGGCTCAGCCAAGCTATTGACTCTGCGATGCTGCGGATGTGCCATCAGACTCTTCGTGCTGAATGCGTGAGGCATGCAGTCGGGCGTGGGCGATGGCGTCAGGGGTGTTGTCGAAGACGTGATTCTCGTGTGCAAGCTGGTCGAATACGCCGAGTTCGCGCAACACCGGAAAATGTTCGGGCTTCGTGGCTGCGAGCAGGACTCTGGTACCGCGGCGTTCGAGGCGCCCGATTGTGTCGGCGAGCATCTGGGCGCCGGTGGCATCGATCGTCGTGACGTAGCGCATGCGGAGTACGACAACCTTGACCGACGAGGCATCAGCGAGCTCGAGGAGGAAATCGTGCGCTGCGCCAAAGAAGAGAGGGCCTTCCATACGGAAGGCGGCGATGTGCTCGTCGAGGAGCTCGCGTTCCTTGTCGCGGTGGTCTCCCTCGTCTAGTGGGGCGGCTTCCAACACCGCAGTGCGGGCGGTCTCGCGCAGTGCGAAGAAGCCCGCCATTACAAGGCCGATGAGTACGGCGACGACAAGGTCGAACACGACGGTGGCGGCAGCTGTGATGAGCAGGGTCGCCCCGTCGCCCTTGGTGGCGCGTATCACCGAGCGGAGGTTCCGCGGGTGGATCATCTGAATCGCAGTGGCGATGAGCACGCCGGCGAGCGCGGCGAGAGGAATCTCGCCCACCCACCGGGCCGCGACGAGCACGGCCACGAGCAGGAGCAGCGAATGGAACACCGCTGCCAGGCGTGTGCCTGCGCCTGCACGCACGTTGACGGCAGTTCGGGCAATCGCGGCGGTTGCGGGAATCCCGCCGAACAGGGGCGCGACGACGTTGGCCACGCCCTGCCCGAAGAGTTCGCGGTCGGGATCGTGCCGGTCGCCGACAGTCATTGCGTCGGCAACCGTCGCAGACAGCAACGATTCCAGCGCACCGAGAGCTGCGACGGCGACCGCTGCAAACAGCAAGGAATCCAGGTGCTCCCACGGAATCTCTGGCCAGCGCGGAGCAGGCAATGTCGACGGGATGTAGCCGATTGTCTTCAGGCCGCTGTCTGCCAGCATGTTGATGGCCGTTGCTGCAGCTACCAACACTAGCGCCGCGGGGAAGCCACTACGGACGCGCGCAGCAAGCACGATTCCAGCCGCTACTGCAAGGGTCATCACGGGCGCCTGCCATGCCGGAGTATCTAACCAAGCATTGATTGAGCCCCACGCCAACCCGAGGACTTTCTCGCCCTCCACGTCAACACCAAGTGCTGCAGGCAGCTGTTGTAAGCCGATGATTAACGCAATACCGGCGGTGAAACCTTCGACGACAGGTAGTGGCATGTACTTCATCGCGCGGCCAGCGCCGGTGAACGCCAGTACGAGCAGCATGAGCCCTGCCAGCACGCCGACGACGAGAACCCCATCGGCACCATGGTTGGCCACGATGGGGATTAACACGACGGTCATTGCGCCGGTCGGGCCGCTTACTTGGACGTTACTACCGCCGAAGATCGCGGCCAGGATACCCGCAACGATGGCCGTCGTAATTCCGGCCGCCGCGCCGACACCGGACGCAACGCCGAAGCCGAGCGCGAGAGGGAGTGCGACGAGGGCCACCATGAGGCCTGCCGAGAGGTCGCGCCCAATCGTCGCGCGGGACCAGTCCGAGCGGCGCGGTGCGAAACGCAGGGCACGAGATTGGAAGCCCACCGTAGAGGCGGCGGAGGAGGGGCGGGTCATGCTACTTTCTTGCTCCTTCAGGGCTCAATGACACTCAAAGGATACACAAGGTATCATCCTCCGACGGCCGCATTCCCGGTTCTGGCCGAGGCCTCATGTCGACGGAATAAAACTTCCTGACCTGGCGGGAGTTCGCTGGAGCGTTGTCGCGGTGCTTGGAGTGACGCGTGTGAGCCGGTGTCCGAAGAGCAGACAGCCCGGGAGAATCGGTACCAGTGCCATACAGTGCGCGACACCACTGCTCATAGGACGGGCCCGACGGCGGGCTGGGGGGGGCGAGGACCGGCTACCGGATTCGGGCTTTCGCGGCGACGAGCAGCAGGGCGGCATGGTCGACTTCGCCGTTTTTGATCTCGCGATTGAGCTTGTGTAGCACCACGGGGCAGCGCAGGCAGCGGATGCCGGATTTGCAGCACTTCTTCTTCGGCGTCATCGCAGCCAGTTTAAAGGGGTCCTTGCCGGCGAGCTTTTTCGCGGCTTTGGCCTCGGCCTTCGAGTATTCGGGCAGGCGTAGCGAGGTCGTTGCCGCAGCCTTCTTCTTGGCTTTGGCGGCGTCCTTCTTCTTGCCCTTGTCGCCTTTCTTGCCCTTGGCCATGCGCGTTCCCTTCGTCGCGAATTTTCCTGAATTAGGTTAGCGTCACCTCATGCGATGTGGGGAGGCGTGGGTGCCTGACGGGTGTAATTGGGTGTTGCTTGACGACGGCTTGCTTGTCGGCCAGTGCCGCAGCGGTAAATGACGGCCAAAGGACGCAAAACCGACCAAAACGACTCAGGTCTGTTTACTGTGACCTGCGGAAATGGCGAGCGGTAGTGAGTTGTTTCGGCGACCAGTACAAACAGTGGAACGCCGCCTTCGATGCAGGTTACTGTGCTGCGCGGAACAAACCGGACAGCAACAAGCCCGCTAGGAGATTGCGAAGCCAGATGCTGGTCCAGGTTTTTCAACGGGCTCGCCAGCCTCGTCGACCATCCAGTCAATTTCCAGCTCCAGCTCGCGCTCGATGCCAGCACGCTTTCGAGAATCGACGACTTCCATCGTGGTATTAAACGATGTCGGCATGGTCATCGTCACCGCGGACTCGCCAGTGCCGAGAGTCATTTCCCCGGCGCGGATGCGAGCTGCCAGCGTCTCCAGTAGATCCGCGAGCTCATCGCGGTTGAAGCTTGCCTTGCTCTTCACCAGCTTTTGATTCTTCGGGGGCGTAATCTTTTTAGGTTTCGGTGCCATGTCTTTACTTACCTTTCCAGCCGTGTCGGTATTTGTGCAGTGCGGAGAATTGGCCGTCACTCCACACTGTCTTTGAAGATGGTCTAGAAAGCTTTCAGGAAGCTTATCCATCTCCATTATCCCAATAAAAGTAGTTATTACCAGGAGAAATAATAAGAGGCTAGAAATGTCTATAGGTAGGTTATAAATTGTGGAAAATCCCTACGCTATGCTCTGGGGTGCAAGGTCCTAAGTGCCTTAGGTGAGGAGCTTTAGTAACGGCGCCCTTGGAAAGTGCTTCAAACGTGTCGACCGACAGCAATAGGGGAGGAGTAAACGTCACATGGTGTCACCCGACAACATCCTGATGTACCTTCTGCCTGAGCAAGAGGCGCAGATTAAAGAGATCTTTGTGCAACTGGCAGAGCGTGGATTCCCGCAGCAGAATCAAAAGCCCCACATCACCGTTACTTTCGCACCGACCATGAGCCCGGAGGTAATCCAACGAGCAGCCGAAATTCTCCCACCGCTGATGCCTGCGGAATTTCGCAGGGTAGGAACGGTGGTGTTCGGGACAAAGAGTAAACAGACTGTCGCATGGTTATTAGAAACAAGCGATGAGCTGGAAGAAGCTGCTCGCGAGATCAGTCGTCTTAACCCTGAAGGTCGCGGCTCCCGCTGGATTCCGCACCTGACTATGGGGCTGCGAATCCCGCGGGATATGGTTCCCGGTTACGTCCGGGCTCTTGATGAACTAACAAGCCCGCACTTCAAAACTCTTAGTGCACCACGCGCTGCGTTCTGGAGTCCCAAAGTGCAGGAATTAACGGAGTTCTAGGGAGACTCCAGTACTTGTGTGCTGCTGTGCCTCAGCGATTACGTCCCCGCTACTTCACAAAAACTGTGGTTTCAGAAAACAGTAGCCTAAGAAGAAAAACTAAGCGGCATCCATAATCTTCTTTGCCTGGGCATCGAAGACCTCCAAGGCGCGCTTCTTTGCCGCTTCCTTGGACTCTGGGGTCGCCTCTGGAATCTGCATGGGATCCGTCGTGTTTTCCATGTTGCCAGCTGATGCATCCGGAGTCGGGGCGGCGGACACCATTACCATTACGCCGTTGACGATGCCGACAATGTCGTAGCTGGTGGCCGTAGTATCCGTGCCACCGGCGTTGATGTTCGCACTGGTCTCGTGTGCAGTGAATTCAGCTGGCTTGACGGAAAGATTTGGCTCCCACTTTTCTCGGTGCAGTTTCATTGTGGTCGTCATGTCCATGTCATTAAACATGTCCTGCATCTCAGGAGAAATCTCCTGACCTTCCATGGAGTCTTTCAGAATGTCGGAAGCATCCATCGTAGCTGTCACGTCGGAGCACTTTTCGAGGCTGTCTTCGTACTTCTGGTACGCATCAGTGTTCTTCAATACTGAGACGCTGACAGCGACGTTCTCTTCCTTAATGTCCGTGTAAGCACCGGCAGCATTCTCCAATTCCTCAGTTGAGTTGGTGAAAGTGGCGCATTCGGCCGGTTCAAATTTCATTGAGTCTTCCGAAAACATCTCCATGGCATCTTTGAACCCGGTGATTTTGTTTCCGGAGAAGTCCACACCTTGAACTTCATTAGTGAGCAGGAGCTGATCTTCGGCTGCAGCTGGAGCTGACCCGTCTGCCTTCGTCATCTTGCTGGTCGACTCTTTGCCTGCCTCGCCACCGGCATTGCTGCTTTCTTCCCCCGAGCCGCATGCGGTGAGCAGGGCGGCGCTTGTACAACCTGCGACGACGGTTGTCGCAATTTTCTTCCACATTCCAGAGCTGCGCTGCTTCATGATTCCTCATTCCATCGAGCTGAAGTTCAACAACCTATGCAACCTGCTCAGATGTCCTGAGCCGGAGCCAATATTTTGTGAAAGAAAGAATACAAGAGCTCGCCTCGGCACGCTTCCCAAAAACAAGAATTTCAGTCGCGTCTGCTTTACGACGCTCCGTCGGACCTCACCGCAGACTGTGCAACCTTTGCCACGGGATACGTGGATACCAACGCAACAATCGCACCGAAGATGAAAACGGGCACGAATCCGAATTTCGGTGCTGCGAAAGAAATAACAAAAGGGGCGAAGAAACCAACATAGGTCAGCGAATAGTAAATAGCGGTGGCAGCACCCAACTCGGCTGGCGGTGCGATAATTTGCACTTCGCGGAGGCCGGAGACCATCATCACGCCGTACGCGGCACCGAGAGCCAGGGCAGCGGGGAAAACGCTCCACACATTCTGGGTGAGTGCGACGATGAGGCTGAGCAGCATTCCGACCGTCGTTAAGCCAAGACCGAAAATAGCTGGCGGGATAAAGCTGCTGGAACTGATGCGAGTGACCAGTGGTTGCACCAGAACACCGGTGCCCATCGTAAGGCAGGCGATGAGTCCTGCGAAGGCGATGGGGTAGCGGGATTCGGCGATTGTCGGCAGGACGACGAAGGATGTGCATGCAGCACCGAAGACCCACGGTGCCCAAGCGGCGACTGCCCACAGGAACCTCGGGCTTAGAGTGGCGGAGGAGAAGAACCGTTGCGGAGAGTCGCTGTGCCCTGCCGCCGGTAATCCGCCGGAGGCGTTCCATGTCGGTGGTGCGATAAAAAGCAGCAGTGCGAGATGAACAAGATAGGGGATGACGTCGGGGCGGGGAGCAAACTCCGCGACCAGCCCTGAAGCCAGTGGGCCGAGGGAGAATCCAGCGGAGAGTGCAACGGTTGCGCGCCGGGCAGAAATTTGAGGTGCGACGGGCGCAATTTCTTTGATCCACGAGGCACCGGCGGCCATTACCATGCCCATCGAAATGCCGATGATAAGACGTCCTACCAGAAGTGATGGGAAGTGGAACCAGATGCCGGTGAGTAGGACGGCTGAGCCAACGACAGAGGTTATGAGTGCAGGCCGGATGATGGCGCGACGGCCGAGCCGGTCGGAAAGTGGGCCGCAGATGAGTAGCGCGGGGATGAGTCCTGCGACGTAGATGGCGAAGAGAAAGGTGACCTGGGACTGGTTGAGAGCATCGGTTATTCGATACGCGGGCAAGAGTGGTGCGAAGAGGTTGGCTCCAAACGCAACCGCGAACATGCCCAGGGCTACCCGAATCCAGTCTCGTATCACGGTTGCCTCCTGAGGGCTCTCATCTGTGGGGATAGAACAGTGTGGTAACAACAATAGGCCAGCTAACAAACGCTAGCTGGCCTATTGAGTCACTCGGGTCGTCTACCCAAGTTAGTCGCCCTAGTTATTGGCGGCGCCGAAGAACGCGGTAATCGGCGAGAAGAATCCCTTGGACTTCTTTGACTTCTTAGCTGCCTTTGTCCTGCCAAGAATGCGCTCAGAGATGCGGTCGGTGAGGACACCTACCAGCTTGCCGCTGCGGACGACGGGCAGCTCGCTGAGGGGCCCGTCAATAAGCTGGCGAGCCCTGATTGCAGCTGGATCCTCGGGCTTGACAAAGACCTTCACCGGGGCGCCGACGGTGTTCATGTAGGCATCGCGGTCGGCGTACTCACGGAGTTCCTTCAGCGTAATATCGCTGGTCAGGTAGCCTTCATCGTCGACGAGGAAGACACAGGTATCGTCATCGAGACCAGCAAATTCGGCTGCGTAGGTGCTCAGTGCCTCACCGACCGTGATGTCCTCCGGCAGCGCAACGTAAGAATCCGTCATGTGCATGCTTACGGTGTCAGGCAGGAGGCTGTACGGGCTGATTGAAGACTTCGGCTTGAAGAAGTTGGCGATGGTGTTCTGTGTCTGTGTCATTGTGGATCCTTTTCCAGGTATCCCAGCTCCTTTGCTAGGAGGGAATTACTGTTGATTGAAAAATTATGGCTCCCCGCCTAAAAGTGTTGGCAATGTAATGCCGTAACTAAAGGTGGCCACTTGAGATGGAACCTTGCTTCGAGAGGCTTTCGAAACTCTCGATGAAGTGCAGGGCAGCGGCCTATGTGGATATAGGAGCCTTACCTAACGAGGTTGTTCGCTACGCAAAGGTTAACACAAGGTTACGTACACAGTAAAGAGGAATGAACGAAAAGCTTCCTAAAGGTGGCGGAAGCTATAAGCCCATGAACTCTCGAATTGCTGGCCATTCGGCATCAGCTTGCGCCCGGCCGAGCTCGTAGTTGTGCAGCAGCTTCGACCGCCTCCGCTCCGCCTTTGTGATGCTCATGTTATTGGCGTAGAAAACATATGCTTGGCCTTTTCGTTCAAGCTCAGCAGCCCAATCGAGAGAAGCGTTGTAGCGCTCGTGTCTAGTGATAAGCAGCTCAGCCACCACCGGGTTACTGCGGAAAATCTGGCGCAGTAGCTGTGGGCGCTTAGGGGCGGTGCGACGGAATCCTTTCGGGCGAGTCAGGACGATGAGGAACTTCTTGAAACCATCTGCTTCGGCGGCATTAATGGGAATGCCACCTGATGATCCCAGTGCACCGTCGACGAACGGAACGCCATCAATATAGGGCATACGCATGACACCCGGAATCGTCGAACTGGCGCGAGTGTACTTCATCAGCGTAGGTAGATCTGGGATATCGTCCGGCCCCCAGTTGATGGTCTCGCCCGTATCCGCTCGGACAGCAGAAATCCGGTAGGGAGTTGGATTGTTCTTAAAAGTCTCGTAATCCAGGGGCATGGCGCCGTCGGGAAGTCCCGCGTCTTCGTAGATGTACTCGGCATCGAAATAGCCCCGCCCGCGCAACATTGGGCGCCAGCCACTGCTGTTCGGCTGTGCGATGAAGTCAGTGAAGCTATTTATAGAGCGCTGGATATCCCGGGAAAGGTAATTGACCACGTGAGAGGCGCCGGCGCTTACGCCACCGACCCAGCCGACATCGATGCTCTCGCGAAGTAGCCGCTCGACGAAAGGTGCCGTGTAACTATTGCGAGTCCCTCCGCCCTCGAAGACTAATGCCACATCGCTGACCTGCATTTACATCCCTCCGGTTGTTCTCGCGCTGCTGCCTTTCGAGCGTTACGATCGTTCAAGACTACCCGAACGTCACCATATTGGATTTCGGTTAGCGTAGTTTACGGCGCATCTTGGAGGATGACCGGCAGCAGCCCCTCGCCCATATCTGGGTTCGGCAGTACGCCCTCCGGGTCGTAGAACAAGATCTCCTTGCCCTCGTGGCTCAGACGTCGCATCGCTTCCAGAATCAACGTGCGTCCCACCGGGTTGACAATGCCAACGCGGCTGACGTCGAAGACAACTTCGCTTTCCGACGGTGTGGAAGTCGCCAACCTGTTGAGAACAATCTCGGCCGCAGTGAAGTTGACGGGGCCCTGAATCTCGATGATCGAGCGGCCATTGCTGACGCGTGTACCGCGCAGCGCACGCGAACCAATCGCATCGGCATCCATGAGATGAAGACCCAAATCTTCGGAGAGCTTCCGGAAGATGGCAATGCTGCGGACGCTATTGCCGTGGTCGTTCAATCGCGGCGAAAAGGCTGCGAGCCCCGCCTGTCCAGGCAGCGCTCCCAGCAAGCCGCCGGCGACACCGCTCTTGGCGGGAATCCCGACGTCGGTAAACCATTCACCGGCCTCGTCGTACATGCCGGCAATAGCCATCACGGACAAGACTCTGCGAACAACCGAGCGGCCGAGCACAGTCTGATTGGTAACCGGGTTAACGCCACCGTTGGCCAACACTGCGGTCATCATGGCGACATCGCGAGTGTTGACCAGCACGGAGCACTGTGCGGTGTAGCCGCGGACAGCATCGTGGGGCGTGGTTTCGATGAAACCGTAAGCTGCCAGCATATGTGCGATGGACATGTTTCGATGGGCAGTGTCCATTTCGCATTCATAGGCATCGTAGTCAACGCGAAGCTTACGGCCAGCCAAAGTCGAGAGAAGCTCCACCATGTGCTTCGTGCGAGTCTTCCAGTTGGCACCTGGCTGGCATACGAACTGGTTGATGGCCAGTGCGCCGACATTAATCATCGGATTTTTTGGTCGGTGCGTGCCCTGCTCCAGCGACAGCTCGTTGAAAGCCTCACCGGAAGGTTCGGTGCCCACAATGCTGTCGATTTTGTCTGTGCCGTGCTCGGTGATGGCTGCGGCATAAGCGAAGGGCTTGGACATCGACTGAATGGTGAATTCAGTATCGGTGTCGCCAGCGGTATAGGTGCGCCCTGACACGGTGGTCATAGCAAGCGCGAGGCGGTCGGGATTAGCTTGGGCAAGGGTGGGAATATAGTCCGCTACCTCGCCAGACTCATCGGGGCGGACGGATTCGACGATTTCGGACAAGTAATCTTTGATCGGCGTTTTCATCAGATTCTGCTAAGCATCTTTCCTGGGCTGAAAAATCCCGGTTGAGTCAATGGAGTCCCGTTCGAACCTACACCAGGCGAGGTCAGCCACTGATGCTCACCTCTGTGCACTCTCACCGTGCGCGCCGGAAAAATCGGCATATCCTGGGGTGTGTGAAATTCCTCAACAATCAGTCCGCGCCCTACGAGTTGACCTACAGCGATGTCTTCATGGTGCCGTCAAAGTCATCCGTCGGCTCTCGCATGGGTGTCGATTTAGCCACCGATGATGGCACCGGCACAACCATTCCGATTGTCGTCTCCAATATGACGGCCATCTCCGGTCGCCGGATGGCCGAAACCACCGCTCGCCGAGGCGGAATTGCCATCCTGCCGCAGGACGTCCCAGCTGACATTGCTGCTGAGACCATCCGCAAGGTCAAGTCCGCTGGGCTGGTTTTCGACACTCCAATCGTCGTCAAGCCTCACCACACCGCGGGGTATGCGCGCCATCTTCTGCCGAAGCGCGCGCACGGTGCGGCAGTGGTGGTGGAAGACAACAAACCGGTTGGTCTGATTACCGGCCGTGATCTGGCGGGCGTTGACAACTTTGCGCAGGTGGGGACGCTCATGTCCACTTCGCTATTTACGCTTCCGGCCGATATTGAGCCCCGTGACGCTTTCGACCAGCTCACTGCTTCCGGGCGCAAACTCGCTCCAGTGGTGGACGCCGATGGCGCGCTGGTGGGTATTCTCACGCGTAAGGGCGCGCTGCGTGCGACGCTTTACAAGCCCGCTGTCGACGCTGAGGGCAAGCTGCGCGTCGGTGCGGCGCTTGGCATCAACGGTGATGTTGAAGGGCGCGCGAAGACACTGCTCGACGCAGGTGCCGACGTGCTCGTTGTCGATACCGCCCACGGTCATCAGGAATCGATGCTCCGTGCTTTACGACGAGTCCGCGCGCTCAACCCACCTGTGCCAATTGCCGCTGGCAATGTCGTGACCGCCAATGGTGTTCGCGACCTAGCGGAGGCGGGAGCCGACATTATTAAGGTCGGCGTCGGTCCGGGTGCGATGTGCACAACCCGAATGCAGACCGGAGTTGGGCGTCCACAGTTTTCTGCCGTGCTCGAATGCGCTGCAGCTGCCCGTGAATGCGGCGTGCATGTCTGGGCTGATGGTGGAGTGAAGGACCCTCGCGATGTTGCGCTTGCGTTGGCTGCGGGTGCGTCCAACGTGATGATTGGTTCGTGGTTTGCCGGTACCTTCGAGTCCCCAGGTGATGTCCAAAAGGACGTCGACGGGCGCATGTTCAAGGAGTCGTTTGGCATGGCTTCACACCGTGCGGTGGAGAGCCGAAATGCACAGGTAGAGGCCTTTGAGAAGGCCCGGCGCGAGATGTTCGAAGAGGGCATCTCGACTGCGAAAATCTACCTGGAGCCAGGCCGCGAAGGCGTGGAGGACCAGATCGATCGCATTATCTCGGGCGTACGTTCTTCGTTCACATACGCGGGTTCGGCCACCATCGAGCAGTTCGCTGAGCGGGCAGTGGTGGGAATTCAATCCGCTGCGGGCTTTGCGGAAGGAATGCCGAGGGCGACGCGGTAGCCGTCGTCAAGCCTCTCGGGGCTAAGCCGACTAGCGGTGCTGCGGGCCAATTGGTAGGTATGTAAAGACGTTGTTAGGACGTGTTTAGTACCACGTGCAAGATTGGGGAGGGGCTGGCGATTATGGGTCGGCAGGTAAGAGAAAATAGTGCTGTAACGGAGTCTGGATTGGTAGCAGGAAACGGTGCTAGAGCAGGAAGCGGGAACGCATTTTTCGCTCGCGCCCGCGTTACTGATTCCGATTTGTGCCCGTGTGGTGGGGGACTCTACGGGCAGTGCTGTGGCCCGCTGCACCGCGGTGAGCGGGAGGCGGTGACCGCAGCTGAGCTGATGGCAGCGAGGTACAGCGCTTACGCTGCCCACGAGGCGGATTACATCTGGCGGACGTGGCATCCGCGCTACCGCCCGGAAGTTATCAATGTCGATGACGGTGTGGAATGGGAAGGACTCACCATCATCAACGCTGTCGATGGCGGCGAGGATGACCGCGAAGGCATCGTGGAATTTGAAGCGGCTTTTCATGACCATGACGGTGTCGGTACGATGCACGAGCGTTCCCGTTTTGTTCGTCGTGCGCGACGTTGGGTCTACGTCGACGGCGAGGTCACGTACTCCTAAGCATCAGACTTGTTGTGCTTGCCGTGGCCGAATGGCAGCACGGCGACAATCGCCACAATGATTGCTCCCCAGATGGCGCCGAAAATCAGTGAGCCGGTGGTGTTGGCCAACCAGCCGAGGAAGCCACCGGTAAACAGCTGCTCAAGGTTGTGGACCAGCTGGTAAGGGAGGTGCCAGCCCAGCTCGTCGAGGCCGACCACCATGATGTGGCCACCGACCCACAGCATGGCAAACGTGCCGATAATACCGATTGTGTTCAAAACGATTGGCATGGCTTTGACCAGCGCCGCACCAAACTTGCTGATACCGGCTGACTTCTTGGACTGCAGGTGCAGGCCAATGTCATCAATCTTGACCAAGAAGCCCACTACGCCGTAGACCGCAAGCGTGATGATGAGTGCCACCACAATAAGAATCAGCGCGCGATTGAGTAGTGGCTGATTAGCGACCTCATTGAGAGAAATCACCATGATTTCCGCAGAGAGAATCAAGTCTGTGAAAATTGCAGACTTCACCAGGGAATCTTCATTCTGTGGTGTGCGGTTGGTCGCCGCCTCCATCCGCTCCTGCTCAGTCTGATCGGGAGAGATTCGGTGCTTAATCTTCTCCCAGACCTTTTCCATGCCCTCAAAGCACAGGTAGGAGCCACCGAGCATCAAAATCGGCGTCAGCGCCCAGGGCAGAAACTGACTTAGCAGCAATGCAATCGGCAGAATAATGACAATTTTATTGACCAAGGAGCCCTTGGCGATACGCCAAATAATCGGCAGCTCGCGTTTCGGCGAGACACCCTCGACGAATTTAGGTGTCACCGCAGCGTCGTCAACCACAACACCGGCGGCTTTAGCGCTAGCTTTGCCGGCCGCAGCCGCAATATCGTCTGTTGTTGCCGCTGCAGCGCGTGCAATCGTGGCAACGTCGTCAAGCAGCGCGACAAGTCCGCCTGCCATAAAAACCTCCCGTATTGGAGGACGCGACCAGGAGCCGTCGTCGTATCAAAGAATTACCGGAGCAATTTTAACCGCTTTCCCGGATTGACTCTGTGTTGTCGGTAGGGCGTCGATGTCCGGTCGATAGTTCACGTGCTCCTCTGAACGTGGGCACGTGGCAAGATATAGGCCATGAACGCTTCCTTCTCCGAAATCTACCGACAGGTCAATGCGGACAACTCGGATAACGCTGGCACCGAGGCAGACACCAGCAATGACGCCCACTCCGAGGAACAGCAGCGCCCGGCGCGTCCCCGCATGGCACTGGTAGTCGTCGACGCTCAGAATGATTTTTCCGCGGGTGGCGCACTTGCCGTCGACGGTGCTGAGGCAGCGTACACCGCTACATATCTGCATGTTGCGGGCACAGCTAACAAGTACTCGGTTCTTGCGACCACCCGTGACAATCACATCGACCCAGGCACGCACTTCTCTGAAACCCCGGATTTCGTCGATACCTGGCCGAAACACTGTGTTGCAGGTACCCCGGGCGCAGAGATTCACCCCGGCATGCAGCGCGCCATCGCGTTTTTTGAGCAGCTCAACCCCGCTGCTGTGCGTATCGATGTCACAAAAGGGGAGTACGCCGCCGCCTACTCCGGTTTCGAGGGAACAACGGAGGCTGGCGTTTCGCTTGCCGACGCTCTCCGCGCCTCTGACATCGAAGAAATCGATGTGGTGGGAGTTGCGACTGACCACTGCGTCCGCGCCACAGTGCTCGATGGCCTCAAGGAGGGCTTTTCCGTTCGTGTTCTGAGCAATCAGGTCGCGGCGGTGGACCCGGAGCGCGGCAAGGCTGCACTAGCGGAATTGGCCGCGGCGGGCGCGACAGTGGTGTAGTGCTGCGACGCTGACCGTCAAACAATCCGCCTAGCCGCTTAGCTAGGCGCCTCGGCAGCCGCCTAGTTAAAAGTCACCATATCCAGGTCGACCTCGCGGAGGTGGCGGTGGTTGGACGCTGTTTCCACATAACGCCCTGCATGGGCGATGAAGCCCTCTGCTTCCTCGGCGGAGAGTTCACGACGCACCTTGGCGGGAACGCCTGCAGCCAGCGACCTGGGGTCGATAATCTGATCTTCCAACACCACGGCACCTGCAGCAATGAGGCTGCCAGCGCCGATACGGGAACGCGAAAGCAGGGTGGACTTCATGCCGATGAGGCAACCATTTTCAACCGTGGTGCCGTGGACCAAGGCCATGTGTCCGACGGTGACATCATCGCCGAGAATTGTGGGCACACCTCGGTCGACATGGACTGTGGAGTTGTCCTGAATATTGGTGCGCTGGCCGATGCGGATCGGTGCGACGTCTCCTCGGAGAACAGAACCGTAGAACACGGAGCTATCCGCACCGATTTCGACATCACCGATAATGACCGCGCCGGGCGCAATCCAGGCGCTGGAATGAATGCGTGGGGTCTTATCTTGGTAGGTGAGAATGAGCGGAGTGTTCATCATACAAACCAATATAACTGTCACCTGAGGTCAGCGTAAGAAAAATTCTCAGCGAAACTCTATTCGTCGAAGGGTGCAATTCTGCTTGGACGCGCCTACAGTGGGCGACATGATTTTTATCGTTGTGAATTACCAAGTTAAGCCGGAATTTGCCGACGAATGGATGGACCACGTCGCTGAGTTCACCGCTGCCACCCGCGCAGAGGCTGGCAACAAGTGGTTTGAATGGTCCCGCAGCGTAGAAGACCCCAACCAGTACATCCTCGTCGAGGCATTCGATGATGACGCTGGTGAAGCCCACGTCAATTCCGAGCACTTCGCCAAGGGCCTGGAGGCGATGAAGCCGCTGCTCGCTGAGACCCCGAAGATTGTCTCGCAGGTACTGCCAGATAAGCAGGACTGGGATCGCATGGGCGAGCTGCAGGTCGACTAATGTCCTCAGACACCATTCGCGATAGCGCAGCCGCTTCCAGCAGTGACACCTATTCTCTGATTGGGCGTGGCCTGCGTATTGGCTCCGCTGTGCTGGCCTCTGCTCTCGTCGTTGGTCTCAGTGCTTGTGGGGATAGCGATGAGGCAGCCCTGGAGGGTAGCCAAAATCAGTCAAGCCAGGAGCAGAGTGCTGTTGCCTCCACTGCCGCCATTCGGGATAACTTGGCTCAGCTGGCGGCAGATACTGCGGCGCTGAAGAAAGCATCGCAGACACTAATTGCAAAGGAATCGGTCTCGGAAGAGACTCGAAAGATTGCGCAGCAGGCGGAGCCAATCTTTGCTGAAGAGGAAGCGCAGCTAGTCAAGACTCTCGGCGTCGATGTTGATCCGTCGGAGACCAAGCTCGACACCGCCACCATGACTCGCCTCGAGAACGAGGAGGGGCCACACGCAGATATGGCTTATCTGACGTTGATGGAAGGCAGCCTGGATAAGATGCTCGGACAGTGGGAAGAGCTGGAAAAGCATGGCGGAAACGACCTGCAAGAGTTGGCACGCTCTTCTCAGCAGCAGCTGGAAGATATTCAGCAGGCGCTGGAAAAACGTATGCAGTACTAGCCGCTGCCCAAAGCTCGTGGGGGGGGAAATTCAAGTAAAAAGTCCTGCAAAGCGTGCCCGGGGAACCGGGGAAGTGAGTAGCGTGTAAATAAAGCCAGTGCGCTGTGATCGTCGTCAAGCGAATGCGCACTCGGATGAAGCACAATGCTGGCTAATAACCCAGAGTAGAAGGTAGGAAAACACGCCAATGGCAAATAGTATCTCGCGAGTAGGTATCGTCGGCGCCGGTCAGATGGGCTCCGGAATTATTGAGGTCTGTGCGAAGGCCGGTAGCGATGTCAAGGTCTGGGAGGCCAAGGAGGAGTTCCTTGAGTCCGGTCGCGCCCGTATTGAAAAGTCGCTGGATAAGGCCGTTTCCCGTGGCAAGCTAGAGCAGTCTGCACGTGATGAGATTCTGGGGCGTATTAGCTTCACCACCAAGCTGGAAGACTTCGCTGACCGTGAGCTGGTCATCGAGGCCATCGTGGAGAACCCAGAAGTAAAGGCCAGCGTATTCTCGCAGCTCGATGAAATTGTTGAGTCGGAAGATGCCATCCTGGCTTCCAACACCTCCTCGCTGCCGATTCAGTCCATTGCTGCAGCTACCAAGCGCCCGGAGCGCGTCATGGGTCTGCACTTCTTCAACCCGGTTCCGGTTCTGCCTCTGGTAGAGCATGTCGTTACTCTGACGACCGGTGATGTTCAGTCGGAGCGTGCGTACGAGTACGCTTCCGAGGCGCTGGGCAAGACCGTCATTCGCGCTAAGGATCGCTCGGGCTTCATTGTTAACGCCCTGCTGGTTCCGTACATCCTCGGCGCTATTCGCATGCTGCAGGACGGCATTGCTACTGCAGAAGACATCGATGCCGGAATGGTCAATGGCTGTGCGCACCCGATGGGTCCGCTGACTCTGGCCGACATGGTTGGTCTGGACACCATCAAGTTCATTGCCGATGCCATGTTCGATGAGTACAAGGAGCCGACTTACGCGGCACCTCCACTGCTCAAGCGCATGGTTGAGGCGGGTCACTTCGGCCGCAAGTCCGGCCGTGGCTTCTACGACTACTCCAAGTAGTCCACGCTTTTAGCCCCGTTTGGGGCGAGTATTGAGTTCTTACCGGTTGACGGGCGTTTCTCCCGCCAACCGGTTTCTTTTATGCATTTATCAGTGAAAACCCGGAGTCTGATGGGGACAGCTCCCACAATCGGCGCTAGCATTTTGAAAACTTGTTTCTTTTCAACGCGCCGAAACCTCACAGTGCGCTTAACATAAGTGAAGATTTTGTCAGACCTTGGCTTATAGAGCACTTCACAACTGGTGCCTCCCACGCAGCAATCTGGAAAGGAATGCTTCAGTGTCTTCTTTGAAGCCGCACAAGCGCACTGCAACACGTACTCGCGTCGGCGCTGCTACCGCAGCAATGGCAGTTGTAATGGGGCTTACACCGGCAACGGCCGTGGCAGCTCCGGTCAACCCGTTGGCCGAGCTCGGCAACCGCCTGGACTCTGTTTCTGATCTTCCAGCTAATGTGGCAGCTCCAGAGGGAATCAAGCTCCCCGGCGGTGGCTTCGAGGTCCCGGATTCCATCTCGCTGCCGTCATCTTCCGGTGAAAACACCGACCCGAATGCGCCGAAGCCAACCTCGTACCGCCCGGACCAGATTGCACGTGCGTACCCGTCGGATGCCGCCACCGATAACTGGTTCTACTTCTACGTTGTGCATCCTTTCGTGGAGCTGGAGAAGAACCACCCAGAGGTTATGGACCAGAACCTCGAAACGGTCGTCCGCATTAACAACGCTGCCAAGAATGACCCGCAGGCACAGGAACTCGCTCTTGATGACGACTACCTGGACCCACTGGCCAATATTTCCACTGCTTTCGGTGCAAACCTGGGCCAGCACTTCCGTGATGCCTATGACGAGGATCGCCTGCCGAAGGTAAAGGCCCTGCTGTCCGGCAACCTTGCTCGCGGCGGCGGTCTGGTCAGCTCGACCTTCTTCGAGAAGTACGTCTACGGCTACGATCGCCCGTTTGTGGTGGCGCCGGAGCGCATCGAGCGCTACTACCGCGAAGGTCAGGACGACCCGTACTCGACCACCCCGTCCTACCCGTCGGGCCACACCAACAAGGCTGCATGGACTTCAACCATGCTGGCCATGATGCTGCCGGAGGTTGCACCGCAGATTCAGGCGCGTGCGTCCGAGGCTGGTCATTCTCGCCTTGTCATGGGCGTCCACTACCCGCTGGACGTTATGGGCGGCCGCATGATGGGCAACCAGGCCGCAGCTGATCGTTGGGCAGACCCAGAGTTCCGCCCACTCATCGAAGAAGCCATGGATGAGCTGCGTACGGAGCTCGAGTACCGCTGTGGCGACACCATCGCCAACTGCGTTGCCAAGGACACTCCGTACATGAGCACCGCAGCTGCCGTTCAGCAGTACACCGAACGCATGACCTACGACTTCAAGCAGGTTGGCCCGGCTAACGAGCCAGTTGTTGTTCCGAAGCGGTACGCAGGTTTGCTGGAGACCCGCTTCCCGCAGCTGACTGAGGAACAGCGCAGCTCCGTCCTCGCTCAGACCGCAATCCCATCCGGCTACCCGCTCGATCGCACTGACGGTGAGGGCCAGCACGTTCGCATGAACCTGGCTCGCGCTCTGGCCGCCAACGTTGTTGTCAACGCCGACGGCAGCGTCACTGTCACCAACTAAAACGTCAACTACAAGCGCAGGGCCGCGTCAAGACGGTCCAGGGCCTCACCGAGGATTTCCGGGGAGGTCGCAAAGTTAAGCCGCACATGCCCAGCCCCGCCTTCGCCGAATGCGAAGCCGGGGTTGAGTGCTATTTTGGCGTTTTCAACCAGCCACGCAGCTGGGTCCTCACTGGCAACACCAGGCACGTCACCCAAGTCCAACCACGCCAAAAATGATGCTTGCGGTGGGGTAAAGCGAGCCTGCGGCGCAATAGTGGACAAACGTGTTCGCAGAGTCTCACGGTTGGTGCGCAGGACATCGACAAAATTGTCCAGCCAGGGCACGCCATCGCGGTAGGCGGCGGTGGCCGCGGCGACACCAAGAATAGAAGCGCCTTCGCGAACAATGAAGGGCAGCTCCAGCCAGGTTTTGGCATCTTCGTCGTTAAAGATGATCTGCGCACACTTGAGGCCGGCGGTATTCCAGCCCTTCGAGGTAGCAGTCACCGTGATAGTCACGGCCGCCGCGGTATCCGACACCGACGCGGTTGGAGTGTGAGTGCCATCTAGAACAACTGGGCCGTGAATCTCGTCTGAGATAACGCGCGCACAAAAGCGAGCGGCTAAATCAGTAATCTCACGAAGTTTTTCGGGTGAGTAGGTAAAGCCGAGAGGGTTATTCGGGTTACACAAGATCAGGCAACCGGCACCGTCGGTGAAGGCGCGTTCGAGGGCGCCGAGATCCGGGCCGTCGGCAAGCGTGGGGATGCACACCGTCTCCCGTCCCAGCGCGGGACCTACCTGGAAGAACGGCATGTAGGCGGGAGTGGGGACGACAATTGCGGAATCGGGGCGGGTGAAGCGTTCAACTGCGAGCGTGACTCCGCGGACGACGTCGGCGACTGCAAAGATATTGTCTGGGTTCGGACGCCAACCGTAGCGCGCTGCAGAGAAGTCCGCGGTTGCGGTCGTAAGCGCGGTGATGTCCTGCGAGAGGTATCCGAACTGTTCGCGCTGACACGCCTCGTCGATCGCGGCACTGACGGCAGGGCAGGTTGTGGCATCGGATTCGGCGACCCACAGTGGCAGCACGTCCGGTGAATATGCGGTCCATTTGACCGTCCTGCGGGAGCGGAGTTCATCGAGGGAGGGGAAAGTGACAGCGTTATTTACACTCATAGTTCCCGTGTATACAGAAAAAGCGGGAAGTCCGAAGACTCCCCGCTTTATCCAGTAGCTACGGCCACATCAGAAGCAGCCGCGGCAATGGCCAGCGCTAGGCTAGCCTCAGTGCCTCCTCAGCAGCTGGCAGTGCAGCTTCGCGATCAGCTTTGACCAGCCCCAACCGTGTGCGGCGATCGAGAATATCGTCGACGCTGAGAGCTCCCTCGTGCGTCACATGCCAGGCGAACTCGGCGCGGGTGACATCGAGACCCTCCGCTACCGGGTCGAGCGGTCGGTCGAGCGGACAGGATTCGATGACCTCGAAGGATTCGGCACCGTAGCGGTTAAACAGCGGCATCGGGATACGGCCGGCAGCGGCAGCGGTGCGAGCGCGGTCGAGCTCCTTCGGCTCGGAGCCCAGCACAGGGATGGTGCGGGTGGAGCACAGAGCAAGCGAAACACCGAGCTTTTCCGCAACCTTGTCCACGGTTTGCTCAGCCATAAGACGGTACTCGGTGAGCTTGCCACCAGTAATGGAAATCAGGCCGTTCGGGGCCTCCAACAAGGCGTGCTCGCGGGAGAGGTCAGCGGTGTGTGCCTCGCCGGCGTCGATGAGCGGACGCAGGCCGGCGAAAGCACCGATGACATCGTCACGAGTGAGCGGAACCTCGAGTGCCTGGTTGATGACATCGAGCAGAAAAACGATGTCATCCTCCGGCACTTCCGGCTCGTCCGGAATCGGGCCCGGTGCATCCTCATCGGTCAGGCCAATGTAGACGCGGTTGTGCTCTGCGGGAAGGACAAAACAGAAACGGTTGGTGTGACCAGGAACCGGTACCGTGAGAGAGCCGGTAGGGTTGCCTAGCTTCGCGGCGTCAAGAACCAGGTGCGTGCCGCGAGATGGGCGAATCTTGATGTTCGTCGCTAGGTCTGCGGCCCACACACCAGTGGCATTGACCACAGCGTGAGCCGGCAGCTCGAAGGAATCGCCAGTGAGCTCGTCGATTAGTGTGGCGCTCGTTCCAGAGGCGTTCTCGCAGCGCACCCGGGTCAGAATAGTTGCACCGTAGCTAGCGGCGGTTCGAGCGATAGCGGTGACCAAGCGTGCGTCGTCACGCAGCTGACCGTCGTAGTTGACGTAGCCGAATTTCACGTCGCGCTTACGGACGGTCGGCGAAAGCTGGCTGACTCGGCGGGAACTGACAGTGCGGGACAACGGCAGGGTAGTGGCGGAGGTACCAGCGATAATGCGTAGAAAGTCACCGGCCAAGAAGCCTAAACGCGGCAAAACCCGGGTCAACGGTGCAAATTTGTCCATTACCGGTACAACCTGTGGCAGGTTATGCACCAGGTGCGGAGCGGTGACGTCGAGCAGCGCACCACGTTCAATAGCTGAGCGGCGAGCGATACCGACATTGCCACTGGCAAGGTAGCGCAGTCCGCCGTGGGCGAGCTTCGATGACCAACGAGAGGTGCCGAAAGCGAGGTCCTTCGATTCGACGAGAACGGTTTTCAAACCCCTCGACGCCGCATCTAAAGCGATGCCGACACCAGTGATACCGGCGCCGATGACCAGCAGATCTGGGATGTCGCCCTTAGCGGTTTCTTCGCGTAGACGATTCAAGTCCGCTTGCCGACGAGCCTTGTTCAAAACCGCAGCTGAGCGATCGCGCTGAGGAGCGTGCGTGGCAGTCATAGTCTTTCTTCCTCGACTTTCCCGAAGACGGTGATAGTGATGAAACTATCTGGCGTAAGTGATGAAGTTGTGGAGTGCGTAGTGAGTGTGAACTATTTCGGGCGTACCCCATTGCAAGGCGCTTAGAAATAGACTAAGTTGTTCATTATCAACGACCGGCACGGATATTGATTCAAGAGATCTTTCTTAGTTGCGAATCATTTCCCGGGATTACAAGGAAGGAGACACCTCGATGGCTATGCACCCAGCGTCCAACCGCTCTGAGTCCATGAACCGAGCTTTCGCTGCTATTGCACCATCGCTGCAGATGTGTTGCTGCTGTCTCCAGTCCGTGCCACCCCAGACAGGTCGTAACTAGAAAAGCGCGCTTAGGCATTTAAAACGCCACGCTGTTTGCGGTCGCACGGACGAAATCGCAGCGATTGAGCCGACCATCCCACTATCCGGGCATCTTCGCTTGGGATCCCAGGAAGAAGCGACAGCGACAATGACCGCAGCACTTGAATCTTTTACCCTTGACGATTACGTTTCACTGTTTATTTATGACGGCCCAACGTCGCCGGAAATCTACGCCAGCGAACTGGTCAGTCTAGCTCGCTAGCCGAAGCCGGCGGCAACAGGGTTAAATCATGTTGCCGTCGTAACGCTCTTCCAAGGAGCGCGGACCGGTAGCCAACTTGCCCGGGTTGAGGATGCCAGCAGGGTCGAGTTCGTCCTTAATTGCACGCATAACCTTGGCGAACAACTCGGTGTTCTCCTCGTAGTACTGCGGGCTGTGATCCTGGCCAATGCCATGGTGGTGCGTGATGGTGCCGCCAAAGTTCATCATGGCCTCCGACGCCGCGGTCTTGATGTCCATCCACTGCTGGAGAATCTCGCCCTCGGTCTCGCGGAAGAAGTACGTGAAGTACAGCGAGCAGCCGGATTCGTACATGTGCGAGATGTGGCAGAAGACGTACACCGGGGTGCCGTGCTTCTCGCCAGCGGCTTCCATTGCGGAGGCGATTTCGCGGCGCAGTGTAGCGGCGTTATCCCAGGTGGTGGCGGTCTCCAGGGTGTCGACGCCGACGCGGCGAGTCATCATGACATCGCGCAGGTACGGCGAGGAGAAGCGGTGGTTAACCCAAGCCATGCCCGGGATGGAGCCCATGCGGACGCACTTCTTGGTCAGCAGGCGGGCGGCCAGGCGCTCACGGGTGACGCGGGCGCCGACCGGATCAGTCTGTGCGAAGCCAAAAATCACCATGCACGGAGTGTCGATGCCACGTAGCTTCAGGTACTTTGTGACCTTCTCGGACATGCTGGCAGAGCCAAGCTGAGTGAGGCCGAACAGCGTCTCCTTCTCGTCGGAGATGCGCGCTAGGTGCGGGATATTGCCGCTCTGCTCCAGCTTACGCAGCTCCTCGGCGGCTTCCTCAAAGGAGTTGAAGAAGTAGGTGTCGAAGAGCATCTCCTTTTGTGGACGCTGATTCAGGGCAATCGTCACATGCGTGATGATGCCGAGGGTGCCCTCCGAGCCCAGGAAAAGCTCACGCGGGTTCGGGCCGGATGCTGACGACGGCATGTCGCGGAATTCCATGGTGCCGGCTGGCGTGACGACGCGCATGCCAATCACGTTGCGGTCGATACGACCGTAACCAGAGGATTCCTGGCCTGCCGAGCGGCAGGAAACCCAACCGCCGACAGTGGAATACTCGAAGGACTGCGGGAAGTGACCAGCGGTGAAGCCGGCCTTGGACAGCTCCTTTTCCAGGTCGGGGCCGAAAACGCCGGTCTGGGCGGTGACAGTGCCAGCGACTTTGTCGATGTCGATGATCTTGTTAAAGGCGGTCATGGACACTGCGATGGCCTTACCCATGCCTCCGTCAACAGCCTCCACACCGCCGACGACCGAGGTGCCACCACCGAAGGGGACGACTGCAATCTTGCGCTCAGCGCATACCTTGAACAGGTCCTCGATATGCTTTTCAGTTTTCGGTAGCACTACAGCATCTGGGGCGACATCGAGCTTGGCTGCGCGAAGGCGAACCAGGTCGGGGTAGGAGCGTCCGACCGCGTGCTTGACGCGGGTGTCGTGGTCGGTGGCGACGGCATCCGCGCCGACAACAGCGCCCAGGGCTTCGATATCCTCGGCGCTGAGGCGACTATTGGGGATGGTGACGTCGGCGATGTTGCGCGGCGGGTTGTTTGCGTCCAACGACATACCGATTTCGCGTTGCAGTAGCTTCTCGCTGGCCGTGGTGATTGGCTTGTCGTTGCCGTCAACACCCCAGCCCCACCAGCGCATGCGGTACGGAATCGTGAGCTTGTTAGACATCCTGAGCTTCTCCTTGGGCATCGGTGCTGCGAGTCTGAACTGCGGAATTATATGTAACTTGCGCGGAAGCACATCTTTACATCTTTTATTATAGCGGTATTACGTTACGTTTTCTCAAAAAATGTCAATCAATCTTGGTAAGCTTTAGTTAGATGCATTAACGCACTCCCATAAAGGCCAGTATTGACCGGTCAAAAGCCCACGTAAAAGTAGGTATTTCTTCGATGAACGCTAACGACAAGAATCTCAACTACCCGCTGGGAACAACTGAGATTCGTACCCTTGCTCTGGTCACTAACCCCCACGCGGGTCATGGCGCCTCGCAGATTGCGTCCGCCCGGGCGAGCCGGGTGTTCGCGGATCGCGGCATCGATGTCATCGCTCTCCAAGGTGCTAACCCCGACGACGCCCGCAAGCTCATTCGTGAGGTCATCGCCGACGGCCGAATTGATGCCCTGGCAGTCTGTGGTGGCGACGGCATGATTAACCTCGCACTGCAGGAGCAGGCACAGACCGGCATCCCCCTCGGTATTATCCCGGCCGGTACCGGAAACGACCACGGTCGCGAATACAATCTGCCGCGTGGCAATGCTCGCGATGCCGCTCACGTTATCGCCGATGGCTTCTGGACGACCACTGACCTCGGCCGCATCACCAATGAGGCAGGGGAGCAGCGCTGGTTCGGCACTATCATGTGTGCCGGCTTCGACTCGATTGTCTCCGACCGCGTCAATCAGATGACCTGGCCGCATGGCCGCAACCGCTACAACCTGGCTATCGTCCGCGAGTTCTTGGCTTTCCACTCGCTGCCATTCCGCATCACGCTGGATGACGATCGGGTTCTCGAAGATCCAATCACGCTGGCCGCCTTCGGTAACACCCGTTCTTATGGCGGTGGTATGAAGATTTGCCCGTCCGCAGACCACTCCGACGGACTGATGGACATCACTGTCATCGGCAAGGCCGGGCGCATTAAGGCCGCCCTGGCCTTCAAGTCCGTGTTCGACGGCACCGTTGAAAAAATCGGGGAGGTCAGCACCTACCGCGCCAAGAAGGCTTACGTGGAATACATCGGCCCGCCACGCCAGATGAACGCCTACGCTGACGGCGACCTCATGTTCCCGATGCCGGTCACCGTCGAAATTGTTCCGGGCGCTGGCCGCTACATCGTTCCCCGTCCGTAAAAGGGCGCAGGGGTGCCCGTCGTCAAGCGTTTCCTGCATGCTTGACGACGGCGCGTTACCCCTTGATGCCGTACTTCTTCAGGCGCAGACGATCCGCCGCCGAGGCCGAAGCCGTCAGGCGTAGCAACTCGGCGTAGATACCGTCAGTCTGCGCCAATTCTGCGGGTGCGCCCACCTCGTCGACGTGACCGTCACGCAGCGTCACGATGGTGTCCACATCGGAAATTGTGGACAGGCGGTGGGCGATGATAACCGTTGTGCGTCCCTCCATCAGCTTGTCCAAGCCTCGCTGAACTTCGCGTTCGGCCTTGGTGTCCAGCGCCGAAGTGGCTTCGTCCAGGATGAGCAGGGGAGCATCCTTCAAAATAGCGCGCGCGATGGCGATGCGCTGCTTCTGGCCACCCGAGAGCTTCAGACCTCGCTCGCCGATAGTGGTGTCGTAGCCTTCGGCGAAGCTGCGGATGAAGTCGTCGGCGTTGGCCTTCTTCGCGGCGGCAATGATTTCTTCGTCGGTGGCATTGGGTTTGCCGTAGGCGATGTTTTCCCGAATCGTGCCGGAGAACAGTGACGAGTCCTGGAACACGACGGCAGAGCCGGCGCGCAGAGTGGAACCGGAAACTTCGGAGACATCCGACCCCAGAACGCTCAAGCGGCCTGCGGTCGGGGCGTAGAAGCCGAGCAGCAAGTTGACGATGGTGGACTTGCCGCCACCGGACTCGCCGACCAGGGCGATTTTCTGGCCTGAATATGCCTGGAAGCTGACATTGGAGAGCACCGTCTTGTCCTCTTCGTAGGCAAAATCCACTGCGTCGAAGTCGACAATGGGAGCGCCAATTGCCTCCTGTTCGGCTGCGCGTTCCAGGGAGGAACGGTGGGCGCTGTCGACGGACTCTGCGTCTGCGGTGGAACCAACGGACGCGGAGTCGAAGTCGCCGTTATTCGCGGTCGCTGCACTGAGCAGCTCCGGCTGCGTGCGGGTCTCTGGAGTAAGCTCCATGACCTTGAAGTAATCGCGCGAACCGGCGACTGCGCGCTGGGCAGCGTCGACCAGGAAGCTCATCATGGTCACTGGTTGGCGCGCCATGTTAATCAGCTGAATGAGCATGACCATGGTGCCGATGGAGAATTCTCCCGACAGCGTACGCAGGAAAAGCAGCAGGTAGATGCCTGCGAAGATGATATTCAAAATGCCCCCGCGAAGAGCATCCATGCGGTGCCACCACGTTGACTGATCGCGGGTCAGGGAGATGGTGCGGCGGAAGCGGGAACCAAAGAAAGCGATTTCGCGCAGTTCCGCAGTGAAGGAGCGGACAACCTTGACTTGGCCGATGACCTCGGCAAAACGGCCACCGGCGATATCGATTTGTTCGTTCTTTTTCGCTTCAATCTTCTGCCAGCGCTTCGAGGTCAGCGCGGTCAGCAGGGTGTAGACCGGGAAAACGATAATCAATAGCACCGCCAGGGGCCAGTAGTGCCAGGCAGTGATGCCCAGTACCGCGCCGACGGTCAACAGCATCGGGAAGAAGTTGTTGGAAAACGCCTGGAGGAACTGCGTGATATTGCTAATCGAGCGTTCCAGGCGGGCGATAATTGTGCCGGTGACCTGACTGTCGAAATAGCGTTGCGGCAGCGACAGCAGCTTTGCATAGTAGCGGGTCGACAGAATCTCGCGCATGCGTGCAGTCATCACATCGCCCAGGTAACCACCGATGTTATGCACGATGGTTTGCGTCAGATCTGCGATTAGCAGCCCGATGACCAGCCAGATTACCGTGCGAGTGGTATCGGACATCGCCGCCTGGCTCAAGGCTTCACCGCTGGACACCGCGCCGACGATGGCGTCGGTGGCATCGCGGATGAGGAAGGGGCTAATCAACGACGCGGCGGCGGTGGCCAGCGAACAGATGATGACCCCGATATAGAAAGGCCAGAGCACTCGTGTAGTGGACAGGATTCTGCTGAGCAGACGCACGAAAGACCTCTATCTTGCGGGAGGATCACTCCCGCTATGAAATTACTGCGACAAAAGCCCTATCCTAACAGCGAGTGCACAGCACCAAGCGGCAGCGGCAGCCAGTTGGGGCGGTTCTGCGCTTCGTAAAGGCACTCGTAGATGGCCTTATCCAGTACAAAGGCCTCCAGTAGCGTCGGGTCACTGGCATCGCCATAACCCTCCAAGAAGGCATCGATATTGCGGCGAGCCCACTGCTCAACACGCTCGGTAGCCGCCTCGGTGTCTTCACGTCCGGTCAGCAGCGGGTAGTGAGCGGCGTAATCGAAGGAGCGAATCATGCCGGCGATATCGCGTAGGCGGTGATCCGGCAGACGACGCTCCTCCCACGGGCGCGACGGCTCGCCCTCGAAGTCAATCAAGCGCCAAGAGCTCGGCGTGCGCAATACCTGCCCCAAGTGCAGATCACCGTGGATTCGCTGGACGACGGCGCCACCTTCCGGAACCGCAGCCTCTGCGCGATCGAAGATAGCCTGAGCCTTATCCTTGACCTCAGCAATTTGTGGCACCACACCAGCGACGAAGTCCAGGCGAGCTCGCAGTGGGGCTACCAGCTCCGCACCGGTCAGACGCTTCTTTACCGCGACAGCGGCAGCGAGGCTGCTGTGTACCGAGGCCACTGCTTCGCCGAGCGCACGCGCTTCGGATGTAAAGTCGGTGCCCAAATCTTCCAGCGGGGTCTGACTGTCGCGGATGGCATCGCGCACTGCGCCAAGAGCCAGCTCCCAGCCATCGACCGAGTTCGGTGCGAATTCCTGCAGCATGGCGGTGGTGTAGGCGTCTTCGCCAATGGTGGTCTCTACCCAGGAGTAGAGCTCAGGGACGAACTTGCAATCTGCCTGGGCGAGTGCGGCCAGCAGCTCCACATCGGCATTAGTGCCGGGGTAGAGGCGACGGAAGAACTTGCACATCACGCGGTCGTCGAAAATGACCGAGGTATTCGACTGTTCGACTCCCATGGGGCGGCCGGATTCCGGACGGAGCTGTTCAGAGCCCGGCACACGTCGCAGTTCCATGCGGCCGAGCTTGCCTTCGTCGGAAAGCTTCTGGCCGAGTGCTGTGATGGCATCCGAATCAATCAGAGCGTCGTAGCCGACGATGCCCTCCGCGCGAACCAGCAGGGACTGCTCGTGGCCATCGGGGACGTCCTCCGCCCAAGCGATGGGCAGCTGATAGGTCGGTGCAGAATGTGCGGTGTGCACCCTCACCAATGCGATATCGACATCGGGACTGTCGGGATTGTCGCGCAGTACGGGGTCAAGCGCGAGGATCTCGACGTGGTCGATGTCAGAGACCTTGTCAGCGAAAAAGCGCATCTTGACCAGTGTGTCTGCCAGCTCTTCGGCAATGAATTCGGCGGTGGGAATAGTCATTTTAGTTCGTTCGCCTTTCGGGACTTAAAAGATCACTCTTTATTATCGGCGTTTGTGACGGCATCGGCGGCGGCATCGGCGGCGGTGCCTGAGTGCTCGCGTGATGACGTCACCGGCGCGTCCGATATCGCCTGCGCAACCGGGATTGTCGGTGCCGACATCGAGGCGCTCGATTCGAGGTTTGTCTCAGGTGGAAGCTGGATTTCGAACCAGTAGAAACCGTGGCCAGGAAGCGTGATCTGGTAGGAATCGGTGCCAATTGTGGGGAAGGGAACCGAACCCGTGAGCTCTACCGGGGTGGCACCGGCGAACTCGGACAGATCCAGTGAGACGGCCGCGGGGTAAGAGGACAGGTTGTTGACGCACAGCAGCACTTCGTCGCCGTATGTGCGCAGATAGGTCAGAACAGAGGCGGTATCGCTATTCAGCTCGCGGAAATCACCGAGGCCAAAAGCCTCATAGCGCTTGCGGACCTGAATCAGTCGACGCACCCAATTCAACAGCGAATTGGAGTAGCTCGCTTGGTTCTCGACATTGACCGCCTGGTAACCGTAGGTCGCATCCTGAATGGTCGGCAGATAGAGCCGACCGGGGTCGGCCTTGGAGAACCCGGCGTTGCGGTCGGGTGACCACTGCATCGGTGTGCGCACACCATCGCGGTCACCGAGCCAAATGTTGTCGCCCATACCAATTTCGTCCCCGTAGTAGAGCACCGGCGAACCTGGCAGGGAGAGTAGCAGGGCATTGAAAAGCTCGAGCTGAGTGCGGTCATTTTGCAGCAGTGGCGCTAGACGACGGCGAATGCCGATGTTGGCCTTCATCCGCGGATCGTGCGCATACTCGGCGTACATGTAGTCGCGCTCGGCATCGGTGACCATTTCCAGCGTCAGCTCATCGTGGTTGCGCAGGAAAATGCCCCACTGAGCCGAAGACGGAATCTCCGGCGTGGACTCCAGGATCTCCGAGATGGGGAAGCGGGACTGCTTGCGCACCGCCATGAAAATGCGTGGCATGAGTGGGAAGTGGAAAGCCATGTGGCATTCGTCGCCACCGACCTCCGGGTCGCCGAAGTATTCCACCACATCGGAGGGCCACTGGTTGGCCTCCGCCAGCAGGACGCGACCCGGGTATTCCTCATCCATGACCTTGCGGCAGCGCTTCAGAAAAGCGTGGGTCTCGGGCAGATTCTCGCAGTTAGTACCTTCGCGTTCGAAGAGGTAGGGAACAGCGTCGAGGCGGAAGCCATCGATGCCGAGATCGGACCAGAAGCGCAGCACATCGAGCATCGCTTCTTGCACCGCCGGATTGTCATAGTTCAAATCCGGCTGGTGGGAGAAGAAGCGGTGCCAGTAGTACTGGCCACGCACCGGGTCATAGGTCCAGTTGGAATCCTCGGTATCGACAAAGATAATGCGTGCGCCCGAGTAAGTGTCCGGGTCATCAGTCCAGACATAAAAGCCGCCGTAGGGGCCATCCGGATCAGTGCGCGACTGCTGAAACCACTCATGGGTATCGGAGGTGTGGTTCATCACCAGGTCAGTAATAACGCGGATACCGCGCGCATGGGCCTCGTCGAGAAGCACCTTAAAATCCTCGACCGTGCCAAACTCGTCGAGCACGGCGCGGAAGTCGCGGATATCGTAACCGCCGTCGCGCAGCGGGGAGTCGTAGAAAGGCGGCAGCCAGAGGCAGTCAACGCCCAGCCATTGCAGATAATCGAGCTTCTCCGTCAGCCCTTTGAGGTCGCCGGAGCCGTTGTTGTCGGAGTCGAAGAAGGCCCGGACGAGCACCTCATAGAACACCGCGCTGCGGTACCACTCGTAATCTTCCTTGGCGATAGTCATGCATCCCAGCGTAATGACTATGCCACTAGCCTGCAGAGAGAGTTTTCCTGCGAGATCCCACAAGACCGCGCGAGACGGCCGTCCTGGGAGACCTCATTAAATAGCATTCTAAACAACCTTGTGTTCCTGAATCAGCGCGGTGAGCTGGTACGCATCATCCAACTTCAACTCCGTTGCCACCGGAGTGACCGCTCCCGGCACCATGTCGATTCGCACGTTTGCCACTCCCGCCGCTTTCTTCAGCGGAGAAATAATCAGTGTATGTCCTTGAATACGCTGCCAGGGAACGATGAACCGCGTATGCCAGAACCGGCCCTTTGTCACTAAAAGACCCCGCCGCGTGGCCTGCACCTTTTGGAATTTCCAGTCAATTGGGCTGAGCCACCATGCCGTGCGTGGAGTCTGCCAGGAGCCCAACAGGTCATCCGCGGAGGACGGTCCCGCAATCTCATTCATCAGGTAATCGACAATCGCGTCCGTCTCCGGTGCCGGTGCCACTGGCACCAGTGTGTTGTTCGACTGTGTGCTGTCCAGGCCATAGCCCGCCACCGAGACATCCGCACGGGACCATCTCCACGGACGCCACCAGAGCGGTTGCACCACTTTAAAGCCATGAATGCGATCAATGGGAATGGTCTGAGCGCGCGTCGACAACAGTCCGGCGGTAATCGCCAGACGCCTGCTTTCCGACGATACCTTCAGCGTGAAATCCCACGACTGATTTAGTACCCCGAAAAGGCCGACAGCGAAACTGCCAATCACAATCAGAGTAGTGATGGTTACTCCGCTGAGGATTTCTACGATGAGGTCGGTAAACAGCGCAGAGACAACGGCGAGGAGGATGAGAGCTATACCGACGAAAAGACCGGGTCCAATGGCCACGGATGCAATCAGCCGTCCGACATCGACCGGGCCAAAGATGGTCTTCGCTTCGGGCATGCGAGAGGACATGTGAGCGCCGGAGTCGAGGGGCGCGGTGGAGCTGTCGCCGTCGTAAAGCGAACGTGCCAGCTCGGTGTCCAGCTTTTCTACCTCACCCAACACGTCAGCGCGGAACTGTTCGCACTGCGGGGGAGTGAGGTATTTGATTGTGAAGTGTGAATCGGAGCCGCCGGCTGTTTCAATGACAATTTCGGCGAGCCCGAAAATGCGCGCCAACAATGGTTGGTTGATATCCACCGCCTGCACGCGGTCGAGCCGTGCCGCGCGTCGAGAACGCAGTAGCCATCCGGAGCCGTAGCGAACCTCATCGTCGGTGAGCTCGTAGAACGTATACCGCCAGGACAGCCACGAGAAAAATGCAATCAGACCAATAATTATGGCGACCGCACCGGTACCGACAAGGAGACCGAGCCATGCCCAGTCGTAGAGCTGAGTCACGACCGCAACGGCCAACTGCCACTGATTCGCGACTGCGAATGCAGTCACCGCAGCGATTGTGGCAAAGCTTTTGAGCAGCGGAGATAGGGGATGAACTCTATGCCTCATTTAGAGACCCGCCATCCGGTCGTGGGCGCGCTGAGATAGACGAGCGCGCAGGGCGAGCGCTTCTTCACGTGGCAAACCGTGGACGGCTGCATCCGAGCTCGCCGATGCTGTGTTGAGCTTCAGCGTTGCCAGTCCGAATAGTCGAAGGAGAGGTCCTTCATCGATGTCGATGAACTGGATTCGTCCGTAAGGGACGACAGTGACCGAGCGCCACCAGCGTCCGGACGCAACAATGAAGTCGTTGTCCTCTTCGAGGTATCGGTGGGCACGAACTCGTCGACCGATGAGCCAGTAGATATATGCGAAGTAGAGCACGCAGGCGAGGACGCCCAACCACATCCACGGAGTCCACATCACAGCGGCGACGACGGATGCAATCGTGATAACTAGCAGGGGAGCGGCGTGCGCGACTCGCTTCACCTTAGCCAGCGCGGGGTCGACCGGCTGCAGCGCGGAATTCTCGGGGACTAATAAATCAAGCGGCTCCATAGTTGACAGTTAACCACAGAGGGTAAAGCTTGCGTCTGGCCTGGTGCTTCGGTAAGAACGGTGGCTATGGATCGCAGGAAACTCATAGCAGTACTTATCACGCTGATCACCATTTTGGTCTGCGTCGAGATTTATCGGTACATGCAGACTTTGCCAGCTTAAGTCGCTGGGCTCAGTTGTTGAGCACAACAGCACAGCGCTAACCAGCGCAAGCCTCACCCGCCTTATGCCTTATGCGCCAAAGAGCTGGCGCGGAGCCGCCCACGCATCGATGGCAATGTCCTCGACTGCCTGGGCGTCAGCGCCAGCAAAGGTGGTCACCTTGCGGTCATTGTTGTAGCGGGGCATGTGTGAGGTGCCTTCGCGGATGAACTCGACCGCCACTTGGTGGAATGGATGGTTGGGTTCCTTCATACCGAAGAAGCGTGCAATGTCGATGCAGTGCGGAGCACCACTGGTGCGGCCAGCAGGTGCATAGCCCAACCCTTCTCCCGGTTCGAACTGTGCCGCCCACACATCCAGCTCAGCCGCCACGGACCGTTCGGCGACTTTAACAGCGTATGAGCGAATCGCTGAGTCAGAAATGACATTCCCCATCGGACGTTCGGCATAGGCGGTGGCCGGAAATTCGCCGTGGCCGCGATGCCCCTTGGCGTAGCGCCGAGCCATCCACTCCCGCATGGGCAACTTGTCCATCGCCACAACCGGCGGTTCTGAGAAGAACTCTTCGCTGGTGGCAGTCACCATCGTTGGCAGTGTGGGAGCAAAGCTGTCAAAGCGAGGCCCAATTGCCGGATCCGAAGGTGAGGATGCCGACACCAATTTCTGGGCTCGAGCGACCCTGCGTTCGTCGGCACGCGAAAAGACGTCGGTGGACGGCGCACGTCCCACACCGATGCCCGCCAACGTGCGGCGGAGACGCGAGCCCGACAGCAGCGAGAAGGCCGGCGACATGGCGATGGTGCGCTGGATCTGGCCGCGAGTGCGTTCGTCGGCAGCGAGAGTGAGCGCCAGCGCCGCACCCGCCGATTGCCCCGAGATAGTGATGTTGTCGATATCGCCGCCGAAGGCAGGCGCGTTACGACGAGCCCACTGCAGCCCCAGATACAGGTCATCAATGGCCCGGTAGGTCTCTGTTTCACTGTCGCGCCAGAATCCCTCGAGGCCCTTGCGGTATCCGAGCGAAACGGTGACGATGCCTGCCTGTGCGAAGGCCGTCGCGTCCGTCCAGGGCTCGGAGGGATGCCCAAACTCGTAGCTACCACCGTGGATCCACAGCAATACGGGATAGGAAGCGTCCGCGGGCTCAGCCGGTGCGGTGACGGTGAGAACTAATTCGCGCTCGGGTTCACAGCGCCGAGTGCCTGACTGTGGCCCGTCAGCCACCGGTGCCGACGCGGCGAACGGAGCAGCATCTGCGTAATCGATATTGAAAACTTGTATTGCGTCATCGTGAATACGGCCGGTTAGCCTCCCACAGGGAGCGGAAATAGTCGTCTCTGTCATGGCGGAAAACGCCTCCTCGTCACGGTTGGTCCTGCCAGAACGGCGGGGAGCCTGTTTCAGACGGTAGGCGCACTCTGGTTTTTCGAGCACGCTACAGTTGAATTCACTATGACCAATGATGCACGAAATCCACTGTTGACACCGTCAGAATTGTTCTGCGAATTGCCAGATTTTGCGGCAATCGATGACAGCCACGTCCGCGAGGCCTTTAGCGAAGCAATGCGCAGCCATGCACGCGAGATCGACGCCATCGCCACGTCGTCGGAGGCGCCGACCTTTGTTAATACCATCGAGGCAATGGAAAAGGCGGGCCAGGATCTGGACCGCGTCGCTGCTTATTTCTTCAACGTTGCCGGCACGGACGCCACCGATGTCCGCATGGAAATTGAAGCCGAGATTGCCCCGCAGCTCACTGCACACCTGGATCAGATTCGCATGCGCAGTGACCTGTGGCAGCGCATCAATGCCATCGACAGCGTTGAGGATGCCGCCAATCCGGAAGAGGCGAAGCTGCTGCTGAAGAAAGTCCGCGAAGACTTCCAGCGCGCCGGTGCGGACCTCAGCGACGAGGACAAAGCCGAGCTCAGCCGCATCAATTCCCGTCTCTCTGAGCTCTCCACGGCTTTCGGTGAAAACCTACTGAAGGACACCGTCGCGCGCGCCGTGGAGATCTACGACCGCGAGGAACTCGCCGGGCTTTCCGACGACGCCATTGCGTCCTTCGCCGCCTACGCGAAAAAGGCCGACACCGATGCGCCGTGGCTGATTCCGCTGGACCTACCGTCAACTCCGGCACAGCTGGCTGACCTGGATAATCCGGCTACTCGCGCCAAGCTCTATGAAGCCTCACTGGGGCGTGCGGGTGCTGCCTCCGGCACGTTCGACAACTCCGGCATTGTGCTGGAAATGGCGCGCCTGCGTGCCCGCCGTGCCAAGCTGCTCGGCTACGACACGCATGCGGATTACGTCATTGCCAAGGAGACGGCAACCACCGCAGAGGCTGCTCGGAAGCTCATTGCAGACCTGGCGCCAGCTGCCATTGCCAATGCTGAAGGCGAGTACAAGCGGGTCGCTGATCTGGCTGGCGGTGAGACGGTCACGGGCGCTGACTGGCCGTATTGGGAGCGCCGTCGTAAAGCGGAAGAATTCGCAGTCGACACGGAGGAACTCAAGAACTACTTCGAGCTGCACCGTGTCATCGAAGACGGCGTGTTCTACGCTGCCCGCAAGCTCTACGGCATCGAGGTAGTCAAGCGCGAGGACCTGCAGGGATACGCGCCGGGCACGACCGTGTGGGAGGTACGCCAGGGCGGAGGCGAGACCATCGGCCTGATTATTACGGACTACTTCTCGCGCCCGACTAAGCGCGGTGGTGCATGGATGAGCTCGTTTAGGGACCAGTCCCGTCTGCTGGGGCGCCTGCCAGTCGTGGTCAACGTGATGAACATCGCCGAAACCGAGCCGGGAACCCCGGTGCTACTGACGCTCGACGAGGTCACCACTGCTTTCCACGAGTTCGGGCACGCCCTCCACGGTCTGCTTTCCGACGTCACGTACCCGACCTTCTCGGGCACTAACGTCCCGCGCGACTTCGTGGAATTCCCCTCCCAGATTAACGAGAACTGGGCACTTGAGCCATCCATTCTGGCCAATTACGCCGTCCACGTTCGTACCGGTGAGCCGATCCCGGCCGAGCTAGTCGAGTCTGTGAAGAAGGCCCGCACCGCTGGTGAGGGATTCGCCACGGTTGAGTACCTCGCCGCGTGCGCCATCGATCTGGCCTGGCACAGCCTCACCGAGGAGGAAGCAGCTCAGGTCACTGATGTTGATGCCTTCGAAGCGGAAGCACTCGCTGAACTCGGCCTCGACGTTCCCCACCTGGCTCCGCGTTACCGCTCCCGCTACTTCAACCACATCTTCGCCGGCGGTTACTCGGCGGGCTATTACTCCTACCTGTGGGCAGAGGTGCTCGACGCGGACGGTTTCGGTTGGTTCACCGACAACGGCGGTGCCACAATCAGCGGCGGCAGCCACTTCCGCGAGGAGATTCTCTCCCGTGGTGGCGCCATCGACTTCATGGCCGCCTACCGTGCCTTCCGAGGTCGCGATAAGGACATCCAGCCGCTCCTCGAACGCCGCGGGCTGTCGGGCACTGATGCCTAGCTTCACGCTTTACGACGAGCCCCGCGACCGCCGCCCACTGGTTATTCCGGTCACCGGCAGGGTAGGTTGACACTCATGGCAGAAGCATTCGACAGAGTAGGGCAGTGGCTTATCCAATTGCCACTGCTTGCGCAGGTCAGCGTGCTATGCGTGGTTCTCCTGGTAGTCGGAGGGTTTCTTGCTTTCGTTCTCGTTGGCGCAATCGATGTTGTCAGCGGACGTCTGTGGCAGAGGTCGGTGCATCGGCGGGAGCGTTCGCAGGAGCGTCGAGGAGCGGGCAGCGAGAGCTAGCCGAAGAGGTAGTGGCCTTGCGGATAGCTCACCGAGAGACCCGATGAATTGAGCTGGGAGAAGCCCCCTTTAAGTGTTGGGTCGCTATCGCTGCCCTAAGGTATGTCTTAAAGTATTAGGAAATTTGCCCAACAGGCTAGAGTTGGGTAGTTCGCAAATATTTCGCAGTAGGGAGCTGAGTTAGCATGCATCGGTCGAGGCACTCGAAGGTCCTACTTGCCCTAATCGTTTTGCTTCTTCTCATCCTCATCGCTGGTGCAGTCACCGATTTCCAGTTTTAGCCTCGGTTTTAGTGCCGGGCATATAACCTGAAAGATCGGTGAACAGCAAAAATGAGGGATTAGTCGCTCACGAACCAATTAACGCTTGAATCCGGGGAAGCGAGGCAGGTCCTCGACAAGCACGGCCTTGCCCTCGGCATCGGTTAGCGGAATGCACCAGTTCGGGTACTGGTCGTGGCTCGTGCCCGGCTGGTTCTGAGTACGACGATCGCCGACCATGTCCACCAAGGCCTCACACTTCAGCGCGGATGGCGTCTGGTCGAGGAAGCGGTGCAGCCCCGTGACCAGTGCGTCAATTGGTGGCAGATTATCGCGGGTAAGGGAATGAACATCCATGTCCGCCGCAGCCGTGTCACCAAAGCAGCCGGCTTCCTTGGCCGCACCCAAAACCTTTCGAATCCACTCGAAGTCCCGGCGGTCTTCCTCCGCGACGTCGGAAAGCAATAGTCTCAGGCGTTCCCGTAGCTTGATGTGCTCGCCTGCGAGGTAGCCTGCCGTCGGCGGCAGATCGTGCGTGGTGACGGAGGACAGGCACAGGCTGCGGTAAGCGCTTGGTGGTTTCGGCTGGTCGCCCTCGGATTCAAACCACACGATCGAGGTGCCCATGATGCCCCGCGAGGCCAGGTAGTCCTGCACCCACGGCTCGAAAGTGCCCAGGTCTTCGCCTACGACGACGGCCCCAGCGAGCTCGGCCTCAAGTGCGAGAATGCCGACCATTGCCTCGTGGTCGAAGTACAGGTAGGTGCCATTGACGGGGGACTCCATCCGCGGCATGACCCAGAGGCGGAACATACCCAGCACGTGGTCAACACGAATGCCACCTGCGTGGCGAAGGATTGTGCGCAGCATGTCGCGCCAGGGGCGGTAGCCGGCCTCGGCTAGCTTGTGCGGGTTCCACGGCGGCTGCGACCAGTCTTGGCCGCGCTGGTTAAAACCGTCTGGCGGTGCGCCAACAGAGATAGCAGGAGCGAGCCAATCCGCAAGGTTCTCGGCATCCGCGCCGCCAGGGTGCACGCCGACGGCAAGGTCGGCCATGATGCCGATGCGCATACCCGCATCCAGGGCTGCCTCTTGTGCCTGGCCGAGCTGCTGATCGAGAATCCACTGCACCCAGAGGTGGAACTGGAAGATTTCCTCCCGCAGAGATTCGACACTGGCGTGGTTACCCAACGGTGGAACCAACTCGATATCGTTCTCGGTTACGGCACCAGAATCGGAAGTGGCAGCGCGTGCAGCATCGCGGGCAGCAGCGCGATCCGCGAGCTCGCGCTCGGTGCACCACGACGCGTAGTCGTATATGCCACGGCCCTCGGCCTCCAGCCAACGGTCAAATTCCGCCTGGCGTGCGCTGGACAGGGGGATCTTGTGAATTGCCCGCAATACCTTGAGCTTTGCAGCGTAGATGGGGTTGCGGTCAATCTCATCAGGGCTGTGATTGAGCTGGTGGAAAGAGTTCGCTAGCGCACGGGCTTCATCGGCCTCGTCCTTGTCCAGGTACCCGAACTCGTCGATAAGCTCTGGGCGCGCGTACAGCGGATTGACATAGCGGCGCGTGGTGGGCAGGTACGGCGAGTCTTCTACCGGAGGCAGTGGCTCTGCGGCGTGCAACGGATTGATGAGGACGAAATCAGAGCCCGCGTGCTCTGCACTGACCTGTGCCAAGTCGCCGAGGGTAGCGAAATCGCCAATACCCCAGCTGCGGCTGGAGCGTACCGAGTACAGCTGTGCCATGACACCATGCGCAGGATTCTGCACGTACTTGTCGGCAGTGGCGAGACGGTTGGGGGTTACGGCCACATCGCACTCAGCGACGTTGTCATCGTTGACTGCGCGCAAGCGATGCCAACCAAGTGGCAGATCCTCTGGAATTGCGAAGGCGGCTTCACCCATCAACACATCGCCGACCTGGCGTGGCGGTACCAAGTGGTGCACCTGAGCGCAGGGCCATTCTGCGCCGTCCTCCAGTTTCACAGTCACGCTGACATTGCTGCCGTGCGGTACGTGAACCAGAACTCGGTGGAAGATGCCCTGGCGGGTAACTACCACGGGCGGGAGAAGGCGAGACCACTGCGTGTCTGCCCACTCACGACGGGCGTCGTTGATGTCGGCATCGCTGGGATCTGGGCCCAGATCGATGTCGAGAGCAGCGAGAGTTTTTAGCACTGTCTCACGAGAGACGTGCACGAGTTGGCCCTCGGTGGAGTAGTAGGAAACCCCAACTCCGACATCTTTAGCGAGGTCGGCGAGTGGAGAGGAAAGGGGAGGATTGGAAGCTGCCTGTGTCACCCTTTCCATCATGCCAGTTTAGAAAAACTTTGCTAGTAGTAAGGTAAATCACTTCGTTATCGAAATATTTACTGAAATCACAACGGCGCAGGGTTTGATGTTCTAAGTTGATTCCTAACGAAACCAACGACGGACAGAACTACCGAAAGTAGGGGTTTGTAACTCGATGCGTGAATATACTACCGAGGCGAAATACGTCATCGGCGAGGACGAAACGATTATTACCTCGCTGCAGGAGCTGGTGCAGAAGCGCCCGAAGCTGGTGCTTTTCACTCGCCCCAAGAACTTTGAGTGGGTAAATGTCACTGCTCAGGAGTTCTATGACGAGGCAAAGGGCGTCGCTAAGGGGCTAATTGCCAACGGTGTTCAGCCGGGCGACCGCGTAGCGCTGCTCAGTGAGACTCGCTACGAGTGGAACCTGATCAATACCGCTATCTGGATGGCAGGCGCTGCTGTTGTCCCGATTTACGGCTCTTCTTCGTCTGGCCAGATTCGTTGGATTATTGAAAACTCCGGTGCTGTTTTCGCATTTACCGAGTCGCGTGAGCACACCGACCGCATGAAGCCTCTGCTGGTCGAAAAGGGCACCGAGAACCCGGAGGGCGAGTCTCAGCTGCGTCGTGTACTGGAGATTAACGCTTCCGCTACTGACACCATTAGCTACGAAGGCCGTGACATTGACGGCGACGAGGTCGAGCGCCGCATCAAGGACACCAAGGCCGACGACCTGGCAACCGTGATTTACACCTCCGGTACCACTGGTCGTCCGAAGGGCTGCGTGCTCCTGCACAGCAACTGGCTGGCGGAGGCCCGCGCCATCCTCACCAACGAGATTGGCCTGATTGCCCGTCCGGGGAACCGCATTCTGACCTTCCTGCCGTTGGCGCACGTGTTGGCTCACGCAGTGTCCCTGGCTTCGATGATTTCCGGTGCTACCCAGTCTCACTGGGCTGATACCAAGACCGTCACCCTGGAGTTCCAGCGTTCCCGTCCGCACATGATTCTCGGTGTGCCGCGCGTGTTCGAGAAGGTTCGTGACTCCGCCTACGCCTCCGCTAAGGAGAAGGGCGCATTCGGCCTGGCCATGTTCGAGCGTGCTGAGGCCACCGCCATCGAGTACTCCAAGGCACTGGATACTCCGGCAGGTCCGTCGCGTGTCTTGAAGCTGCGTCGCCAGCTCTACGATCGCCTGCTGTTCTCGAAAATTCGCGCAGCTATGGGTGAGGCCGTGCAGTACACCATTTCCGGTGGTTCGGCTCTGTCCTCTGACCTCGGGCACTTCTTCCGTGGTCTCGGTGTGCCTGTCTACGAAGGCTACGGTCTGACTGAGTCCACGGCTGCCGTCACCGTGAACAACCCGAGCGAGCAGATTATTGGTACCGTTGGTCGTCCGGTCGGTGGTTGCTCCGCCGCTATCGCTGATGACGGCGAAGTTCTGCTCCGTGGTCCGGTTGTGTTCGACCGCTACTGGAAGAACGAAGAGGCAACCAAGGAAGCCTTCATCGACGGCGAATGGTTTAAGACTGGTGACCTCGGTGAGCTGACCGAAGAAGGCCACCTGAAGATCACCGGCCGCAAGAAGGACCTCATTGTCACCGCTGGTGGTAAGAATGTCGCGCCGGGCCCGATGGAAGACCGCATGCGTGCGCACCCGCTGGTGTCCCAGGCAGTCGTCATCGGCGATGGTCGTCCGTTCGTCTCCGTGTTGGTCACTCTCGATGAGGAGGCACTGGAGAAGTGGAAGATTGAGCACTCCGTCCCCGAGCACACCTCGATCCGTGAACTCGCTGCCTCCAGCGCAGTTTTGCGCGCCGAGATTCAGGACGCCGTCAACTCCGCTAACGAGCTGGTTTCTCACGCAGAGGCCATTAAGAAGTTCCATATTCTGGACAGTGACTTCACCGAGGAAAGCGGCGAGCTGACCCCGACCATGAAGGTCAAGCGCAACATTGTCATGGACAACTACTCGCGTGACATTGAGGCTCTCTACCAGCGTTAATTCACGGTCTACCCGCTGCCGATAGAAAACGGCAGCGTGTTGTTACCGCGCTAGCGCCCCTCACCCCATTAAGGTGAGGGGCGCTAGAAATTTTTAAGGAGTTTTCAGTTTTCGAAAGTCGGCATTCGTCAATGTTCGTCGATATTCGAAAGCGGAAGACTGCAATGATGTCACCGGCGCCGAAGATGTCGTGGGAGGGCGGGCAATGATTAACCACTTCGATGCTCGGCTACGCCTGCGCGAAGTGACCCAAGAGCTCTACGACATTGGTGACGAAGTTGCCGAACACATCGAGCACCTTGCTCAGGCGGTTGCTGATGTAGATCGTGAGCTGGTGGACGAATGTGTCCTCGAGCTCGCTGACATCGTCGACGAGGCCGTTGAGGACTGCCGCCCTCTGATTGGTGAGCTTGATGGTCTACGCCAAGCGTTTACCTCCGGCATTCGCTCGGGGCGCATCGGTACTCTTTCCTCCGCTTCGACACCGCGTCGACACCCGCATCCGGCACCGAAGTCGCCGGATGTGCAGTCACTGTCGCTCATTCCGGCTCCTTTGAAGCATCCGGTTGCAGTCCCTACGGTCACGCAGGCAATGATTGCTCGCTCCGATGCCGTGGCTTCTTACCTGGAGGAACTCGCCGACTGGGTTTCCGCCGAAAACATCCGAGGCGTGGAAAAGCTCGGTAGTGTGGTGCTTCCGCAGCTTTACGCACAGTCTGGCCGCCGTGCACTGTCCGCTGCCGCCGCTTGGTGTGTTGCTGTTCCCGAGACTCATCCGGCAGTTGCCAATGCGCTGCGCGGCCGTAGGCCTCCGGAGTTCCTGATGGAACGTGCCCGCATCGATGAAATTGTCCGCCGCGTCAAGCAACGTCGAGCCAAGGAGCATGCGTGAGCGAAGCCTCCGCACACACCGATTCCTTCGGTGTCTACTTACACGTCCCATTCTGTGCCACCCGTTGTGGCTACTGTGATTTCAACACGTACACGCCAGGTCAGCTGGGCAGTGGCGCAACGCAGGGAGACTACCTCGATGCCATCGTGGCTGAGCTCGAGATGGCCGTCGTAAAGCACCCCGAACTAGCGCGTGGCGCCGATACCGTATTCGTCGGCGGTGGTACGCCGTCGATGTTGGGGGCGAGTGGTCTTCGTCGCCTGCTCGACGGTGTGCGCAACAGCTTTGGGCTTGCCGACGACGCCGAGGTCACCACCGAGTCGAATCCCGAGTCGACCTCCCCGGAGTTTTTCGAAGGCTTGGCCGAGGCAGGGTTTACCCGGGTGAGTCTGGGCATGCAGTCGGCTGTGCCGCATGTGCTGGCCACTCTGGATCGTACGCACACGCCGGGGCGTCCTGCGGCGGCAGTGGCGGAGGCACGCGCGGCCGGCTTTGAGCACATCAACCTCGACGTTATCTATGGCACGCCAGGGGAGTCGATGGCGAACCTCGATACGACGTTGGAGGCAGTCCTGGCCACGGACGTCGATCATGTTTCGGCGTACTCACTGATCGTCGAGCCGGGTACCGCGATGGCGCGTAAGGTCCGTCGTGGTGAGCTGCCGATGCCTGACGACGACGATCTCGCCGACCGCTACGAGCGCATCGATGCCGCACTGAGTCAAGCCGGTTTTTCCTGGTACGAGGTGTCCAACTGGGCAAAACCGGGCGGCCAATGTCGTCACAATATGCTCTACTGGCGCGATGGAAATTGGTGGGGTGCGGGCCCCGGTGCACATTCGCACCTGGATGGCACGAGGTTTTACAACGTCAAGCATCCGGCTCGCTACGCGGCGACCATTTCCGGCGGAGAATTGCCGATTAAGGATTCAGAAGGGCTAACGGCCGAGGATCGGCACACTGAGAAGATTATGCTGGGCCTCCGCTTGGCCGAGGGTATCGATGCCAATCTGCTCGGTGAGGATGAGCTGGGCAAGGCACGTCGGCAAGCGGAAGCGGGCATGGTGGAGTTTGTTTCCGTCGATGGCGGCCAGCGGATTCAGCTGACCAATCGCGGTCGTTTGCTGGCCGACGCCATAATTGTTGACATCCTTAGTTAAACTATCCGCATGTCATCTCAGACGGATAAGCGCAGGCAGGAAGTTCTTCGGGCAATTGTCTCGGATTACGTAGCTTCCCAGGAGCCCGTTGGCTCGAAGGCTCTGGTGGAGCGCCACAATCTGGGTGTGTCCTCGGCGACCATCAGAAATGACATGGCGGTGCTGGAGGCTGAAGGTTATATCCAGCAGGAACATGCATCGTCCGGGCGTATCCCGACTGAGAAGGGCTACCGCCTTTTTGTGGACAATCTTTCGCAGATTAAGCCGCTGTCCCGGGCCGAGCGCCGAGCTATCCTCGAGTTCCTCGAAGGCGGCGTCGATTTGGAGGACGTTCTGCGTCGCAGTGTGCAGCTGCTGGCCCAGCTAACCCGCCAGGTCGCAGTAGTGCAGGTGCCGACGCTGGAGGTCTCCCGCGTCCGACACTGCGAGGTCGTCCAGCTCGCCGACGCGCGATTGTTGCTGGTAGTCATCACCGACACCGGGCGCGTGGAGCAGCGCAATGTCGAGCTGCCAGCACCGATGGATCCCGATCTCGTGCCGCTGTTGCGTGAGCATTTCAACCGTGCAATGTCGGGGCACACACTTGCCGACGCGTCGATTGCGATTTCCGATCTTGCGGCTAACGCCCCGCGCGATTTGCGGGATGTAATCATCCGCTGCTCGACGGTGCTGGTGGAGTCGTTAATTGAGAGGCCGAATGACAGGCTCATCCTGGCCGGGGCGTCGAATTTGACCCGTGGTAATATGGCCGGTCGCTTACCTTCTACGTTGCCCATGGTTCTTGAGGCTCTCGAAGAACAGGTGATCGTGTTGAAACTGCTGTCGGCCGCGCAGGATTTACACCATGTCCGCGTTTCTATCGGTGAGGAAAACGAGGACGAGGAGCTGCGCGCTACTTCAGTTGTTTCAACTGGCTATGGCACCGGCACCGAGATTTTGGGTGGCATGGGAGTAGTTGGCCCCACATTTATGGATTATCCGGGAACAATTTCCTCGGTTGCTGCTGTTGCACAGTACGTTGGCCGGGTATTGAAAGGAAGTAGCTAAAGTTGGCACGCGACTATTACGGCATCCTCGGAGTGGAGAAGGACGCTACGGACGCTGAGATTAAGAAGGCGTACCGAAAGCTGGCGCTCAAGTACCACCCAGACCGTAATCCGGGTGATGAAGAAGCTGCGGAGAAGTTCCGTGAGGCCTCTGAAGCGAACGAGGTCCTGCTGGATCCTGAAAAGCGCCGGATTGTGGATATGGGAGGAGATCCTCTCAATCCGCAGGGCGGTATGCCAGGCGGTGGCTTCGGCGGTTTCGGCGGCGGCGGAGTCGGCGATATCTTCGAGGCATTCTTCGGCGGTGCCGGCGGTACCCGCCAGCGCCGCTCGCGTGTGCAGCCAGGTGCAGATGCGCTGCTGCGTATTTCTCTGGGCCTCGATGAGGCATTCACCGGTGTCCGCAAGCCCATCACGGTGGACACCGCGGTGCTGTGTGAGCAGTGCGAGGGAACCGGCTCGAAGTCCAAGTCCAAGCCGAAGATGTGTACCAGCTGTGATGGCACTGGCGAGATTCAACAGGTCCAGCGTTCTTTCCTGGGCAATGTGATGACCTCGCGGCCGTGCCCGACTTGTGAGGGCACCGGCGAGATCATCCCCGATCCGTGTAACAACTGCGGTGGCGATGGCCGCGTCCGTGCTCGCCGTGATCTGACGGTCAACGTTCCGGCAGGTATCTCTGATGGCATGCGTATTCGCATGGCAGGGCAGGGCGAGGTCGGTCCGGGCGGTGGCCCGGCGGGTGACCTCTACGTGGAAGTTGCCATGGACCCGCACCCTGTATTCGAGCGTGAGGGCGATGATCTGCACTTTAACGTGCAGGTGCCCATGGCTGATGCCGCACTTGGTACCGAGTTTGAGGTCGACGACCTGCTCGGCGAACCAATGACCATCAAGGTTGATTCGGGCACCCAGCCGGCAGAGCAGATTCGTCTGTCGGGTAAGGGCATGCCGCATCTGCGCGGCGAGGGCAACGGCGACGTGGTCGCACACGTCGATGTCACGGTGCCGACGAAGCTGGACCGCAAGTCCCGCGAGCTGCTGGAGAAGCTACGCGAGCACCGCGATGATGATGCCAAGGTGGCAGACTCGAGTGAGCGCAACGGTTTCTTCTCCCGATTCCGCCGCCGTTAGAACACGCCATCCCCAAAGCCCCCTCCAGTGAGTGTGAAGCACACATGAGTTTGCCCGTATTCCTCGGTGAGTTCACCGAGCTGCCGCGCCCGGAAGAAATCATTCGAATCCTCGGGTCGGAGGCAAAGCACATCAGCGTTCGCAGGCTGAAGGAGGGCGCGGAGATTCTTCTTGCCAATGGTGCGGACAAGGTGGTGCGGGCACAGCTCATGCACGTAGATCCGCGTGAGGTCCACGTTCGCGTAGTTGCCGCCGAGGAACGTCCACGTCCGCGCCCGCACGTCACTGTGGTGCAGGCACTGCCGAAGTCGGATCGTGCTGAGCTTGCGGTCGATTTGATGACCGAGGCTGGGGTCGATGAGATTATCCCCTGGGCGGCCGTGAATTGTGTGGCCCGATGGCAGGGTACCGCGAAGGTCACTAAGGCCCGCGCCAAGTGGCAGTCGGCTGCGCGCGAGGCAGCCAAGCAGGCTCGTCGTGCATGGATTCCGCCGGTCGCTGACCTGCATAGCTCCGCTGATATTGAGCAACTCATCCAGGAAACCACGTCAGCAGGTGGTGTGGCAGCAGTTTTGCACGAGGAGGAAACAGCTCCGTTCGTGGACTTCGCCGCGCAGGCAGCAAACGCTGACAAGGTTCTTTTCATCGTCGGCCCAGAAGGGGGAGTCAGCCCTGGGGAACTCGAGGCCTTCCGCGCCGCAGGTGCTAGCTCGGTAGTACTCGGCCCGACAGTTCTCCGCAGCGCCCTCGCGGGAGCTGCTGCTCTTTGCGCACTGGGCCCGTTGACAAAGCGCTGGGGCGGCGCACCCACGCCTGGTCAGTAGGATAGACGCATAATGACAAAGTATTCAGTAACTGCTCGTACCACTGCCGTCGTCGAGCTCGATGACAATCTCGCGCCGATTGTGGTCGGTCATGCGGATCAGAACCTACGTCTGCTGGAATCTCTGCTGGCAGCGGATATTCATGTCCGCGGCGGAGTTGTGACAATCAAGGGTGCTCCGGCGGATGTTTCGTTGGCTGTCCGCGCGTTCAAGGAGCTAGAGGCAATGGCCCGTCGTGGGCACGAGCTCTCCCCGGAGTCGGTGCGGCACGCGGTGGGCATTGTGGATCGCGGGGAGAAGTCCGCCAGCGAGGTGCTCGGTGGCGGCATCGTGACACATCGTGGCAAGACCGTGCGTCCCAAGACCGAGGGACAAAAGAACTACGTCGATGCCATCGACCGCTATAACGTTGTTTTCGGTATCGGCCCAGCCGGTACGGGCAAGACCTTCTTGGCCATGGCCAAGGCGGTTGCTGCACTGAAGAATAAGCAGGTAGAACGCATTATTCTGACTCGCCCCGCAGTGGAGGCGGGTGAGAACCTGGGCTTCCTGCCGGGTACTCTGCACGAGAAGATTGACCCCTACCTGCGCCCATTGCACGATGCGATGCGCGAAATGCTTGAGCCAGAGCTGATTCCAAAGCTGATGGAAACTGGGGTAGTGGAGGTCGCACCGCTGGCGTACATGCGCGGTCGTACCTTGAACAATGCGTTCATCATTCTCGACGAAGCACAGAACACTACTCCGGCGCAGATGAAAATGTTCCTCACCCGCCTGGGCTTCGGTTCGAAGATGGTCATCACCGGTGACGCCAGCCAGGTCGACCTGCCTCGAGGGCAGAAGTCCGGTCTAGCTGTCGCCCGTGAGGTGCTGCGCAGTGTGCCGGGAATCGCTTTTCCGGCGCTGGCGGCTGCGGATGTGGTGCGCAACCCGCTGGTAACCGCAATTGTCGAGGCCTACGATGACTACGATGCCTATAACGAAGGTATTGAACAGGGCGCCGAGTCCCCACAAAAGCGACAGTCCGCCACAAAGCGATAAAGGACGCTGAAATTACATGAGCATTGAAGTTTTCAACGAGTCCGGTCAGGGCGTCAATGAAGAGTCGCTTATCGACGTTGCCCGTTATGCGCTGGGCCGCCTGGACGTGCATCCGGCAGCTGAGCTGAGCATTCACATTGTCGACTTGAAGACGATCGAAGACCTCCATGTGCGCTGGCTGGATCTGCCGGGGCCGACTGATGTGATGAGCTTCCCGATGGATGAGCTCACTCCTGGCTCTGGCCGACCAGATGCAGCTAGCCCAGGGCCTGCGATGCTGGGCGACATTGTGTTGTGCCCGGAGTTTGCCGCGGGGCAGGCGGAGCGTGCAGGCCATCCGCTGAGCCACGAGTTGGTACTGCTCACCGTGCACGGCGTACTGCACCTGTTGGGTTATGACCATGTCACGGCGGAGGAAGAGCGCCAGATGTTCTCCCTGCAGAATGGCCTGTTGGCGGATTGGTACGACGACATCGATCGTCGTGGCGTGAGCTTTTCCGAAAAACCAATTAACCCCAATGCGTTCCCGGAGCGTTCTAACGAGCGATGATCACTTTGATAATTGTCGCCGTTGTGGCGATGATCTGCGCTGGCGGACTTAACACAGTCGAAACTGCGGTCGCAGGCATTTCCCGTGCGCGCGTGGCAGAGCTGCAGCGTGACGAGGTCGCAGGTGCTAATGCGCTTCTCAAGGTCGTAGAAAATCGCGCTCGGCACGTCAATGTGCTGGTGATTTTGCGTACGCTGTGCGAGTCAATCGGTGCAGTGACGCTTGCGGCAGTTTGTCTTAAGCTTTTCGAGCCGGAGCGCTGGGCCATTGTGGCTGCAGTGGTGTTGTTGGCTCTGTTCACCTTCCTGGTCCTCGGGGTGTTTTCCCGCACGATGGGTCGGAAGAATCCGTACTCGATTTCCCTCGCCACCGCGGTCGTTCTGAGTTTTATGGCCAAGGTGTTGGGGCCACTGGAAAAGTTGCTGATTTGGTTCGGCAACATCATCACCCCTGGTGGTGGCTTCCGCGATGGCCCGTTCGCCACTGAAGTCGAGTTGCGCGAGATGGTCGATATCGCCCAGGAGCGCGGCATTGTGGAGCACGATGAGCGCCGCATGATTCAGTCTGTGTTCGATCTCGCGGAAACGTCGGCACGCGTTGTTATGGTTCCGCGCCCAGAGATGGTGTGGATTGAGGCGGATAAGCACTGTGGTCAGGCAGTGGCCCTATGCGTGAAGTCGGGTCACTCGCGACTGCCGGTGATTGGCGAGAGCGTTGAGGACATCGTCGGCGTCATTTACTTGAAGGACATTGTCCAGCAGACGTACTCGCGTACTGATGGCGGTCGCGGTGTTCGCGTCTCCGAGGTCATGCGTGACTGCGTTTTTGTGCCCGATTCCAAGCCACTGGATGACCTGCTCGATGAAATGCAGCGCACCCGCAATCACATCGCCATTCTCATCGACGAATATGGATCGGTCGCCGGTCTTATCTCTATTGAGGACATCCTCGAGGAGATTGTCGGTGAGATTGCCGACGAATACGACGAGGCCGAGCAGGCCCCCATCGAACCACTGGGGGATGCCTCCTACCGCGTGCAGGCGCGCCTCAGCTTGGGCGAGCTCATAGAGCTTTACGACGAAGCCCACGGGCGCCAACTCGTCTTCGATGACGAGGTCACCGATGAGGTGGATACGGTCTCCGGTCTGTTGGCATATGAGCTTGGACGTGTGCCACTGCCCGGTTCGTACGTAGAATATGCAGGACTGAAGTTTACCGCCGAGGGCTCGCGTGACCGTCGTGGTCGTATGCGGGTACGCACTGTGGTGGTGGAGCCGACTGCGGAGTTTTACTCCGAGGAAGAAGATACTGATGGGCAATCTTGATGACATGCTGGCCAATGCTGGACTTGGCGGAGATGCTGATGATTACAGTGCGCCGGAGGGCTTTCGCTCTGGGTTCGTCTCTATCGTGGGGCGTCCGAATACCGGTAAGTCGACGCTGACCAATTCCCTGGTGGGCGAGAAGATCGCTATTACCGCTAACCAGCCGGAAACCACGCGTCATCCAGTCCGAGGTGTAGTCCACCGCGAGAACTGTCAGATTGTTGTCGTGGATACGCCAGGTCTGCACAAGCCACGCACGCTGCTCGGTGAGCGCCTGAATGACATGGTTCAGGAGACCTACTCCGATGTGGACTTGGTCGCGATGGTCGTGCCTGCCGACGAGAAAATTGGCCCCGGTGACCGCTGGATTTACGAGAACGTCTCCAAAGGTTGCAAGAACATCATGGGCATTGTGTCCAAGGTGGATAAGGTCTCGCGCGACACCATTATTGAGCGCCTGATCGAGCTGCAGGAGTTGCTCGGTCCGGATGCCGAGCTGGTGCCACTGTCGTCGAAGTCCGGCGAGAACATCAACACGCTGATTGATGTCATGGCTTCCCAGTTGCCGGAGGGACCGCGCCTGTACCCGAAGGGGCACATCACCGATGAGGATCTGCACACCCGGATGGCAGAGCTCATCCGCGAGGCGGCCCTCGGCGGTCTGCGCGATGAGTTGCCGCATTCCGTGGCAGTCCAGATTGATGAGGTGCTGCCAAACCAGGACCGCGAAGGCGTCCTGGATGTCCACGCCGTTATCTATGTCGAGCGTTCGGGGCAGAAGTCCATCCTCATGGGGCGCGACGGTCGACGCATGGGCACCACCATTCATAAGGCTCGTAAGGAACTCATTGCGCTGCTCGGTCAGAATGTTTACCTTGACCTGCGGGTGAAGGTATTGAAGGACTGGCAGTCGGACCCGAAGCAGCTGGGCAAGTTGGGATTCTAAAAAGTTGGTCGAGCCGTATCGCGACCGTGCGCTGGTCGTACGCCGCTACGACCTCGGCGAAGCCGACCGCATCATCGTCCTTTTCACCCGCGACCACGGCTTAGTCCGCGGTGTCGCCAAAGGCGTGCGGCGCGCGAAGAGCCGCTTCGGCTCGCGCCTCTCACCATTCGTCGACGTGGATGTCAACATCTACCCACGCCGAGGACTGTCCACTATCGCAGGCGCAGATACCGTGCGCACGTGGGCAGCACCGCTTGTCGACGACTATGCGCGCTACACCTGTGCGTGTGCAGTCCTGGACGTCGCCGAACGCATTGTCGGCGAGGAGCAAGTGCCGGCTCCCGAATTGTGGGATCTCACCACTCAATCGCTCGACGACGTTGCGGCCGGTCGCCATCGCCCCGATTTGTTGCTGACCTCCTACATTCTGCGAGCAATGGCGCAGGCCGGTTGGCAGCCAAGCCTCTTTGAATGCGCAGGCTGCGGCAAAGCCGGCCCTCACCACGCGTTTTCTCCCGCACTGGGCGGAGCAGTGTGCACCAACTGCAGGCCACCGGGTGCAGATACTCCGCCGACCGAGGTTCTGCATCTGATGTGGCAGCTTGCTCATGAGCAATGGGCGGGCATCGATACGTCGTCAAGCGATTTTGAGGGGCGGATTGCGACGGCGCGTACCCTAACGGCGAAGTACCTGCAGTACTACCTGGGCCGCCGGGTGCCGGCGCTGGAACATGTGGATGCTTTTTGGCAGTAAGCAGTAGCGGTGGGGCACAATAGGAAGCGTGTTGAATCCTCCTGTACCGCAGCAATTCGTGCCCAATCACATCGCGCTCGTGATGGACGGCAATGGTAGATGGGCCGAACAGCGTGGGCTCAAACGCACCGAGGGGCACAAGCGTGGTGAGGCCGTGCTGATGGAGTGCGTCGATGCTTGTTTGGAGATGGGCGTCAAGCACCTGTCGGCTTACGCATTTTCCACTGAGAATTGGCGCCGTTCGGTCGATGAGGTCCGATTCCTTATGGGCTTTAATCGCGATGTGCTGCGCCGACGTCGTGATGAGTTGGATTCGAAGAACGTTCGCGTGCGTTGGGCAGGGCGTCGCCCGCGACTGTGGCGCTCGGTTATTAAGGAACTTGAGATTGCCGAGGAGCAGACGAAGGACAATGACGCGCTAACTCTGTATATGTGCGTCAACTACGGTGGTCGCGCTGAAATTGTTGATGCTGCTAGAGAGATTGCTCGTCAGGCAGCAGCGGGGGAGCTCAGCGAATATGACTTGACCGAGAAGTCTTTCGCACAGTTCCTGGATGAGCCGACTATGCCGGATGTTGATCTGTTCCTGCGTCCATCGGGCGAGCAGCGCACGTCCAACTTCTTAATCTGGCAGTCCGCCTATGCGGAGATGGTCTATCAGGACAAGCTTTTCCCGGATTTCGGTCGGGATGACATGCGCGCCGCAGTGGTGGAGTACGCCAAGCGCGACCGTAGGTTCGGCAAGGCCTAGAGCCGATATTTTTTAGGGGGGGGAGGGAGCCCGGGCTACTTCTTCTGGCAGTCCCTGCACAGGCCGAAGACCTCAGCAGTGTGCCCGGTCAGATTAAAACCGTGCTCCTCCGCAAGGCTGTGAGCCCACTGCTCGACAGGGCCGCCGGCGACTTCAACGGTGCTGCCGCAATCGGTGCAGACCAGGTGATGATGGTGGTGGTGGTCACCGCACAGCCGGTAGAGAGCCTCTCCGGAGGCATTGTGCAGAACATCGACAATGTCCATTTCTGCAAGGGACTGGAGCGTCCGATAGACCGTCGTCAAGCCGACCTTGTCCCCACGTTCCGTCAGCGACTTATGAATGTCAGCAGCGGAGCGAAAATTAGGGGCCTCACTCATAATCGACACGACGGCGCGGCGTTGGCGAGTACTGCGCTGGCCGATGCGGGTTGCGGCCGGCCGCGCGGAGGCGTGTGCCCCGGTGCTAGCGGGGGAGCCCGTACCACGTGGGTTTTCGCCAGAACTAACTTCGTGCATATCTTCGCCAGCCATGTAACCGACACTACCCGGTATCGGTTGGACAAGATGCGCTAGAGTATAGGGGAACTTTTAACTGGCCTGTTGGGGTCAGTACATTTTGCTTTTCATTATGTCGTTCGCCGCACGGAACGGGCTGAATTGTGTGCCCGGAAAAGGCGTGTGGTGTGCGATGCGAAGCCATTTATAAGGAGTGGTCTAGACCGTGGCACCTAAGTCAGTTGTCGATACCGTCGCCAACCTGTGTAAGCGCAGGGGGTTCGTTTACCCGTGTGGTGAAATTTACGGCGGTACCCGCTCGGCATGGGATTACGGTCCCCTGGGTGTGGAGCTGAAGGAAAACATCAAGCGCCAGTGGTGGAAGACCTTCGTCACCGGCCGTAAGGATGTCGTCGGCCTGGATTCCTCCATTATCCTGCCGCGCCAGGTCTGGGAAGCTTCCGGCCACGTCGCTACCTTCACCGACCCGCTGGTGGAGTCCCTGCACACCCACAAGCGCTACCGCGCTGACCACCTGCTGGAGGCCTACGAGGCCAAGCACGGTCACCCGCCGGCCAATGGTCTGGCAGACGTTCCGGACCCGGAGACCGGTCAGCCGGGCAACTGGACCGAGCCGCAGATGTTCTCCGGTCTGATGAAGACCTTCCTCGGCCCGGTCGACAATGAGCAGGGCCTGCACTACATGCGCCCGGAGACCGCTCAGGGTATCTTCGTCAACTTCAAGAACGTTATGACCACGGCTCGCCTGAAGCCACCGTTCGGTATCGGCCAGACCGGTAAGGCATTCCGCAACGAGATCACCCCGGGTAACTTCATCTTCCGTACCCGCGAGTTCGAACAGATGGAGATCGAGTACTTCGTCGCACCGGACCAGGCGGAAGAGAAGTTCGATGAGTGGGTCGACGCCTGCTGGAACTGGTTCATTGACCTGGGCGTTAACCCGGAGAACATGCGTCAGTTCGACGTTCCGAAGGACGAGCGCGCTCACTACTCTGCACGCACAATCGACTTCGAGTACCGTTTCCACTTCCAGGGAAACGAGTGGGGCGAGCTGATGGGTGTCGCCAACCGTACGGACTACGACCTCGGCTGCCACATCGAGCACTCCAAGGAAGACCTGCGTTACCACGACCAGGTTACCGGCGAAAAGTACGTTCCGTACGTCATTGAGCCGTCCTTCGGTCTGACCCGCGCCCTGATGGCCTTCCTGTGTGATGCCTACACCGAGGAAGAGGTGCCGAACGCAAAGGGCGGCACCGACACCCGTACTGTGCTGAAGCTGGACCCGCGTCTGTCGCCGGTTAAGGTTGCTGTTTTGCCGCTGTCGAAGAAGGACACCCTGACTCCGACTGCTGAGGCTGTCGCCGACAAGCTGCGCCAGTACTGGGCCGTCGATTACGACACCTCCGGTGCTATCGGCCGTCGTTACCGTCGCCAGGATGAGATCGGTACTCCGTTCTGTGTCACCGTTGACTTCGATACTCTCGAGGACAACGCTGTGACCGTCCGTGACCGCGACACCATGGAGCAGGAGCGCGTCAAGATTGACGAGCTGGAAGGCTACCTCGCAGCTCGCCTGGTGGGCTGCTAATGGCCGAAGAAGTTTTTTGGGAATCCTATAGTCTCGGCGACGGCTCTCGGGAAAAATCCGAGCAAACCTGGCCGATTCTGAAGGAAAGCACCGAAGTCGGCACGTACATCCGTGATGAGCAGGGCGATCGCCTCAACACCCCGGAAGGGGAGTGGGTCATTGATGCCTCTGCTAATCACCGTGTTTCCGCCACGCTTCCCAACGGCCGCGTGTTCTCGACCGTTGCTGCTGACCGTGACAAGATTTCGCGAGCCAAGCAGCTTTCAGTGACCTTTGGGCCGGATCGTCCTGAAGGCAAGCTGGTGTGCGAGGGATCGACGAACTACGTCATCGAGAATGCGAAGACCGGCGAGAAGTGGGGTCAGTTTACCGGTGCGTCCCGTGGCGTGCGCCACGCAGAGGTGCAGTTCGACACCGATGAGGGCCGTGCGCTGCCGGAAGAGGAGAAGATCTTCCTGGTCTACAGTGCTCGTCGAGTGCTGGAGTCCCGCATGGTTTCCTCTACCTGGATTCTCACTGTCTGCTTGCTCTTGCTGATTGCCTATATGATTTGGGTGTGGATCGTGTAGCAACTATTGCAGACGGCGTCGTTTACGACGAGAACCAAAAGGCCCTGTCCGACGGCTGGAGCTGTCAGGACGGGGTCTTTAGTGCTTTCTGGATCACCTCGTCACAAGGGCGTGGCTGGCAGGTGAAAGCCCGCTTTTTTAGCACGAACGCGCTAGTGATGACGAATCCGGATGAGGGGGATTCTTTCGTCCTAAACAGAGAAGGACGGGGAATTCGCACGGTCTTCGACATCGAGCGGCCAGGCTATGAGCTCGCCCGAATCGTCAGAGAGGACAGTCTAGGCCGAGGGGTATTTGGTGTCTATGCCCAGAAAGGAGACTTCCGGGGGAGTTTCGAAGACTGGCTGATTGCCGCCGCTCTGGCGACGTGGTCTGTGGATGGACCACGCCAGATGCGAATTTAGGCGGGAATCTAGAAGCCCATTGTGCTGCCGGAGCCGCCTGGTCGGCTCGAACCTCCGCCGAAACCGCCGAAGCCACCGATGCTGCCACCAAAGCCGCTGTTGTTGCTGAGCATGCTTCCCAGCACCATGCCGGCGACCATCGATCCGTTGCTGCCGCCACCGCGGCGCTGATCCTGGTAGCGGCGGATGTCACGGCGGGCCAAGTCAGCGGCCTCAGCCGCGAGCTTGCGCGCACGACGTGCGTAGGCCAACGCCTTTCGCGGATCGTCGTTGGCCAAGCCCTGAGCAGAGCCGTAAGCACGCTGCGCCTCCGCGAGGCGAGTGCGAGCCTCAGCGCCAACCACACGGCGGCGGGTAGCAATTAAGTCAGCCGCGGCGCGAATGTGATTGTCGGCATCCTGCATGCTGTGCTGCAAAGTAGCGGTAGCGCGGGCGAACGACGCGGCCTTGTCTCGAGCGGAGTCGAGGGCTTCGTCGAGTAGCTCATCGGCATCGGTCAGTGCGGTCCAGGAACTCAGTGGATCCACTTCGGACTTATTGGCTGCCACACCGAGTGCTTCACGGCCTGCTTCGATGGCCGCATTGAGACGCTCGCGGTTGATGTTGGCGCCTTGCGGTGCCGACATCAGGTGCGAGGCCTCATCGATTTCACCGCGGACCTCGGCGATAAGGGAAGCCAGTCCAGCGACTGCAGCGTGAATATCGCTATCGGCGTGTTCAATGGCCTCCAGAAGACTCTCTGCCTGTGTGAGCGCAAAGTCGGTGGCCGACAGCGCATCAATCAGACCACCTTGCTCACCGGCAGGTAGGTCCGCGATGCGGCGGGCCTCAGACATTGACTGGTCAGCCTGATTCAGGTGCTCCGTGGCCATGTCGATATTGTCGGTCACAGAGCTGAGCATCTGCTCTTCGTAACGTGCGCGCAGACCATCGAGAATTTCGCCGGCACGCGGCATACGTGAACGCAGCTCGACACTTCGCTGAGTGAGCTTCGAAATCGTCGCTTCAGCATTCATCAACTCCTGGCGGAGTTTCTGGAAGTTTGCGGCCTCGCCGTCGAGCTGGTCATCCGCAACACCACAGGTGGAGATAATCTCCAGCAGGACACTGCGGCGCTCGATTTCGTCGGACACGGAGCCGTCGTCAAGCTGTTGGCGAAGTGCAAACGCACGCTCGAGCGTGGACTGAGAGTGCTTCAGTGCGTTGTCGAAGCTGCGGATGCGTTCGGTGCCGAACTCAGCGCGGGCGAGGTCGAGCTCGGTGCGGGCTTTGCGAATGGACTCATCGGTACTGACAATCTCATCGTGCGCAAGAACATCGAGCGAGCTGGTGCTCAGCGAGTCCAGCGAAGAGACATCCTTGGGGTCGATGTTGCGGCCACGAGCGATCTCCTCCTCATCGCGCTTCTTCTTATTGCGGCGGCCCACGGCCCAGGTGGCGCCACCGACAACGGCGGCACCACCGAGGCCGGCGCCGAGTGCCCACCCACCGGCGGAGCCGCTGCCACCGCCTGCCTCGGCGATGGCAGCTTCACCCGCAGCTGCCCAGTTGTCATCCTCTAACAACTGCCCTTGAGCTGCTCTGTTGATGGCCTCCGCGTTGCGGGGGAAGGAGTCTCCGACGAAAGCGCCGAGGTTTCGGTCTTCCACGGCGACGACCAGGACACCGCGGTTGTCGGCAGCTCCGAGGTGCTCCCAGGCCTGCTGCGCCCACTGTTCGCCCTGAATGCCGTCGAAGCTCTTGATGTAAAACACCGAGAACAGGAGTCGCTTCTCTGTCTTGAGCTGCTGAATCTGCTCCTTCAGACGAGCTTCATCGCCGCCGCTCAGCACACCTGCGAGATCAGCCACCTCGCCCGACACATCCGCCGGTGCCTCGGCGTGCGCCAGGGATGCTGACGGCGCGAGTGCCAGCAGCGAAGCAGGTGCGTGAACCGGTGGCTGTGCCGGTAGTGCGGCAGTAATTAGCGGCATGCTCAGGCCGAGAAAAGCACCCGATGCGGCAAGGTAAAGGGGGCGAAACACGCGATTCCTGTCAGACATATCTACAAGGATACGTAACAATAATTACGTGGCCGGTAAATTTTCGTATTCATCTTTTGAACTCGCTCGTATTGTCGAGGAGTCTCCGAAGCAGTCATTGCTGCCCGGGGTGCAGTCCTTGGAAACCCACCGGGCGGCGTTTGCACGAGATCGCGCCCGCGTCCTGCACTCCGCAGCGCTGCGCAGGCTGGCTGACAAAACCCAGGTTGTGGGGCCAGGGGAGGGCGATACTCCCCGCACACGCCTGACTCACTCGCTGGAGGTCGCGCAGATTTCCCGCGGAATCGCCAGCGAGTTGGGTGCAGATGAGGATCTCGCAGAGCTGGCCGGCCTGACCCATGACATCGGGCATCCGCCGTATGGCCACAACGGCGAGCGCGCTCTCAACGAGATTGCCGCTGGGTGCGGCGGGTTTGAGGGCAACGCGCAGACGCTGCGTATTCTCACTCGCCTCGAGCCGAAGGTGCTCGATGGTACAGGTGAGCCCTGCGGACTCAATCTCACTCGGGCGGCGCTCGATGCGGCTTGTAAGTACCCGTGGACGCCAATCGGTCCCGATGGTCAGCTCCGCCACAAGTACGGGGCCTACCAGGAAGATGCCGCAATTCTGCAGTGGATTCGCCAGGGCGTTCCGCACGGCAAGCAGTGTCTTGAGGCGCAGATCATGGACTGGTCTGACGATGTCGCCTATTCCGTCCACGATGTCGAGGATGGCATCGTCTCTGGCCGCGTTGACCTGGGTGTTCTGTGGGACACGGTGGAACTGGCCGCACTCGCTGACAAGGGCGCTGCCGCATTTGGTGGCGATCCAGCGGAGCTCGTCGAGGCTGCCGGGCGTCTTGCCAGCTTGCCGGTGGTATCAGCTGCGGCGTCCTATGATGGTTCGCTGCGCTCGCTGGTCGCGCTGAAACGGATGACCTCGGAGCTGGTCGGCCGTTTTGTCACTGCTTCCGTCGCGGGTACGCGTGCTGCCTCCGGGTCGACGCTTCCGCTCGGGCGTTACGACGCGGACCTCGCCGTGCCCAGCTCGATTCTGGCCGAGGTCACCATGCTGAAGACCATCGCCGTGCTGTATGTGATGGATCTTCCGCGTCATATTCGCCGTCAGGAGCGTGAGCGCGATCGCCTTTTCCGGGTGGCCGAGTATCTGCAGGAGGGTGCTCCGGGAACGCTTGATCCGATGTTCCAGTGGCTCTATTCCCGCGCGGAGAGTGACCAAGCGCGGCTGCGGGTGATTGTTGATCAGCTAGCGTCAATGACGGAGTCGCGTGTAGAGCGGCTTGATCGCCAGATTGCTGGTGTGGCCGCGGCGTGGGGATAGTTGTCTACTCCTCCGCGTCAGGAATTTCGCAGAAGCTCTCGTAGTGGTCGTCGGTGTAGTACCAGACATCCGGATCGTTTTCGGAACCGCCGCCGACAACGATGCGGCGTGCACCGCGGCTGGAATTGCCCGGGGTGGTCACGGTGTATTCGCGGTAGTAGTCACCGCGCTCCTTCGGCAGGCGTCCCTCGTAGTTGCCGAAGTGCTTGCCGTCGTGCTGCGAATAGATGTGGTCCTGGTCGGTCAGGATGCGGTCGATAACATCGTCGGCCTCCTGCGGCAGGGTATCTACTGCGCAGGTGGCACCCTTTGTGCCGGCCTTGTTGCTGCCCAAGTTGGGGCCAGGTTTAGGGCCTGGTTTCGCGCTGGAGGCAGTGGAATCCTGCGACCCCTGTGAGTTCTCGGATGCCGTAGAGTTCTGGTCTCCGCCATCGAGCCCGAAATAACTACCAGCCAGCACCAGGGCGGCAGCGCCTACACCGCTCGCAATCTTCTTCCACTCAGCCATGGCTAGTATCTTTCCATATCTGTCGCCGCCGGCACGCTTTTGGGTTGAGCGCGGGCGGCTCGTCGGCAAGCGAAACCTCTACGGCGGAGTCGATTGGACGGGTTGGGTAAGGTTATTTTCATGGCTAGGGGAAGAATTCCGGACTCCGACATCGCGGCAATCCGCGAACGGACTCCGATTGAGGAGATCGTTGCAGAATACGTGAACCTCAAACCGGCTGGCGCGGATTCTCTGAAAGGGCTATCGCCTTTTAAAGACGAGCGCACGCCGTCGTTCCACGTACGCCCCAATCATGGCTACTACCACTGCTTTTCCACCGGCAAGGGCGGTGATGTATTCAGCTTCCTCATGGAGATGGAACACCTGTCTTTCCCGGAGGCTGTCGAAGCCTGTGCGGAGAAAATTGGCTTCCACATTATCTATGAGGGCGGCGGCACGGGCCGTCGCGAGGAACCGGGAACTCGCCAGCGTCTCATCGCCGCAAACCGCGAGGCACAGAAGTTCTACCGCGAACAGTTCTCCACTCCAGCGGCAGCGCCCGCGCGCGAGTTTCTGGAAAACCGCGGCTTCACCGCCGAGCACGCGGCCCAGTTCGGCTGTGGCTACTCGCCGGCCGGCTGGGACACTCTAACCAAGCACCTGCAGCGCCTGGGCTTTAGCTTCGAGGAGTTGGACAAGGCGGGTCTTTCCAAGATGGGGCGCATGGGGCCGATCGATCGTTTTCACCGTCGTCTCATGTGGCCGATCCGCAATATGTCCGGCGATGTCATCGGTTTTGGTGCCCGCAAGCTTTTCGACGATGACAATCTGGGCAAGTACATGAACACGCCCGAGACCATGCTGTACAAGAAGTCCAAGGTCCTTTTCGGCTTGGATCTGGCAAAGAAGGACATTGCCACTGGTCATCAGGCTGTAATCGTGGAGGGCTACACTGACGTCATGGCCATGCACGCCTCAGGCGTGACCACGGCCGTCGCGTCCTGCGGTACCGCTTTCGGCGAGGAACACCTCCAGCTGCTGCGCCGTCTCATGCTCGACGACAACTTCTTCCGCGGCGAACTCATCTACACCTTCGACGGCGACGAGGCAGGACAGAAGGCCGCCATGCGCGCCTTCGAGGGGGAGCAGAACTTCACCGGCCAGTCCTACGTCGCGGTCGCGCCGGACGGCATGGATCCGTGCGATCTGCGCCAGAAGAAGGGCGAGGCCGCAGTGCGCGATCTCGTTGCTTCACGACGGCCATTGATCGAATTTGTCCTCCGCACACTTCTGGCCGACTATGACCTGACCACCGCTAATGGCAGGGTCTCCGGGCTGCGCCGAGTGGTGCCTGTCCTGGCCCAGCTCAAGGACGCGGCGCTGCGCGATGAGTATGCCCGCGAAGTTGCCGGCTGGATCGGCTGGAATGATGAGGCCGAGCTGGTGCAGCGCGTCCGCGAGGAGGCCAGTCGGCCACAGAATGAAAAGCGCACCCCCTACCAGCGTCGCCAAGAAGAGGCCCGTGCCCGTGAAGAGGCGGAGGAAGCGCGGCGCCGGCGCAACCCGGCACTGCCGTATCCAAATCCGCGGGACCCTGTGCTCTATGCGCAGCGTGAGGCCCTTAAGCTGGCAATTCAAGAGCCCGCCACCACCGGCCCGGTATTCGATGCGCTCGCACCCGAGACCTTTGGGCATCCGACCTACCGGGCGGTATTCGATGCCATCATGGCTGCAGGTGGTGCCTGCGGGGAAGCGGCCACACAGCCACATAGTTGGGCGACCGCAATTATGGATCAGGCGCGGGAGGACGTCGTCAAGCATCTCGTGACTGAGCTGGGTGTGGAGCAAATCGCCGTCGATGCAGAGACGCTGCGCCCGTATGCGCAGGCGATTCTGGCGCGGTTGCAGGAGGTGTGGGTCGGTGACCAAATTGCACAGCTGAAGGCGATGCTCTCACGAATGCGCCCCTCAGACGACGAAACCGCCTACAACTCGCTGTTCGCGGACCTGCTCGCGATGGAGCAGTACCGCCGCGAACTGCAAGCAGAGGCGGTCAAGGTCGTGTTTGAGTAGCTAGTGGCTAGCGACTAGTAGCCGCGGCGAATCCACTCTTCCAAGTGCGGAGCCTCGCGGCCAATCGTCGTGTGGTCGCCATGACCCGTGCGGACAGTCGTTTCCGCAGGCAGAGTCAGCAGATTGTCGCGGATGGAGTTAATAATCGTGTCGAAATCCGAGTAGGACCGACCGGTCGCCCCCGGACCGCCGGAAAACAGCGTGTCACCAGAGAACAGCTCCGCGGCCTCCGGTACGTACAGACAGCACGAGCCAGGGGAGTGGCCCGGAGTGTTAATAATGACAACCTCCGTGCCTGCAATCTCCAGGCGCTGACCGTGCGCGAGGTCCTCGTGCGCCAGGTCCGGCCAGGACTGCTCCCACAGCATCTGGTCGCCCGGGTGGACGAGCAGGGGAGCGTCGAGCTTCTCCTGCAGTTCAGGGGCCACAGTGATGTGGTCGTTGTGCGCGTGGGTGCATACAATCGCCTTTACCTTGCGGCCATCCACCGCGTCAATAATCGGCTGCGCCTCATGCGCCGCATCGATGACAATGACCTCACGGTCATCGCCGAGCACCCATACGTTGTTGTCTACGTCCCACGTGCCACCATCGAGCGAGAACGTGCCCGACGTGAGAACGTGGTCGACCCTCAAACCCTTGTTCACAGCGTCACCACCGATCGCAGTACCTTACCGGCCTTCATGGTTTCGAAGGCCTCGTCAACATCCTCAATGCCAATGCGCTCCGTCACGAAGCCCTCTAATGGCAGGCGGTTCTGCAACGACAGATCCACCAGCATCGGGAAGTCGCGCTCTGGTAGGCAGTCGCCGTACCAGGACGACTTCAACGCACCACCGCGGCTAAACACATCCGCCAGCGGGATGTCCAGCTCCATTGTCGGCGCCGGAACACCGACCAGAACAACGCGTCCAGCCAGGTCACGGGCGTAGAACGCCTGCTTGTAGGTTTCCGGACGGCCGACCGCATCAATCACGACATCAGCACCGAAACCGTCGGTCAGCTCACGCACTCGCTTAACGACGGGATCCTCTTCCCCGGTGCCCTTATCGCTCTTAGCCAGCTCCGCAGAGTTAATGGTCTCGGTCGCGCCGAATTCGCGGGCGGTATCCAGCTTCTCGTCCGAGATGTCGATGGCAATAATCTTGCTAGCGCCGGCCAGCTTGGCACCGGCGATAGCGGCCGTACCAACGCCACCGCAGCCGATGACGGCTACCGATTCACCGCGCTTAACCTCGCCGGTGTTAATAGCCGCACCGATGCCGGCCATGACACCGCAGCCCAGCAGGCCCGCAACGGCCGGATCGGCTGCCGAATCGACCTTGGTGCACTGGCCCTCGTGGACGAGGGTGGCATCCGCAAAAGCGCCGATTCCAAGTGCCGGGGTGAGGACGGTGCCGTCGGCAAGCGTCATGGGCTTGGAGGCGTTGAAAGTGCTAAAGCAGTACTGTGGCTCACCGCGCTTGCAGGCGCGGCACTCGCCACAGACGGCGCGCCAATTGAGGACAACGAAATCGCCGACGGCAACATGCGTGACCTCTTCGCCAATCTCGGAGACCACGCCTGCGGCCTCGTGGCCGAGGAAGAACGGGTACTCGTCGGTGATATCGCCGTCGCGGTAAGCCAGGTCTGTATGGCAGACGCCGCAGGCCTGGATGTCGACAATGACATCGTTCGGGCCCGGGGACGGGATGTGGATATCAGTAAGTTCTACAGGTGCGCCTTTTTCGCGGGCGATAACGCCGCGCACAACGCGTGCGGTTTGCTCGGTGTTTTCGGTTCCGTTGGTTTGTTCAGACATAAGCCCCATCGTATGAGCGCGGTATGAAAAGTGCATGATGGAAAGCGTTTTCAGTACTGGTAGAGGGCTTCGTGGGGCTGTGTGAGGTTGCGCGGATTGTGTGGATTGCGTGGCTCCGAGAACTTGCAGCGATGTCATGGCGTGTGGGGAAAAGAGGTCTAAATTGACCTTTGACCTGGCGATTTGTGAGTTTCAAGGGGCCTGGGTAAAGTATCTATCCGTCGCAAGGAACGGCATGGCCGAAGTTCGGTTTATCCGGTTCTGTGCGGTGGATATTCCTCCATAGCTCAATGGCAGAGCATTCGACTGTTAATCGAAGGGTTGCTGGTTCGAGTCCAGCTGGAGGAGCAATTAAGCCAGGTAGGACGATGTTTCCTACCTGGCTTTCTTGATTTCTAGGGCGCAAAAGTACGCGGATAAGGGTTAAGTAAAGAAAAGTGTGTCTTTTCCG
>NZ_KV796544.1:0-413 GCF_001809225.1 Corynebacterium sp. HMSC077G07 | reverse complement strand
GGTGTCATGCCAGACACTGAATAACGGACGCGAGCAAAAACCCTGTAATTCACACTTTGTGTGTTGAATGTTTGGTCTATTAGTACCGGTCACCTCCACACCTTACGATGCTTCCAGATCCGGCCTATCAACCCCATCATCTATAGGGGACCTCAAAAGAAACCTAATCTTGGAACAGGCTTCCCGCTTAGATGCTTTCAGCGGTTATCCCTTCCGTACGTAGCCAACCAGCCATGCCCCAGGCGGGACAACTGGCACACCAGAGGTACGTCCATCCCGGTCCTCTCGTACTAGGGACAGCCTTCCTCAAGTTTCTACGCGCGCGGCGGATAGAGACCGAACTGTCTCACGACGTTCTAAACCCAGCTCGCGTGCCGCTTTAATGGGCGAACAGCCCAACCCTTGGGACCTAC
>NZ_KV796543.1:0-94145 GCF_001809225.1 Corynebacterium sp. HMSC077G07 | reverse complement strand
GGAAAAGACACACTTTTCTTTACTTAACCCTCCCAGGACGTGCGCCTTAAGAGAAATAACTAAAGCCCCTACCGGCGTTTGCACCGGTAGGGGTCTTTTCTTAGTGGCGGGGGCAGGATTCGAACCTACGACCTCTGGGTTATGAGCCCAGCGAGCTACCGAGCTGCTCCACCCCGCGTCAACTGTCCTGGCTTTTACAAGCACTCACAGCGGGCGCTGGTCTCTCTGACCAACGAGAAGTAACTGTAGCACGACGCTCCCAACAAAGACCAATCCCCAGGTCATAGCCGGTTTCGCTACAACCTGGGGAGTCTTCGGACCATAGAAACCTATGATTCTCGGTTAACTACTCGTTGCACGTCTTACTGGCCGTTGGCCTTCTGGTAGTCAGCGGCAGCGCGGTCGAGCTCGGCAAGTGCCTGGCCCTGTGCCGCGTAGTCACCGTTCTTCTGTGCGTCGTTAAGCTTTTGCAGTGCGTCGGAGATACGGCGAGCGGCGTCGTCACGCGCGGCGACATCAACCTTGCGCTCTTCCTTCGGTGCCTCGTCGTCGGACTCAGCGTCGGCGGCATCCTTGTCCTTATCCGCCGACTGCTCCTCAGTCTCTTCCTCACCGCGGACCTTGGTCGCGGCGGAAGCATCGATACCGACCTGACTCAGAGCCTCAGTGACCGTGGCGCCATAGCCCACCTGACCGCGGTAAGCGACGAGAATACGCAGCAGCTTCGGGAATGCGGTCTCCTGGCCCTTGCGCTGGGTGTAGACCGGTTCGACGTAGAGAATCTCGCCATCGCCGACCGGCAGCGTCAGCAGGTTACCGTTGGTGACCACGTTCGTGCCCTCGAGCAGAGTACGGTCCTGGGCGACCTCATCTGCGGACATCATCGTGTCCTGCGCCTGCCGTGGACCCATGGTCTGGGTGTTGGTCGGCAGGGCACGGATGGTGATTTGACCGTACGTCTCCGGATCGGAGGAAGCGCTCATCTGGGCGGCGAGGAACTCGCGCTCCAGACCGCGGAAGGCGGAAATCAGCTGGAAGCTCGGCTTTCCGGTCTTCGGATCGGAAGCGACAACGTAGTACGGCGGCTGGGAGAGGTTCTGCTCTTCCGGCGCGGTCGGATCGGACGGGACGGACCAGAAGGAGTCATTGGCGAAGAACACGCCCGGATCGCTGACGTGGTACTTGGCCATCAGCTCACGCTGAACCTTAAACAAGTCCTCCGGGTAGCGCAGGTGCTCCTGCAGCTCCTCGGAAATCTCCGACTTTGGCTTCACCACATCCGGGAAGACACCCTCCCAGGCCTTGAGCACCGGATCCTTCTCATCGAACTCGTAGAGCTCAACGGTGCCATCGTAGGCATCGACGGTCGCCTTGACCGAGTTGCGGATGTAGCTGACCTCGCTGTTCGGCAGCGGGCGTGGAGTGCCATCCGGGTTAATGGAGTCCTGTGTGGTTTCCTGGAGGCTCATGCGCTGGGAGTACGGCATCTTGGCCAGCGTGGTGTAGCCGTCGACGATCCACTTCATACGGCCATCGACTACAGCCGGATAGGTCTTGGTGTCAGTGGTCAGCCACGGGGCGACCTTCTGAACACGGTCACGCGGATCGCGGTTGTAGATGATCTTGGAGTCCGGCCCAATGCGGTCGGACAGCAGGATGTTGAGTTCCTGGTAACGGGTGGCGAAAATCATGCGGCTGGCAAGCCCGCCTACGCCAACACCGCCCTCACCGTCGTAGGTGAAGTTACGGCCGTCGGCATCGTACTCATAGTCCTTGCCGTCACCGTTACCGCCAACAATCGCATAGTCGGCATCGCTGTTGGCGATAACCGGGCCGTAGTAGATACGCGGCTGCTTCAGGTTCAGGTTCATGCCGTTCGGGTCCTCGGACTCGAACAGGTCAGCCACGGTATACAGCGGGTAACCGCCGCGGGCGGAACCGGACTCGGAGGCAACCTCGTCGACCTTATTAGCCGGCGCAGCAACGAAACCATTGCCGTGGGTGTAGACCGTGTGACGGTTAATCCAGTCAGTCTGGTTACCCTGCAGCGTCTGCGGGTTCAGTTCACGAGCAGCGACGATGAAGTCACGGGACGCACCATCGATCTGGTAGCGGTCAATGGCAAGCGGATCGGAGAAACCATAGAAGTTCTTCAGCTGGCGCTGCTGCGTGAAGGTACGTGGCAGCACTTCCGGATCCAGGATTCGGATATTGGCCAGCGTCGCAGCATCGCGGGAAATCGAGTCCGCACCTTCCTTCGCGGCTTCCTTATCGCCTTCCTTTTCAGCCGGAACACCCCAGTCGCGCTCAACCTTCACCTTGTCGTCAGTAAGCCCGTAGTGGTAGCGCGTCGATTCAATATTGCGCGCAATGTATTCGCGTTCCTTGGAAGCGCGGTTCGGGTTAACTGAGAACTGCTCAACTGCCATCGGCCAGGCCACGCCAATCAGACCTGCGGAAACCAACATCAGCACGGTGGCAAACGCCGGGATCGAAAGATTGCGCAGGAAAATGGCCGCGAAGAATGCAGCGGCCACGACGATTGCGATGACCAGCAGCGTAATCTTCGCCGGCAGCAGCGCATTGATATCGGTGTAGGAACCACCGGTGAAGGTCTTCTGCTTGTTATTCAGCAGCTCATAGCGGTCCAGCCAGTAAGACACAGCCTTGAGCAGCATGAAAACACCGGCCCAGCACGCCAACTGCGCACGAGCCGCATTGGAAACGCGGGTCTTCTCCCCTGTAGTCGGGTTACCTGGGCGGATGCCACCAAGGAAGTAATGCGTCACCAGCGACAGCAGGAACGCAATAACTACCAGGACAACCAGCGTCGAAATGATGTACGACCACAGCGGCAACTGGAATGCATAGAAGCCCAAGTCCTTGCCGTACTGCGGGTCAGTCTCACCGAAGGACTGCCGATTTAAGAACAGCTGCACCGTCTGCCAATTACCCTGCCCCACAAGGCCACCGAGTACGCCGAATACAACGGGCAGCGTGGTGAACATCGACTTCGAACCGGATTCAGCCATCCGTCGGTACACTGCCTGCGGGCTGCGTGGATCCGTCAGTCCGAGGTCGACGGGCCGCGAGCGCCACGCCAGCCACATAGATAGAAATGTCAGTGCGCCCGTTATCAGGCCTACAGTGATAAACAGGACGATACGAGTGAGCCACGTGGTGGCGAATACCCCTCGATACCCCACTTCACCGAACCACTGAAAGTCCGTATAAAAATTGACGGCGATTGGAATAACAAAGGTCAGCGCGGCAATCACCAACACGGTAATTGCCAGCCCCCCCGGTCGGCCACCCGCCGATCGTCTCGGTCGAGTCTGGTTTAGAGACAACGTCTCTCCTGTTCGAGTTGAGCTTGACTTGCCAGCGAGCTGGTAAGTCGGTCGTACGCTTATCTGTCATCTACTCTAAATAAAGTTCCTAACATTTGACTAAGGATGCTGTTAATACAGCGTTGCCAGGAAAGGGGCGTCGTCAAGCGTCATGAGCGAAAACAACGGCACTCAGACTCATCTCAGCCAGCAGGCACTCAATCGCGCCGTGCGCGAAGCTGTCGAATACGTCCACACCGAAGGTTGGGACCGCGCTCCGAGCCTCTTCGCCCTCGTCCCCACCGCCGCGCTTGCCGACGTGCTTGCCGACGAGCTGATTGACAGCGCCCCATTGACTGTCGTTGCGCAGGAACCCCTCCCCGAGGGAATTGAAGGCGGTAGCCCTGAGTTGGCGGACTTTATCGCTCGGACATCGTGGCCGGCAGGTGTCGTCGGTGCCGTGTTAGCGCAGGAAATAATGGTCATCGCTCCGGAGCAGGCGGACAGCTTTGAGGGTGCATCCCTGGACGAGGTGCGGGCACAGGCGGATGGTGAGGCGGCTCGCCAGGCACGTCTTTTCAGTGGTGTTATCAGCGAAGGTCCACACCTAACACTGATCCAACCTCGCCCCACAGAGGCGGAACTGGATGAGCGTGGGCCCTTTGCTGAAGATGAGATTGAGCTAAAAGATGGTTCTGGGGTAGCCGATGGTGTCATCGCTGCGTTGTATTCCACGTTCGGAAGCGCCTCATAAATCCACCTACCAGCGATAAGAGACAAAAAGAGGTATTGAAAGCGCCGAATATACATATAACTAGCTGATTCCGGTTGACATCGGACTTAGAACCTAGTTGTATAACAAAGTGATAAAGGCGCGTCTCTAAGTATCCGCTCAGGGTTCTGTCGGACTTGGTTCTGTCGGACTTGGTTCTTCCAGGGACGGTCTGTGGCGAAGAAATCGCGAGTGTAGCGCGAGTTTTTCCTTCTATAGGTTTTCAACTAAGAGGTTTTTAATTATGAAGAACAACGTTGTTCGCCGTGCAGCAGCCTCGGCAGCTGCAGCTTCTGCGCTGGCAGCCTCCCTCCTGACCGGTGGTGTTGCCAACGCTCTTCCTACTGGTAACTACGTTGCCTTCGGCGATTCCTTCGCTGCTAACCCGGGTCAGTCCGATCCAGCCGTACCGGGCCGTGGTGGCTGCCCGATTTCGGTCTCGAACATCGGCTCTCACGTTGCTCGTGAGACTGGTCTTGAACTGCACGACTACTCCTGCAACGGCACTACCGCTTTCATGCCGACTCAGCCGCAGAAGTCCCTGATGGGCCAGGTTGACAACGCCATCGCTCAGGGCTCCCTCGGCCCGGCTACCCAGCTAGTAACCATCTACGTTGGCGCCAATGACGCGATGCAGGGCGCTGTGCTGCCAATGCCGGTTCAGGATGACCTGTACACCACCAACGTTGTGGCCGCTGTGGAGAAGATCAAGGCCGCTAACCCAACTGCTCGCGTCATGCTGATTGGTTACCCGGCTTTCACCTCTAATGACCCGACTCACTACGCTTGCCCGGTTAACGCCGCAGGTTTTGCACCGCACATTCCGGCTGCCGGTATGCACCACTTTGAGATGGCTCTGCAGAACCGCCAGATGCGTGCTGCCGCTGAATCCGGTATCGGTTTCGTCAACATGAAGGAGGTCACCAACATCGACGTCGCAATGTGCGGTCCGGACGGTGAGCGTCAGGTCTCCGCAATTCTGGATACCGATGTTGCTTCCTACAACATGACCAACCACCCGACCTTCCACGGTTCGGCAGTTGCTGGCACCACTATCGCCAACGTCTACAAGAGCACCTTCTAAGGTCTTTCGACGTCGCTCAGACGTCTTCAAGTACAACGAAAAATCCCCGGTCGTAATGACCGGGGATTTCCATTTGTGGAGCTGCCGAGAATTGAACTCGGGTCCACCGCCAACTCGCCAGGGCTTCTCCGTGCGCAGTTCGCACGATCGCCTCTACTCGACCCTTCGGCTCAGGCAAACATGTCCGAATGACGGGCCCAGCCGCAAGTAAGAAGATCCCCGATGAGCCTTACGGCACACCCATCGGGCGAGCCCTTTTAAGTCGATGCCAGGGTCCGGACCAAAGGGCAAGCCCGGTCTGACAGACACGCTAGTCGCTTAATTAGGCAGCGAGAGCGTAGTCGCGCTGAGTGTTCTCGGCGCTTAATCAGTTGCTACGACGCTTAAACGGTGGTCTCTAGCCTGCACCGGCACGCTTCCCCTGGCTCACTGTACGGTGTCGAAACCATGTCAGCCCCATACAATGCCTTCGAGCACGGGAAAGTGCGTTGCGCTCAAAGGATGTTCAAGAATAACGCTTTACGACGGGAAAAGTCAACAAGCTTCGCCGCAAGGCCCACAGCCCCCCCCCCGAATGTCAACTCCGGGTTGACACTGACGTCAACCAATGGTTGACTGCAGTCATGGATCCATTGACGACAATCCGTCACCGACTGCAAGCAACGAACATTGCCGAACAAGAACTTGAAGATGCCGTGGCGCAGGCTCGCGCAGCGGGCCATTCATGGGCAGAGATTGGAAATGTACTCAATATCTCCCGGCAAGCGGCATTCAAGCGGTTCGGAAGTGTCCAAAACCCCGTTTCAGGAGAATTGATGACTGCCACAAAAACTACACATATCGCCGAGCTCGGCGAAAAATTCCTTCGCCACATCATCAACGGCGAAGAAGCAGAAACCGTAAGCATGATTTCCCCAAAGCTCCGGAAGGATCTCCCCTGGTCCACTATCTACTCTGTCTGGGAAGATGTTCTCACCGAGACTGGGGCGTTCGAATCTTTCGACGACACCCAAGTCACCAGCCTCGGGGGAACCAGGACTAAGGAACCGACCTCGCAGAAACTCCTGTCGAAGATTCTCGGCACAAGTCTCGTCATCACCACCCTCAAACATGAGGCTGGCGAATGGATGGCTCGAGTTGCCTTTGACCGTCACGAAAACGTCATTGGCCTACTCATCCTCCCAGTCGATGCGACTGAGTTCCCCTTCTAAAAAGGGTTTCTTCTAATGAAGACCTCTTTTACCCCTTGATGCCCTTCACACGACGGCCCAGCGCACGAGTAGCTTCGCGCTCCTCCGTGCGGCGCTTGATGTCCTGGCGCTTGTCATAATCCTGCTTACCGCGGGCGAGTGCGAGCTCGACCTTCAAGCGGCCGTCGGTGAAATACAGCTTCAGGGGTACAAGTGTGTTGTTGCCATCGCGGACCTTGCCCCACAGGGTGTCAATCTCCTTGCGGTGCAACAACAGCTTGCGCGAGCGACGCGGTGAGTGATTAGTCCACGAACCGTAGGAGTACTCCGGGATATGCAGCCCGCGGAGCCACACTTCGCCGTCGTCGATGGTCGCGAAGGCGTCATTAAGCGATGCTTTGCCCTCGCGCAGCGCCTTGACCTCAGTGCCCACGAGAACGACACCGCATTCGTAGGTGTCCAGAATGTTGTAGTCATGGCGGGCACGACGATTGGTGGCCACCACCGCGTTGTTGGCGCTGACCTTTTCTTTCTTCGACTTCTTCTTGCCCATAACCTGATTAACTCTAGTCGAAGAAGGTGCACTACAGCTATTCCCTAGCTATTCCCTTAACTTTCCCTTATGCGCCTGCTCGCACCCGACATACATATGCCTCTGGCCTTTTACGTTGTGACGCAACTTACTTTCCCCTAACCTTTTACCAACGTCTAACACAGAGGGATTTATATATATGGGACAGTCAAAAACGTTGGAACCGGACAAAGCGCCACCGAAGCCAAAGGGGTTCCTAGCAACACTGGAACGTATCGGCAACGCACTGCCAAATCCATTTTGGCTATTCGTGATTCTTGCCGGTGTAGTCATCGTTTCTTCGTGGCTCGGTGAGGCTGCGGGTATGCAGGCCAAGGATCCCGCGTCGGGTGACATCATCGAGGTGGAAAGCCTTGCTACCGCAGAGTACCTGCAAAAGATGGTCTCTGAGGCGGTAACGAACTTCACGGACTTCGCACCAGTTGGCCTGATTCTGGTGTGCATGCTCGGTGTCGCAATTGCGGAGTACTCCGGTTACATCGGCTCGGCAATCCGCGCGGCAATTTCCAAGGTGCACTCCCCTGTCCTGCTGACATTCATTGTTGCACTGGCCGGCGTGACTGGTTCAATCGCTTCTGATGCCGTCTACGTGATTCTCATTCCGCTGGGTGCCGCCTCATTCGCCGCAGTTGGTCGTAACCCTATTGTCGGTGCGATGGTCGCCTTTGCCGCCTCGTCGGCCGGGTTCAATTCGTCACTGGTGCTCAACATCACCGATGTGCTGCTGGCAGGTATCTCCACGCATGCAGCGCACTTCGTGGATCCGGAATACGTAGTTTCACCGCTGGCCAACTACTTCTTCACTATGGCCTCGTCGATTGTGCTGGCTCTGATTATTACCGCCGTTACTGAACTGTTTATTACCAAGCACGTGGAGAAGACCGTCCACGACGACCACATTGACCACGATGCCGCGGAATTCACCAAACCGGGCGCTTCGGAGGAAGCTGCCGAGGAAAACGCCAAGAAGGAGGAGCGGAACACCGCATCTAGCAGCTCCAGCAATGGCCGCGACAAGCTAATCCTCAACGATGCCGAACGACGTGGCCTCCGCTACGGCAACATCGCCGCTGTCATCTTCCTGGCGCTTTGGTTCGCTGCCCTGTTCATCCCGGGTTCGCCTCTGCGCGGCGAAGGCGACGGCATCTTGAATTCCGTGCTGCTTACCGACGTCGTGGCGTCCATCGCCCTCTTCTTCGCAGTGGTCGGCATTGCGTACGGCATCGGTGCCAAAACCATCACCTCCTCTGCAGACGTGCCCGCCTTCATGGAACGTGGCCTGGGTACACTGACCACAATGATGGTGCTCTTCTTCGCCGTCTCGCAGTTCACGGCCTACTTCAAGTGGTCCAATATCGGTCAGTGGACCGCTATCAAGGGCTCCGAATTCCTGACCAAGGCGGATCTGCCGCCGCTGTTGCTCTTTGCTGCCTTCGTCCTGATGGTGGCTGTTCTCAACCTGCTGATTACCTCGGGCTCCGCACAGTGGGCTCTGATGGCGCCGGTCGTTGTGCCGATGCTGATGTACGTCAACGTCTCCCCAGAGGTCTCCCAGCAGCTATTCCGTATTGGTGACTCCCCGACCAACATCATTACACCGATGTCTCCGTACTTCGCGCTGGCGCTGACTTTCCTGCAGAAGTACTACAAGCCTGCGGGTGTCGGCACGCTGATGTCGCTGGCCATCCCGTACTCGCTGTGCATGATGGTGGGCTGGTTCCTATTCTTTGTCGTGTGGTACCTCGCGGGCATTCCGCTGGGGCCAGGGGTTCCGGTGCGTTAACTCACAGCCACTAGGAGATTGAGGGATTGGTCGAATTTTTCGCCCAATCCCTCACTTATTTGTGGCACCCGGGCTTAATATTGCGTACGGTCGCCACCACAATGGGCGTCGTAAAGCGAAAACGTACACACATTGAGCACACACTGAGACGCGGATATAACCTATGCCAACAAAGCACCTAAAATTTACGGGATCGACCGGCGAGACTCTGGCTGCATCAATTGATTTGCCGGACGGTCAGCCACGCGCGTGGGCGCTATTTGGTCATTGCTTCACGTGTAATCGGATGGTGCCCGGCGCGTCACGCACCTGTAAGGCGCTGGCGAAGAAGGGCATTGCGGCATTCCGGTTCGACTTCACTGGCCTCGGGCAGTCCACTGGTGATTTCGGTGAGACGACGTTCCAGACCAACATCGATGATCTTAAGGCCGCCTACGAGTTCATGGAGGCAGAATTTGAGGCCCCCGCGCTACTGATTGGGCACTCGCTCGGTGGTGCAGCGGCGCTGAACGCCGGCCACGATATGCCGAAGGTCAAGGCGGTTGCGACAATCGGTGCACCCTTCGATCCGGCACACTCGATTGTGCGCATCGCCGGTGACATTTCGACGGTCGATGAGCACGGCACGCAGGTTCTGCAGATTGAAGGTCGTGGCATTCCCATCTCCCGTGAGTTCTTGGAAGTGTTGGCGGACTACAACCCGGAGGTTTATCTCAGCCAGCTGCGCAAGCCGCTGCTTATTCTGCATTCCCCGACCGACCAGACTGTTGGTATCGATAGCGCCCAGAAGATTTTCCAGGTATCTCGCTATCCAAAATCTCTGATGAGCTTGGATCGCGCGGACCACTTGCTCACTCGCGCTAAGTCCGCCGCGCGCGCTGCTGACCTGATTTATGCGTGGGCGGATAGCTATCTTCCGGAGGCTGAATAACCCTGTTACCATTAGGGGTTATGGACACGACTGAACACTCTGGCCACTCGCACGGCCACGGTCACTCACACGGTCACGGTCATGACCACGCTCATTTTGACCCCGCGAATACTCCTGCCCGTCGCCTGCTCGTGGCTGCGGGTCTGACTCTTGTCGTATTTCTCGCCGAGCTCATCGGTGGCTTGGTTTCGGGTTCGCTGGCGTTGCTGGCAGATGCCGGCCATATGGTGACGGACTCCGCAGGCCTGCTGATGGCAGTTGCCGGTTTGGCTATCGCCCAGCGCGGAGCCAATCACCGCGCGACGTACGGGTACCGTCGTGTTGAGGTTCTGACTGCTCTCGTCAACGGTCTGACAGTTTTCATCATTGCCACTGTGATTCTCTGGGGCGCAATCCGGCGATTCGGGTCAGTGGAGCAATCTGAGATTCAAACCACGTCGATGCTCATCATCGCAGTCATCGGCCTGCTCACCAATGTGATTGCGGCGTTTCTGCTCGCAGGTGCTGCCAAGGAAAGCGTCAACGTCCGCGGCGCGTATCTGCACGTGCTTGTCGACGCCGCTGGTTCGGTCGCCGTCATTATCTCCGCTATCGCTATCGCATACACCGGCTGGACTGCCATCGACTCGGTGGTCTCTATCGTGATTGCGCTCTTCATCGTCCCCCGAGCCGCCGTTCTGGTGCGCGACTGTCTCCACGTGTTGCTGGAGTACACCCCGAAGGGCGTCGACACTGAGAGAATCACTGCTGACCTGTCTGACTTGGACGGAGTGGTCGATGTCCACGATCTCCACGTCTGGTCCCTCAACGGCAGCGACCTACTGGCATCTGTCCATCTCGTGCGCTGCGACACGCTCCCCAACGGCGACGAGCACGCATTGCTCGACCGCGCGCAGGCACTGCTTCACGACGTCCACGGGATTGAACACGCCACGGTGCAAATTGAAAGAACCGGGCACGCTGACCACGAGTACCCGGCTCATACCTAAAATGTTCGGCTAGTAGCTGAAGTAAGATGCTAGCCCTCGAGCTGCTCCCCTAGCTCCAGCCACTCCATCTCCAGCTCTGCCTTCTGCTCAACCACCTCCGCAGCACGGCGATCGAGGTCCGCCAGCTTTTGTGTGTCCAAGTTGGCTACATCAGCACTCGCTTCCGCCATCTGCGCATGCAGTTCACTTTCTTGCTGGCTGAGCTTCGCCATCTTCCGCTCCAGAGCACTCATCTTCTTCTGGACAGCATGAGCTTCCGCAGCCGAGAGCTTCGAGGTATCCTCCTCTGAAGCTGCGCCACGGGTCTGCGGACTACCGGCATTTGCTTGAGAGGCACCACCACTAGCGGCCGAGTCAGCCAGCTGTGCGCGACGCTGGAGGTACTGACTAATCCCGCCTGGCAAGTTCGTCAGCTCGCCATCGCCGAAGAGGGCCCAGGTCGAGTCGGCAATACGCTCAATCAGGTAGCGGTCGTGCGAGATGACCACCAACGTGCCCGGCCAATTGTCCAGCAGGTCTTCCAATTCCTGCAGCGTGTCAATATCCAGGTCATTCGTCGGCTCGTCGAGCAGCAGGAAGTTCGGCTCACTCATCAACACGCGTGTGAGTTGCAAGCGGCGACGCTCACCGCCGGAGAGGTCTGCGATTGGGGTGCGCTGCCGCTTCGGGGAAAAACCCAGTCGCTCCGCCAGTTGCGAGGCGCTAATCTGCTTCTTGCCCAGGTCAATGTAGGTCGCCACGTCCTCCACAGCGTCGAGCACACGCATATCCAGCGGCAGATCATCGAGCTCCTGTCGCAGCCAACCCAGACGCACCGTCTTGCCCTCAATCCGCTTGCCATCGCTTAAGGGGTAGTCTCCCGCCAATGCGCGCAACAAAGTCGTCTTACCCGAGCCGTTGACACCGACCAGGCCAATGCGCTCGCCGGGGGCCAGACGCCACGTGACGTCGTTAAGCAATTCCCTACCATCGGGCGTTTCCAGGGACGCATGCTCTAGCTCTACGACCACCTTGCCCTGTCGACGCTGCGAAAACGCCATCAACTCCACGGAATCACGCGGCGCCGGGACATCGGCGATGAGAGCCTCAGCTGCTTCGATGCGGTAGCGAGGCTTCGAGGTGCGGGCCGGCGCACCCCGGCGCAACCACGCGAGTTCCTTACGCGCAAGGTTCTGGCGACGCTGCTCGGCGGCATCGGCTTGGCGCGCACGCTCGGCACGCGCGAACGTCCAGTCGTTGTAACCGCCATCGTAAAAATCGACGGTGCCATCGTGGACTTCCCACGTCTTCGTGGCAACGGTATCCAGGAACCAACGATCGTGCGTGACGACGACCAGGGCTGCCCGGCGCGAAAGAACATGATCGGCCAACCACTGCACACCCTCAATATCGAGGTGGTTCGTTGGCTCATCGAGAATGAGCAGATCCAGATCTCGGACCAGCGCGGCCGCCAGGTTAACGCGACGGCGCTCACCACCGGAGAGATTGGCGACCTTGGTATCCATACCGAGGTCATTGATACCGATGCCATCGAGGACCTCGCGGATGGAAGCGTTACCCGCCCACTCGTGTTCAGCGAGTCCCAGCGGTGCAATGACGCACTCAAACACGGTGGAATTCGGGTCGAGCTCGGCGCCCTGGGTGACATGCGCCATGGCCATGTCGTTGGCTCGCGAAATACGTCCGGAGTCCGCTGGCTCCACGCCTGCCAGAATCTTCAGCAGTGTGGACTTGCCGCCACCGTTCAAACCGACAACACCGATGCGGTCGCCCTCTTGAACACCGAGGCTGACGCCGTCGAGCAGAGTCTTGAGCCCGAAGGACTTAGAAATATTCTCGCAATTAATCAGATTCGCCATGATGAGTATTTATTGTGCCCCATTCGACGTTGCCAAGCACACGCCGGACATACCAGGCCACCGGCAGCTCATCGAACTGCTCTCGGGTTACCCATTTAAATTCCGGATGCTCGCCGCTGAGCTGGACATTCTGCGTGTCGTCGGCCTCGCGTACTAGAAAGGTCACCGTGTGGAAGCGGAAATTCTCCCCGCCCAAGTCCGGATTGGAATAATGGGCAAATTCGCTGACCTCCGCTGCGCGCAAGCCGGCCTCTTCACGCAGTTCGCGCACAGCGGCCTCCACGGGCTCCTCCCCCGCGTCTAGCTTGCCACCGGGCAAATCCCACTGGCCCCCGAGGAAGCCCTCGTATTCACGCAGCAGAAGCAGCAAGCGGTCACCGCGGAAAACTATGCAGTTGCACACCCAGCCGTCGTCGTCAGGCCAGAACTTAGTCCAAGCCAGGCTGCGCGGTTCGCGCCGGCCGATCTCGGCCCTACTGGGGGTGTCGTCACGGTGCATGGGGGAAAGATTGCCTGTCCTTTATTAAAAGCGCTGGTCTCGTGAGACCTCAGCGAGACGAACGAAATCGGCAATTTCAAGCTTCTCTCCTCGCTGCTTGGGGTCAATCCCCGCTGCCATAAGCGCCTCTTCGGCTGCGGCACCAGATCCGTAAATCCCCGATAGGGCCGCCCGGAGGGTCTTGCGGCGTTGCGCAAAAGCAGCGTCGATAAGCGGGAAAAGGCGCGCGCGGAATTGCGGCGAGATTTCCCACGGGGCCTCGGGGGCATCGGCGGTCTTGGAGTTCTCTGGAGCGTCGGAGCGAGCGTAGCAGTCAATGCGAACGAGCCCGGAATCAACCTTGGGGACCGGCCAGAAGACGTGCGGACCAATGGCACCGGCGCGACGCACTGTGCCGTAGTAGGCGGCCTTGACACTGGGGACACCGTAGATCTTGGAGCCCGGCTGAGCCGCCAGCCGGTCAGCGACCTCAGACTGCACCATCACGAGCACGCGACGGATGGTGGGCAGCTCGGCAAGCATGTGCAGCAGCACCGGTACAGAAACGTTGTATGGCAGATTGGCCACCAGCGCATCTGGGGCAGTCTGAAAGTCCTCGCGGCTGACCTTCAGCGCATCTTTCTCAATGAGCTCAAGTGCGCAGCCCTCGGCGCGCTCAGTGACTGTCTGGGGCAGACGCGCCGCCAGCCGCGAATCGATTTCAACAGCCGCCGCGCGGCCGCAGTGTTCGAGCAGCCCGAGGGTCAGCGAGCCCAAGCCGGGGCCAACCTCAACAGGGTAGGAATCCTCCGGCAAGTCCGCCGCAGCGACAATTCGACGCACGGTGTTGGCGTCGTGGACGAAGTTCTGCCCCAATTTCTTCGTCGGGACAATATCCAACTGCGCCGCCAAGTCGCGTACTTCGACCGGCCCCAAGAAAGAAACTTCTGCTTTAGTCACAGTTAGATACTACGGGGTCAACACAAAAAATAGGCTTAGCTCGTTATGGCTAGACGGAACTAGCTTTAACGAAGCCCCATGGAAGCGGTACAAGCGGGCCATGCGCCCCAACCCTGACCAGCCTGGACACGCTCAGCGACAGCAATCTGCTGCTCGCGGGAAGCCTGCGATGCACGCGGTGCATACTCAGTACCGCCGTAAGCTGCCCAAGTGGAATCGGTGAACTGCAGACCACCGGAGAAACCGTTACCGGTATCGATAGCCCAGTCGCCGCCGGACTCACACTGAGCCAGCTGATCCCACACGCCGTAGCCGGCAGCCGGAGCTGCAATGCGGGACTTAGTGCCCTGGCGAATAGTGGAGATACCCGGAGCCTTTAGCTCCTTTTCTTCCAGGACCTCGCGTCCGAGCTCTTCACCATCGCGAGAGGTGACCTTGACCTGACGCTCTACCTGGCCCGGTTCACCTTCCTGCTCAACGATGCGCTCATCTTCGAACATCGAATCATCTTCAATGATGTTCTCGTGAGCTGGAATCTCCTCAGTCTCGGTGATGGTCTTATCAATCAGACGAGACAGAGCGATGCGCATCCCCTCGGTGACCGGAGCATCCAGACCCGGCTCAACGGTGTCGTCTTCACGCAGTTCAATGCCACGCTGAGCCAGCACATCTCCGACGGTCATAGCCGGGACGGTCAGGTCGATGTCCTTGGCATCGTCGTGAAGCACAATATTCTTGGCACGAACGACGTCGAGTTCGACTCCCTTAGCGGAAATCTCGCCCTTTTCGACCTCGACCTTGTCCTTATCGGAGATGAGCCCCTGCTTCTTCAGACCTTCAATCAGCTCATCGGTAGTGATGGCATTGGTCTTGTGCTCCTGCGGCTTGCCATCGACAATCATCGTGACTGGCTTGGCAGAGCGGTAGACCAGCTTGCCGCCGTCCGTGAGATCGCCCTGACGCTGAACCAAGTCTCCGCCGGTGGTTTCGACACCAGCCTTCTCTAGAATGGCCTTGTCATCCTTGGACCAGGTTGCGATTTGCTCAACCTTACCGTCGATTTCGACGGTGATGGTGTCATAGTTGGATGCTGCGACAGTACCACCCAGAGCAACAGCAGCGACCAGACCGCCTGCGGCAATCTTGGACGAAGTGGAGACTCCGTCATTAGCACGATTGAGATGACGCTTCTTCGCAGCACTCACGGGGTTCGTCACAGCCTTTCGGAGGATGGGGCAGCTAGCAAATGAAAGAAATACAGTTTGTAACAGTACGGTAAAGATTCAGTGTTGTCTAAAATATATCGATAAAAGTGACGGGAAATACAACAAACCGCCCCGGCTGCATTTCCACAGCTCAGGGGCGGCAATACGCCAGCACGTGCTTAAATGCCGTACACCCGACGTGCATTATCCGTCAAAATCTGTGCCATCTCCTCCGCCCCGATTTCTCGGGCTGCGGCCATCGCACGCGCCTGATGACCGATAAAAGTGGACTCGTTGCGCGCACCTCGGAAAGGCTCCGCGGTCATGTACGGGGCATCGGTTTCCACCAGCAGCTGCTCCGCCGGCGCCTCAGCCACAGCCTGCCGCAGGTAATCATTGCGTTTGAAGGTCACGTTGCCGGTAAAACTCAGCAGGTAACCGCGTGCAATGGCTTCGCGGGCAACCTCGATGGGCGAAGAGAAACAGTGCAAAATGACCGTATTGTCGTAGCCGTCCAACGCCGCCATCAGGTCTTCATCGGCGTCGCGGTTATGAATCATCAACGGCTTGCCGACGGTTGCTGCGAGCTCCATATGCCACTGCAACGCAGCCAGCTGTTCGCTCTTCGACGCGCAGCCGTCGAGGGAATCCAGCCAGTACCAATCCAATCCCGTCTCCCCCACGGCCACAACCCTGGGGTCGGCAGCCATTTCGGTTAAGCGGGCCTTGGCGTCGTCGTCAAGCTCGTGCGCGCGCGTCGGATGGATGGCGGCGGCGGCCCAGACGTTGGGGTGCGCGTGCGCAGCGGCAAAGGCCAGTTCGGTTTCCGGCATGCCATCGCCGACCGTGCAGACTCCGACGACGCCCGCTGCGGCGGCCCGGTCCATGAGCGCCGCAATCTCTTCCGGAGTTTGCGCCCCACAGGACGCGAGATGCGTGTGGGCGTCAAACAGCGGAGTGAGATACTCCGCGGGTTCTGCAATCTTGCGTTTGCGCTTTCCCATACCTCTACTGAGCCCCTACTTCACCTGTGCCCACTCGGGGCCGTGCTCAGCCAACTCAGAGTCGAGCTTGGTGAAAATCGGCTTCGGCTTGGCCAGCGCCGTACCCGGCTCAATGTCGAAGCGACGCCAGGCGGCCTTCTGATTGACGTAGTCACCGGTGATGATTGGGTAGCTCCTACCCTCTGCCGGCAGGTCAGCGCCGACCGGTTCGACCGGCATGTCGTCCTGGACTTCCTGGACTTCTGGCATTGCGGCCCAGATCCCCTCGCCGCCCAGGGTCTCGAAGACCTTCTGCGAGCTTTCCGGCAGGTACGGGGTCAGCAGCACATTGGCGTCGCTGACTACCTGCAGTGCTGTCCACAGCACGGTGGCGAGACGCTCGCGCTGGGACTCGTCCTTCGCCAGCTTCCACGGCTCCTGCGCAGCAATGTAGGCGTTGGCCTCTCCGACCAAGTGCATGGCGGCGGTGATACCGGCGCGGAAGCGGGACAGCGCAAGCGCGTCGCCGACCTCGGCGAAGGAACGCTCAGCCAGGTCGAGCAGTTCACGGTCAGCGTCAGTGAGTTCGCCCGGAGTTGGCACCTCACCGAAGTTCTTGAAAGCCATGGACACGGTGCGGTTGACCAGGTTGCCCCAGGAGTTGGCCAGCTCGTTATTCACGCGGCGGACGAACTCATCCCAGGTGAAGTCGGTGTCCTGGTTCTCCGGGCCTGCCATCGCGATGAAGTAGCGCAGCGGATCCGGACCAAACTCCGCCAGGAAGTCCTTCACATAGATGACAACGCCCTTGGAAGAGGAGAACTTCGAGCCCGACATGGTCAGGTACTCCGAGGAGACGACCTCCGTCGGCAGGTTCAACTCACCGAGCTCCCCGACCTCGCCCCCGCGGGAGCCCTCGCCACGGTAGCCCAGCAGCTCAGCCGGCCAAATCTGGGAGTGGAAGGTGATGTTGTCCTTGCCCATGAAATAGTAGGACAGCGCCTCCGGGTCATTCCACCACTTGCGCCACGCTTCCGGGTCACCAATGCGCCAGGCCCACTCGATGGAAGCGGATAGGTAACCGACGACGGCGTCGAACCAAACGTAGAGTTTCTTCGTCCCGTTTTCCGACCAGCCCTCCAGCGGAATCGGCACACCCCAGTCAATATCACGGCTCATTGCACGCGGACGGATGTCCTTCAGGATGTTCAGGGAGAACTTCAGCACGTTCGGGCGCCAGTCCTTGCGCTCCTGCAGCCACTCGGTCAAGGCCTCTGCCAGAGCCGGCAGGTCTAGCAGGAAGTGCTCAGTTTCAACGAACTTCGGGGTCTCGCCGTTGATTTTCGACACCGGATCAATCAGATCGGCCGGGTCAAGCTGGTTACCGCAGTTGTCGCACTGGTCGCCGCGGGCACCGGAAGCGCCACAAATTGGGCAGGTACCTTCGATGTAACGGTCCGGCAGGGTGCGACCGGTCGACGGGGAAATCGCACCCATCGTGGTCTGCTTGACCATATAGCCGTTTTCGTAGAGCCCACGGAAGAGCTCCTGGACAACGGCGTAGTGGTTGCGCGTGGTTGTGCGCGTAAACAGGTCGTAGGAAAGCCCCAGACCCGCGAGGTCCTGCACAATCTGGCGGTTGTAACGGTCGGCCAATTCCTGGACAGAAACGCCTTCCTTCTCCGCCTGCACAAGCAGTGGCGTGCCATGCTCATCAGTACCGGAGACCATCAGCACGTCATTGCCAATCATTCGCTGGTAGCGAGCGAAAACGTCCGAGGGGACACCGAAACCTGCAACATGGCCGATATGTCGCGGACCGTTAGCGTACGGCCACGCAACTGCTGTGAAAATGCGAGACATATTTAACAGGGTAATAGATGACCTACCATCACGATGAACTGTGCCCTCATGAAGTCTTCCAAGAACTGTCCCCTAGCGTCATCGCGCGCTCGCGCAGTCACTACGCTTATGTCCTATGTCCACTCGGTCTACCTCCTCCGGCTCGGCTGCTGACTTCACTTCGCGTGCGACCACTGCGCTGGCGCGTCTTATCGCTGCCGGTCATCGTCCCGCCGCGCTCATCGGCTCCTGGTTCGGTTATCGCGCGGTTCTCGCCGCCAACGTCGAGCTCACTGCCTGCGAGTCGGCAGCGCTTTTCACCATCCCCGACCCCGATGCGTGGATCTTTGGGTTCCGCCCCTACTCCGGCACCAGCGCGCACGGGGTCGCTACCTGCGTCGCGTTGCTTGCCGACGACGGCACGTGGCATTTCGACGGCCCCGGCACCGGTGACCCCTTCAATCCGGATTTCCAAGCCCTTCAGGAGGCCATCAACTACTCGCACGAAGACACGCGTGCCGACGCGCTCCCCGCGGCCACACCACTGGAGTGGGATCAGGGCGACCGAGAACACCACCAGCTTGCGGTGACAAACTGTAAGGAGGCAATTGCCGCAGGCGAGGTGTACCAAACCTGCATTTCCACACGCTTTCACGCGGAGCTGGCAGCGAGCGACTCTGCACTAGCCCACGCCGGTGCGTGGTTTTCCTCCCGCGTGGCGCGGTATCAGCCGGCTCGAGCAGCATTCTTGCCCGGCAACCTCGACGCTGGAATTCCAATCCTGGCCTCGCTGAGTCCTGAGGAGTTCCTCATCCGCGCAGGCACAAGCGTGACTGAAACTCCCATCAAAGGCACGATTCCCGCTGGCCGGCCCCCGAACGAGTTATTGCGCAGCGACAAGGATGTCGCCGAGAACATCATGATTGTCGACCTGGTGCGCCATGACCTCGGTCAAGTTGCCAAGACCGGCACCGTGAAGGTCACAGACCTGCTCAGTGTGCGTCCGGCACCGGGCGTGTGGCACCTCTTTTCCACAGTTTCCGCGGAACTTCCCGATCAGCTCAGCCACGCTGAACTAATCGAAGCCTGCTTCCCACCGGCCTCAGTCACCGGTACACCGAAGCTGCGAGCAATTGAGCTTCTGCGCGAGTGGGAACCCGAACCCCGTGGCGCTCACTGCGGCGCGATTGGTGCGGCCCACGGTGATGCACTTGAGCTCAATGTCGGTATTCGTACCGCTGAGTACACAAAAGACCCGAACTCGGGGAGAGTTCGGGTCGAAGCTGGCATCGGCGGTGGCATCACCATCGGGTCTACACCCGAGGGCGAATGGGCCGAGATTGAGGCCAAGGCCGCACCGCTGCTGTTGGAAAGCTAGTTGCGCAATTTACGAGCACGGCGGCGCTCGCGCTGTTCGGCCGCTTCCGCCAAGCGGCGCTCACGAGCCATGCGCAGGGCAAACTGACGCTGTTCCTTGTCATCGAGGTACATCGGATCGTCGGAAAGCCCCTTAACCAGCGAAACCATCAGCGCCAAGATAACAATGACGAACGGGCTTGCCGCCAAAATGGTGATGTTCTGCAGGTTCGACAGGGCATCGCTGCCACCGGTGACCAATAGGACGATGGCAATCAGAGCGGTGAAAATACCCCACATAGCAGTGACCGTGCGCGACGCTGTGAGTCGACCGAACTGACTCATGGTACCCATCACCGTGGAGGCGGAGTCTGCCGAGGTAATGAAGAAGGTAGCCAGCAGAATCATTGCGATAGCGGAGGTAATCGCGCCACCCGGCAAGGATTCCAGCAGATTGAACAGCTGACTCTCGGCCGAACCGTCACCGTAGATGGACGCACCCTGCTGCTCGTGGGTAATGGCGGTGCCACCAAAGATGGAGAACCACACTGCAGAGACAATCGACGGAACGGCGACGACGGTGAAGACGAACTCACGGATAGTACGGCCGCGAGAAATACGTGCGATGAACATACCGACAAACGGCGACCATGAGATCCACCAGGCCCAGTAGAAAATTGTCCAGGAAGAGAGCCATTCACCGGCGGTGCCGTCAGCGGAAGCACTGGAGCGGGAGGCCATCTCAAAGAAGGAATCCAGGTAGCTGCCAATAGAGGTCGGAATCAGGTTCAGAATCACCACGGTAGGGCCGAGGACCAACACCAGCAGAGCCAGCAGACCTGCGGCAACCATGTTGAAGTTCGAGATGTACTGAATTCCCTTGCCCACGCCCGACAGTGCAGAGACCAAGAAGGCACAGCCCAGAACGAGAATAAGACCAATCCACAAAGGTGCGCCCTTGATGGCGTTGAACCCGTTGATTTCCAAACCGGCGGAAATCTGAAGTACGCCCACACCGAGAGAGGCTGCCGTACCGAAGACGGTGGCAAAAATCGCAAGCGCGTCGATAAGCTTGCCCAACCGCCCCTCAGCGCGACGCGCGCCGATGAGCGGGATGAACGCCGCCGAAATCAGCTGCTTTCGGCCGAGGCGGTAGGTCGAGTAAGCAATTGCGAGACCGACGATGGCGTAGAGCGACCACGGGTGCAGAGTCCAGTGGAACATCGTCGAAGCCATGGCGGTACCGACTTCCTTCGGCTGGTGGCCCGGCACGCCATCGCGATAGAAGGTCAGCGGCTCAGCGACACCGTAGAACATCAGACCGATGCCCATACCGGCGGCGAACATCATCGCAATCCAGCTAGGCGTGGAAAACTCTGGTTTCTCGTTGTCCTTGCCCAAGCGGATGTGACCGAACTTGGAAATCGCGATGGACACAATGAAGAAGACAAAGACGGTACTGGCCAAGATAAACAGCCAGCCGATGTTCTCCACGACCCAGTTCAGAGAGCTAGATGCAAACGTCGAGAAACTATCCGGCCACGCCAGGCCCCAGACGATGATTGCCAGAATTGCGACAACGGCGGGGATGGTAACCCCGAGGTTCACGGGAGCGTGAGAATCGTCGGCCCTGACTTCGCCGACGACTGACTCCCCTACTTCTTGTTGTATTTCATGCTCTGGTGGATTCGTCATTCCTCCACCATGTCCACCATTGACCTGGGATTTCAACTCAGGATGTGGATTCTCTCAGGTTTTCCTCATTTCCCGTCTGAATTACAAAACTCCCAATAACAGCGTTTACCCTGTTCACTGGCGTGCGCTGGAACATTTTCTGGCACAAAGTAACAATCGGCTAACGATTTCCCTCACGAGCAGCCAAAACCGCCTGATAGAGATCACGGTGCTTTGTCATTCCAGCCTCTGCCGCAACCTGCTTCGCGGCATCCTTCAGCCGCATGCCATCAGCCACAAGCTCCTCCACGCGGTCAACCAAGTCCTCCGTGGATACCTCCGTCGCCTGCTGCCCCGCACCCTCAATCACCACCGTAATTTCGCCGCGGACACCTTCCTCCGCCCACGCAGCCAGCTCTCCCAGCGTCGCACGGCGAGTCTCTTCAAAACGCTTGGTCAGCTCACGGCTTACCGACGCGCGCCGCTCCTCACCCAAAATCTCCGCGGCATCGGCCAACGTAACAGCCAACCGATGCGGCGACTCAAAGAAACAACAGGCCCGCTTCTCTGTCTTCAGTGATTCCAGCCAGATCCGGCGCGCCCCCTGTTTACGAGGTGCAAAACCATCGAAGCAAAAGTGGCCGACGCCCAACCCGCTGAGAGCCAATGCGGTAGTCACCGCGCTCGGCCCCGGTACGCAGGACACCGGCACACCCGCGTCGTGAGCAGCCGCCACCACAGCCAGGCCGGGGTCTGACACCACCGGCATCCCCGCATCGGTCACCACAATGACTTTCTGTCCCGCCTTCGCCGCCTGAATCAGCGACTCAGTGCGGCTCTCTTCGTTGTGATCGAAGTTCGAAACAAACTTCCCCTTGGGGGAAATGCCCAGCGCTGTGGCTAGGTTGCGCGCCCGCCTGGTGTCTTCCGCGGCGATGATATCGGCGTCGATAAGCGCACCGCGCAAGCGGTCGGAGGCATCGGCGATATTGCCCAGCGGCGTTGCCACCAGAGTGATGCCGGGAGCCAGCGTCGTAGCCTCGCTGAGGGGCTCGTTCTCGTGCGGTTGGAAGTTCGATGCCGAATGCGTCATGATTCCATAGCTTAAACTGACATTCGTGACCGATGCCGCTTTAACCCCACCACCGGAAACCGAGCGCCGCGCGAAAAAGCGTTTCCTGCGCCCGATTCCCCCGGTTCCCCCGCTGCCGCCACTGCGGCGGTGGGACAAATGGGATACCGCCACTTTTGTGGTTCTCGGAATCGTCGCAGCGCTAACGCGTTTCATCGGGCTTGCTGCCAAGACCGACAATGGCACCCCGCTCTTCGATGAGAAGCACTATGTGCCGCAGGCATGGCAGATTCTGGAGTCCACGCGCGACCCCATCTCGTCTGGCATCGAGGACAATCCCGGCTACGGTCTGATTGTGCATCCGCCAGTGGCCAAGCAGGTCATCGCCTTGGGCGAGTGGATCTTCGGTTATTCACCAATGGGCTGGCGATTTATGTCGGCGGTGTGTGGCACGCTGGTTATCCTGCTGCTCATGGACATCGTCCGACGCATCTCTCGCGGCTCGCGGTTGGCAGTGGGTATTGCTGGTCTCTACGCGCTTGCCGACGGAGTGCTGTTTGTCTCCTCTCGGGTCGGCATGCTGGATATGATTCAGACCTTTTTCATCATCGCGGCCGCGTGGGCACTTCTCATTGACCAGGCCGATGCCCGCAAGCGCCTGGAATCCGCCACGGAACTCGGTAGTTTCGGCCCCTATCTCAGCTATCGCTGGTGGCGACTGCTCGCCGGCATCATGCTGGGGCTTGCCACCGGGGTGAAGTGGTCCGGTCTGTACTACATGGCCGCATTCGGCCTGTGGTCCGTCTTCACGGATCTGGTGTCACGCAAGAATGCCGGTGCGCGCAAACCCGTGCTCGGCGCACTCGCCCGCGATACCGCCCCGGCATTGCGTGATCTGGTGGTGGTCCCGCTGGGCGTTTACTTCTTAAGTTGGCGTTCCTGGTTCGCCGAAGAAACGTCGGTCTATCGCCATGTCTCGCCCGAAGAGCGCGATACGGGACTCCCCGGCACCGGCTGGCTTCCCGAGGCCGTGCAGAACTACCTGCACTACCAGAACAGCGTGCTGAAGTTCCACGCCGAGCTGACCACCTCTAATGGCCACAAACACCCTTGGGAGTCCAAGCCCTGGGAGTGGCTGGTCAGCTGGCGGCCAATGCTCTACTACTCCACCGAAACCAACTGCAGTGGTGGCCAGGAGTGCAAGGGCTGGATGATGCTCTTTGGCACCCCGCCCATCTGGTGGTTGCTGGTCCCCGTGGTCCTGTGGGCCACATGGCGCTGGCTCGGCCGCCGCGACGGCCGCTACGCACTGCCAGTCATCGGTTTCCTCGCCTCGTGGCTGCCGTGGGTCATCGGCTACGACCGTCAGATGTACTTCTTCTACGCCACCGCGCTGATTCCATTTGTACTCATCGCCTTTGCTCTGCTTGCCGACGATCTCTCACACTGGTGGCCTCGCGATAAGCCGGTGGGGTTGGTAATAGTTGGCGCACACGCCGCACTAGTGGTGGCCGCGTTTGTGTTCTGGCTGCCGATTTTGACCGGCTACCCGCTGCCTCTCAACCACTTCGATTGGCGGTTCTGGTTGCCGTCCTGGAGCTAGTCCCGCTGTGGTGGCACGCCTGTGACCGGCAACCCGGAGGCGGCTCGCCATGCCTGTGCGATTGCCGTCGGCGTATAACCGCCCAGCCACACAACGGCCAGTGTCAAAGCGGAGACAAACATCAAGGCCAGGCCAGCGATCTCTGATGCTCCCTGAGCACCGATGAGAATGTCACGAATACCAAAACCGATGCTGAACGTGGCGACGGCACCGTAGACCGGCGCCATGCCCATGGCAGCGCGTGGCCGCCAGGCAGCCCAGAACAATCCCACTGCCAACGCAAGCCGAATTGCCGCGAGTTGGATGGCAAGGCGTGCTCCGAGCTCCATTGGGTCAACAGTGGCAGTGGAACCGTCGATAGGCGCTTCCGTGCTTGTCGCGATTCCTGCACCGCCCTGCGGCTGCGTCGAGGAAAGTCCGAGCGTCATCATGCCGGAGGCGTCGACCAGTGTCGCAATCCCCCAGACCGCCCAGCAAAGGCCCAGTGCAATGAGCACCCCGCGGGCGGTGCCGGCCATGAGCAGCCAAGCGCGCTCACGCCGGCGGCGCTCCGGTTCGATAGAGACCAAAATGCGCTCCGAGAGATCATCCGTGGAAATCTCCGGCATGCCATCGGCAGGCCCAACCGTAAGGGCGCGGTTCAGCCGCACCGCTCGCTCGTACCAAGCTCGGCACTCCTCGCAGGCCCCAAGATGGGCATCGATGACTTCATCGGCAATACTTGCCTGCTCGCCATCGAGGCGAGCTGACAATGCTGCGCGAATTTCCTCGCACTCCACGGGGGATCTCCACCGCCTTTAACTCTTAAGGGGGTTGTACCTAATGAGGTCTTACCTGATGAACTGCCTGTCCAAACTGAAACGGCCAGCCCCGAAAACGAAAATCATCACCAGACCACCGATGAGCGACATCACAAGCTCCGCACCGTTGTCGCGGATAAACAGGCCATTGCCCAAGTGCATCGACCACCAGGCACCAATCATCTCAATGATGAAGACCATCGCCACCGTCGGTGCCAAGAGTCCCAGAATCAGCAACGCGCCACCGACCAGTTCGACTAGAGCGACAACCCAGACCGTCAAGTGCGCCTGCGGGATATTCGCGGCAACAAAGTAACCGGTCGTCTTGTCGATACCGGTGATAAAAATCTTGTCCCAGCCATGGCAGATGAAGATAATTCCGAGTATCAGGCGGAGAATCACGAGCGCGATATCGCGCATTACCGGTCGATCCATGAGGGACATGCTACCCGACGGCACGGTCAAAACACGGTAGCACTGCGGCTGCGAGAGGCCAGCGACTTAAACATGCAAAAAGGCTTCTCCCAACCCCTCGGGAGAAGCCTTCCGCCAAACACACCCGGTGTGTCATGTCTTAGGTAGTGACATCGTAACAGGCCGAGTTTCTAACAAAAAATCGCGCTGACGTGCTCAGACAACTTTAAGGTTGTTCTACGGCTCAGTTCACAGGACTAGCTCACACGAGCCTGTGGCATTTCGTCATAATCGTCGTCATCAAAGCGGTAGTCAGTGTAGGCCAGATCTGCGAAATCCGGGTCCTCATCATCAAGCTCGACCACTACCGCGCCCGGACGGCGCAGACGCTGTGGAATTCCCAGCTCATCATCCTCGCGGTTACGCACGCCGAGGCGGGCCATCTTCATACGGCGAATTCGGCGAGCCCGCAGTTCCTGCTCTGCACGCACGGTGCGGCGCAGGTTGACCAGATACAGGGTCATCAAGCCGACACCGACCAGTGGAATCCACCAGGTCCAACCACCGGCGAAAGCAGCGATGATGACCGTGACCGCGATGAACGCTGCCAGCCCAGCAACCGAACGGCGGCGGCGGGCAAAGCGAGTCTCAGCGTACTGGGCATCCGAAATCGGATCGAACCCACCACGACCACGGCGCTTCTCAGCGAACGCGTAATCATCTTCGGTCAAGGTGTCATCGACAGCGACTGCGTCATCGTTGGACTCGACACTGTGGTCGCTGTCGTCCTCGACGGTCTCGTCGGGTTCCGCCTGCTCGTCTACGGTGTCTGCTGCCTCTTCAGTCTCAGAGAGAGCCTCAGCGTCCGCGTGCTCAGCGTCAGCCGCGGCACCGGAATCAGCGTCAGATTCAACGGCATCTTCGAACATCAAGTCATCGGCGTCGACAAACTGACGGCGAACGTCAACGCTCACATCGGAAGAGGACTCATCTGCACGAACCACGTCACCTTCGGCGGAGGCAACGGCGGAGTCAGATTCAGCATCCTCGTCATTAACGACAGCCTGCAGCGACTGGTCTGCAGACTCATCATCGGACACGTCCATGTCAGAGCGGTCAGAAGACTCAGCAGTGGCTTCCTCGGTAGCGGAATCATCCGCCTGCGGGGTCTCCTCCTCTGCATCTGCCGCTTCCAGCTCGTAGACGATATCGCCGTCGACGACGGCCGGATCGGCCGCCTCGTCCACGGTGTCGTCGATAAGCACGTCGCTGACATCGAAGTCATCGTCGACCTGCGCGTCAACGGTTTCGAGAGAATCGTCGACTTCTTCGGCCACGCGCACGTCCGACTCCTTAAAAGACGGACGGCGGCGCGTCGTGGCCAACTCCTCGCCACCACGATGCAGCACGCGGGTCTTACCAAGCGCATCGGAGGTACGACGGATCGGCTTGCGCGTATTGACCACCAGCGGGGCCAGCACAAACAGCCACAGTACAACGATGAGTATCAGCAACAGTGAAGTTGACATATTTTGTGTCTCCTTGCGATTTCGCCCGGGGTTTCGCCGTCTCTCCCCGGCCCAAATACGCCACCCACATGCCCTTCCACAGAGGCATTTGCGAAGGCAGTCAGCGTATCTAGAGCGAATTCGCCCAATAGTAGAGTTGTCATCACCCTATCGGCGTGTGTTACTCAGACTACTCAGGCGCGCCGTTGCGGTGGGTATTTCTCCGCCTCTTCATATTGCGCGCGACCACTCGCCACGATGAGGTCCACTGCACTGTCCTCCCCCACCCGCGCATAGGTCAGATGATCGCGCCACGCGCCATCCATATGGAAGGCTTCCCGCGCCACGCCTTCGAACTCGAACCCACAGTTTTCCAGCACGCGTATCGACGGGACATTGCTGTCCAACACAGTCGCTTCAATTCGGTGGACGCCAACTCTCTTGGCATAATCCGACGCCAACGCCACTGCCGCAGTGGCGACCCCTCCACATGTAAAGCCGCTGCCGACCCAGTAGCCAATCCATGCGTGAGCGACGGGGAAAGGCGTAATACCGCCGAGTGTGAGCATGCCGGCGAACTGGCCGTCTACCTCAATGGTGGAGACAATCATGTCTCCCGCAGCCTCTGAACGACGCCAACTGCGCAGGTTACGGCGGAAAACAGAAGCCCTGTGGGCGTTATCCCAGTCGTCCTCGAGGGTTGGCTCCACGGGGCGCAAAATGGGCTCGTCACGCAGCCGCAGTGCCCGCCATGCAGAGGCATCAGAGCGCTCTGGCACACGCAGGCGGACTCGGCCGCCACTGGTTACTAGACGAGAAGTACGCACAGCAACAATACTCGCGGTAGTGGAGTGAGGTTAGGCCTGGCGCGCCATGAACAGCACGTCAACTACATCTCCCGGACGCACGTGCAGCACGTCTTCCGGAATCACGATGAGGCTGTTGGCTTCCGACATACCGGCCAATAGGTGGGCTTGTGCACCGCCGGAACCTCCCAGCGGCTGCACCATGTATTCGCCGGTCTCACGGTCACGCATGAGCTGGCCACGGATATACCCGCGACGCTTCTCCGCCGACTCGATCGGGCCGACAGCACGAGCTGTGACAGCGCGGCGGCGGGGATTGCGCTTACCCAACGCCAGCCGAATGAGGGGACGAACCATGACCTCAAAAACGACCAATGCGCCGACCGGATTCGACGGCAGGAGGAACGTTGGAATCTTGTCATCTCCCAGCAGACCAAAGCCCTGGACCGAACCAGGATGCATAGCGATGCGGGAAACATCAACCTCGCCCAATTCAGCCAGCACACGGCGAATCTGCTCACCCGCGGCACCGCCGACAGCCCCCGTGATGACCAAGAGCTCACTGCGAATGAGCTGGCCTTCGATGATTTCTCGGATGCGACGGGGCTCACCGGTGGCAATACCCACTCGGTGTACCTCGGCCCCGGCATCGCGGCCGGCTGCTGCCAACGCGTAGGAGTTGACGTCGTAGACCTGACCGAGCCCCGGCGTGCGGTCAACATCGACCAACTCATTACCAATGGAAATCACGGACATACGCGGCTTGGGGTGCACCAAAACCTTCGAACGCCCCACCGCTGCCAGCAATCCAACCTGTGACGGCGAAATCACCGAGTCCAAGGACACCGCCACGTCACCCGGCTGCACGTCGTCACCGACCTTGCGCACAAAGTCACCGGAGTAGACCGGATGGAGAACATTAACTCGACGGCCACCGCGGTCGGTCCAGTTTAGGGGCACGACGGCGTCGGCAAGCGATGGCAGCGGCGCACCAGTTTGTACGCGCACGGCCTGCTTCGGCTGTAGCCGCATCGGATGGTGAGATCCGGCTGTCACCTCACCGACAACAGGTAGCTCAACCTCGCGAAAATCAACATCACTCTGACGCGCATCCGGAGGTAAAGAACCAGATTCGCCGACGATATCGACAGCGCGCACCGCATAACCATCGATTGCTGACTGCACGAATCCCGGTAACGGCTGCTCAGCGATGACATCCTCAGCGCACAGCATGCCGAGGGATTCCGAAATAGCAACGCGCACAGGATCAGGCATCACAGCGTGTGCGGTGATTGCCGCCAACTGTTCTTCCACAGAACGCATGTTTTACCTTCCTCGGCACCAACCCGCGGTGCGCTTTATGGCTATTCAGCTTCTCAGTACAAGCCTCTATAAAAAAGGCTTTAAGCCTGTTCATCCTGCGCCAGACGCTGCTGCATGTAGTCGCGCAGCCCCTCGCCGTAGTCCGGATGCCTGAGTCCAAAGTCTACGCAAGCACGAATGAAGCCACCAGGATTTCCCAGGTCATGGCGGAACCCCTTGTGAACGACCACATGAACCGGATGCCCCTCTTGAATCAGCAACTCAATTGCATCGGTGAGCTGGTACTCGCCGCCCTTACCGCGCGGGATGCGGCGCAGCGCATCGAAGATGGCGCGATCGAGCAAGTAACGTCCGACTGCAACGAAGTTGGATGGAGCATCCGCAGGATCCGGCTTTTCCACCATGCCCTTGACTCGCTTCACATCGTCCCAGGCATCAGCGTCGGCTGCGTCTGCACCGAGCTCACCAGACTCCGCCGGGGTAGCGTCCTCGATATCGAAGACACCGTAGTTGTAGACCTCTTCGTGAGGAATTTCCAGCGCACACAGCACCGAACCACCAAAGCGCTCGCGCACTTCCGTCATCCGATCCATCACGCCCACTGGGAGCACGAGATCGTCGGGAAGCATGACAGCAACGCTGTCCTCATCGTCTTCGAGCAGCGGCTCTGCGACCAGCACCGCATGCCCCAGGCCCAGCGGTCGATCCTGGACAACGGATTCGACGCGGATAACCTCGGTGGCGCGGCGTACCTTCGCTGCAATTTTGTCCTTGCCGCGCTCGGCGAGAGTCTGCTCAAGGTCCGGGCGCGGGTCGAAGTGCCCAAGCACGCCATCCTTACTCGGCGCTGTGACAATAGCCAGGCGTTGCGCACCAGTGGCGGCGGCCTCTTCAGCAATCATCTCGATGCCCGGCGTATCAACTACGGGCAGCAATTCTTTCGGCACTGTCTTGGTGGCAGGCAAGAATCGCGTACCCATGCCCGCGGCAGGAACGATGACAGTTCGAACCGGAGTAGTCATGTCCGAACCAGACTCTTTAGACGATGAGACCATAATGGCAACGATACCTATATAACTTCCATTTGCTCGGAGGCTGACCCCGCTTTTTCAACGCATTAATCAGAAATTTTCTCCTGCGCTGACGACAGAGGTCGCTCCCCTACCTGACAGAGTAGGTTTGCAGGTATGGCTCCGCTTCCCGAAACCACGTCTGATTTCAAAGCCCGCACACGGCACGAGGTACTCGCCGCACGCGCCGCCAAGGGGCAGCGTGAGCGCATGCTTGACGACGAAGCACTGGTACAGCGGTTGCAAGAATGGTTATCCAATACCGTCGGCGACCTCGCAAAACCCATCATTGCCGCCTATGTCCCCGCTGGCGACGAACCCGGCGCAAGCGTTTCTAGTTCGACTGGTGGTGAGCCCGGCCAGGGCTTTGTGGAAGCTCTGGCCAACGCGGTTCCCGGAGCACGAATTCTGCTTCCCGTCTGCCCGCCCGGTCCACCACAACCGCTGCACTGGGGTTACTACAACGGCAGCTTCCACAAGGGCCGATTTGGACTCTTAGAACCTGTTTCGGTGGAAGACTCTGCTGACCCAGCTGAGCTGGGTGTTGCCGACGCCATTATCCTGCCGGCAGTTGCGGCCGACCCCGCAACCGGGATGCGGTTAGGGCGTGGCGCTGGTTACTACGATCGCAGCTTGGTTTTCGCTCGACGCGACGACGATACGGATGGAGCGAGAACTGCGGTCATCGCTGTTGCGGTTTTCGACACCGAATTGCGCACGGAGCTTGCCTACGATGAGCACGACATTCCTGCCGATTATGTGATCACGCCAGCGGGGATTTCACAGATTTAATGGAACCGATTCCGGGATTTTCGCGCCTAACTTAATATGAGCCCAAAATATTCGTCCCGGTTTCCGCGTCCATTCCGAAAGCTCCGCCCCACAACTATTCGGCGGATGGTTGCCCTCACTGTTTTCCTATGCGCAGTCGGCCTGGCGGCGGTGGAGTCATTGACACCCCGCAGCGGCCATATTCGGGTAGTGGTTAGCGCCAAATCCATTGCGGCTGGCGCATCGGTGGCAGAACAAGATGTGGCTTTCAAGGACATTCCCCGGGAGCTCGTTCCCGGTGGAGCCGTAACGGACATCGCCTCTGTGCGGGGACGCACCCTGGCCACCGGCATGTCACCGAGAGAGATAATTACAGAGCAGCGAATGGTCGGCCCGTCACTTGCCAAGTCGCTGACGGGGACGTCGGAAAGCAAAATTATTGCCATCACGTTGACTGATGCGGGCATTGTGTCCGCTCTTCGCACTGGTGACAGCGTGGATATTGTGTCGACAGCGGATGAGCGCGGGGTGGCGGCGCCGCTTGCACACGGGGCAAGGGTGGTCAACATCGTCGACGATGAGGTGGTCTTGGTCGCTCTGCCCACCGGCGCCGCGGAGGTGGTGGCTGCGACATCGCTAGCATCTCCGCTCACACTGTTACTCGCGGGTTAGTGACCAAAATCTCACTGGTTCAAAGATTTTATGGTCCTGAACAGTGTTTTTCGCATAAAGTTGACTTGTCCCATAACTTAGCGAAGGGATACAATGGACAGGCAATTCAAAACTACGATGAGAGCTAAGAAGAGTGGCACTGCCAGACATCGCACTGCCCCGTCTCTGAAATCGTAGGGGCCTGCACTGAGCAACGCGATGACTCACAGGTCTCGTTTGGTTTGTTCCGTTTCTACAGAAGGAAATTTCCTATGCTTAAGGGCTTTAAAGAGTTCATCATGCGCGGCAACGTCATCGACCTGGCGGTCGGTGTTGTCATCGGTGCTGCGTTCACCGCAATCGTCACTGCTTTCACCGACAGCCTGCTCGAGCCGCTGCTGAACACCATCGGTGGCGCTGAGGTCACTGGCCTCGGCTTCGAAATCATCAAGGGCAACCCGTCGACCTACCTTGACTTCGCAGCTGTCATCACCGCAGTCATCAACTTCCTGCTGGTCGCAGCGGTTGTCTACTTCGTCATCGTTGCTCCGATGAACAAGTTCAACGCGATGCGTGAGGCTCGTCTGGAGACCTCCGCTGAACCGGAGGTCACCGAGGCTGACCTGCTGACTGAGATTCGTGACCTGCTGGCAGAGCAGAACGGCAAGCCGAAGACGGAGCTGAACTAGCCTCTAGCTGCTAGTTGCAGGCTTCCGATAAGAAGCGAACTAACGCTTTTACACAGCGCTCATCCCCAATGGGGTGGGCGCTGTTTTGTCCAGTAGTCCGCATCAAAATCACGAGCATCCTCCGGGGATTCATCGTGATAGTGCACTGTGCGCGCAGTTTTCGCACTGCGCGACTGGGCAAAGTTTTTCGCCGGTGCACCTGCGCGGCGACGCTGCCTACGGCTGCCACTGCGCGGCGCGGCTTGCTCTTGCTCAGGCTGATTGGGCTGCTTAGCGTCGCCCATTCCTAGACGCTCCAGCGGCAGAGATCGTCAAGCACATGTGAGACCAGCGGGAGAATTGTCGCCATGCCATCGCGCACTGCAGCGCGAGACTCCGCGAGATTGACAATCACTGTCTGACCGGACACACCGGCCAAACCGCGGGACAGACCGGCATCCAATGCGCCAGCTCCCATACCGGAGTTACGAATAGCCTGCTCGATGCCCTGCAGTCGCACATCGAGAACCTTGCGAGTGGCATCCGGGGTCTTCGCACGAGGCCCAACACCAACACCGCCCACCGTAACGACCAAATCTGCGCCACCGACAACAGCGGTATCTAGGGCCTTCCGGATCTCACGCTTCACTGCACCCGTACTGACCACAGCATCGACCGAGTAGCCGTCTTCTTCCAACAGCTCAACCATGAGCGAAGCCGCACCATCCGGGTTCTCAAAATGGTCGCCCACGAGGACAACAAACGCATTTCGAACCTGGCCGTCGTCGTTGATAAGACGCTCCATCTCAGCGAGGTTGACGTCACTTGGCTCAGTACTCACGGTTTCACTCATCTGCTCTATCTCGCTTTCTCCCACAGCTTTTCACTCGAAGTTTCACTCGAAAACTCTTCTACAGATGGTGAGGTACTAGCTCCACCACGCTGCCTATCAATCCTGGGCTTCTACCAAGGTGACATCGACCGTTCGCTCGTTGCCGCCTCGCTCATCTGTAACTGTAAGTGTGACAGAATCCCCAATCCGATGCGACCGAATAGCCGCAATTAGTGCAACGCCGTTGTCAAGTGTGCGGTCATCAACCTTGGTAATCAGGTCACCATCTTTCAGTCCCGCCTTATCAGCTGGGCCGTCTGGCGTTACCTCTCGCACCAGTGCACCACGTGCAATCGGACGCGAATCAATCTGGGCACCAATGACAGGCATCCGCGCCTTACCGGAATCAATCAGGTCTTCCGCTATGCGACGAGCCTGATTAACCGGAATTGCGAAACCAAGGCCAATGCTGCCCGCCTGTTCCGATGCCTCACTGTTAGAGGCAATCACGCTGGGCACACCGATGAGGTTGCCTTCCATATCCACTAGCGCTCCGCCGGAGTTACCCGGATTAATCGCCGCGTCGGTCTGGATTGCATCAATGACCGAGGACTGACCGTCTTCACCAGCGGCGGTCACTGGACGGTTTTTAGCGGAGACAATGCCCTGCGTAACAGTGGAGGTCAGTCCCAGTGGCGAACCAACGGCCACCACTTCCTGGCCAACCTGGACCTGCGAGGAGTTACCCAGAGAGATTGGGCGCAGCCCGTTAACACCTTCAATTCGAATAACGGCAATATCAGTCGCTGCATCCCCTGCAACCAGAGTTGCCGGGTGCGTGGTGCCGTCGGAAAGCAGGACTTCCATATGTGCGTCCGGACCTGCGCCTGCGACGACGTGATTATTCGTCAGCACCAGGCCGTCGGACGACAGAATGGAACCTGAGCCCGACGCCGTGCCCCGCTCCGAGACAGTGGTGATGGAGACGACACTGGGAAGGACCTTCTGCGCGACCTTCTCCACGGACCCCTCAGCTGCTGCTACCTGACGGGTTTCCGCAGGCTTATCCAGCGCGTTGTCCGCGGGAGCCGACGACTGCGAGTTGTGAACTACCCATGCGCCGACACCGCCACCAATACCGGCCGAGCACAGCATCAGGGCAGCGACTGCCAGCGCCCCCATGCCCTTAGCCCCCTGGGCACCCTTGGTCTTCTGCTGATTGGCCGCAACATCCCACTCTGAACCGCCTCCGTAAGCGCCGTTCGGCTGAGACGGGATGGTGTTGTAGTGGGAATTCTCCCAGCCGCGCTCGTCGGCAGAAAACTGGTTTGTCTCACCAGCATTCCCCATGGCACGGTTCTCGCTGAAGTTGTGAGACTGCGAGGAGTAGTGTCCCCGCTCATCTCCTCGCGAGGAATCGTTGAAAGAGTTGCTCATACGTAATACCTTGCACTGTCTGTCTAACAATTGGCTGAGAGCAGTCTGCAGTCTCGCCGAAAATTCCCCGAATGAAACACCGAATCCCCGCCACGCACTTCCTTAAAAGGCTGCGCGCAGCGAGGATTACATCAGCTTTGACGTGGGGTTATGCGTTTCTAGCTAGGCTCTTGAGCGGAATCGGAGTCGTCACCTTTTCCGCTGTGCGGACTGCCCGGCAGCGTTACTCTCATCAAGGCACCGCCATCATCGGACTCATCGGCAGTAATCGTACCCCCGTGGCGGACGATGACCGACTTCACAATGGCCAAGCCCAGGCCGGATCCAGGCATCGACCGCGACTGAATGGAACGGTAGAAACGCTCGAAGACCTTGTCTCGATCTTCCTTCGGGATACCTGGCCCCGAGTCCGCCACCGTGAATTCAGCAACAACCTCGCTGAGCGGCGTCAGACGAACCCGCACGGTGCCATTTTCTGGCGACCACTTTGCAGCATTGTCCATCAAGTTCAAAACTGCGCGACCAAGACCCGCCGAATCCCCGTAGACATACCACGGAGCTGTCTGCACATCGAAAGTAATGTCCGGACGACGACGCTCAACACGCGCCAGCGACGTGGAAATGATTTCGTCGACATCGACATGCTCAATAACCTGTTGCGGGCCATCTTCGCGTGCCAGATCAACCAGGTCACCGACCAGCGTCGACAGCTCTTCCAGCTGTGCGATGACGTCAGCTTCCAGATCCGCGCGATCCTCATCCGAGATTGCCGCTCCCGAACGGGAGGCCATCATCAGCAGTTCAATATTTGTGCGTAACGACGTCAGCGGAGTCTTCAACTCATGACCAGCATCTGCAACCAGCTCCGCCTGCTTAATGCGCGACGCTTGAAGTGCAGCCAACATCTCATTGAAGCTGCGGGTGAAGCGCGCAAGCTCATCGTCGCCCTCCACAGGGATTGGGCGCAGCTCGTCGGTTTCCGTCACCCGCTCCGCAGCAATGCGCAGCCGAGTGACCGGGCGCAGACCCGTTGTTGCCACCGTAATACCTGATCCGATTGCGAAGAGGATTCCGATAGCAGAGATACTCAGCAGCACTGCACTGAGCGCTTTCAAGACCGACTGCGTCGAGCTCAGATCCTGCGAAAGGATCAGCGTCGCACCGTCTTCGGAGCGGACGGCGTATACACGACGGCCGTTGTACTCATCGGTGCGAATCGATTCCTGTCGATTCCCCCGCAACACCGCAAGTTCGGGGCCACCAATAGAGATTGAGCCACCGCCTTTGCCCGCCACACTGCCGTGGGCAAAGTACACCGCGTCCAAATCGGGGTTCAGAATCCTGTTCGAGTCCGCTTCAAAGGAGGGGCCAATGGCAAACTCCGAAGCGTACGGTGACATCAGCAGCTTTTCCGCCTGGCTACGGAGGTTACTGTCCACCTCGCGGTATAGCGCTGCCTGCACAGTAAAAAATGCAGCCAGCGTCATCAGCCCCACCGACATCGCCACAATGAGCGCTGTCAGAATAGTCAGCCGCCAACGCAGCGAAGGGATACGCGAGCTCCGCGGCAGGCCGGGAAGCGATTCCCCTGCCATCGTCTCAGTATTCGCGGACTTCTCTTGCTTACCGACGGTACCTTGCCCCGGATTGACCTCCGTGGCAGAACGCTGATTTGATTGCACGCCACCGCCGGTCGAACGACGACGGCGCAACATCACGGTGCGGTCTCCCGCATCACATAACCGACACCACGAACGGTGTGAATCAGACGCGGCTCTCCCTCTGCCTCAGTCTTACGACGCAGGTAACCAATGTAGACCTCCAGCGCATTGCCGGACGTCGGGAAGTCATAGCCCCAGACATCCTCCAAGATGGCGGTACGGGAGAGTACACGCCGCGGGTTGCTCATCAGCAATTCCAGCAGCGCAAATTCTGTACGAGTGAGGCTAATGCGGCGTTCACCGCGGAAGACCTCACGAGTTTCCGGGTCCAAGGAGAGATCCTCAAACTGCAGAGTTGCGGCATCCTCCATCGCAGGCACTTCCAAAGCAGAACGACGAAGTAGCGAACGGACACGAGCGAGCAGCTCTTCCAATGCGAACGGCTTGGGCAGGTAGTCATCTGCGCCGGCATCAAGACCAGCTACGCGCTCGGAGACCGAATCACGTGCAGTCAACATCATGACCGGCAGATCATCGCCTTCGCTGCGCAGCCGACGGCAAACATCCAGGCCGTCCAGCTTCGGCATCATGACATCCAAAATGGCCAAATCCGGACGATCCTTGGCAATCTTTTCCAAGGCCTCTGCGCCATCCTCGGCGAGCTCGACCGTGTAGCCATTAAAAGTCAACGATCGCCGCAACGCTTCGCGTACCGCTTGATCGTCATCAACTACCAAAATCTTCATACTGCCCATTGTGCCTTGAAAATATAAGGTGAGTGTAAATGTGACACAGATTCTTCGTGAGAGTGCTCCCATAAAACCTGGCCATAGAACTGAAAAACCTCACCCCATCGCCGAGTACAAGCGATGGGGTGAGGTTTAAAAAGCTCTTTATCAACTGTTCCTTACACACTGAACGCGCTCTGGGCGCTCGAAGCGCTCTTCGGTTCAGCGAGGAACGTTGTCAGCATCCTAAAAGATGCGCGTTAGAACTTCTCGACGTCAACCAGGCCGAGCTGAACAGCCTTGGCGATGCGACGAGGAACGTTGTAGACGCGACCGTTTACCTTGACTTCCTGGAGAGCGACGTTGTTGCTCTTCCACTGGGAACGGCGAGCGCGGGTGTTAGCACGCGACATGCGACGCTTTGGTACTGCCATTTTCTTATTCCCCTCCTATTCTTAGTTCTTCTTCGCGCGGCGAATGCGGTTACCGTAACGGCGCTGGAACTTCTCGACGCGACCAGCGGTGTCCATGACACGCTGAGCACCGGTCCAGAACGGGTGCGACTCGCTGGTGACGTCAACGACGATCAGCGGGTACTCGTTACCGTCTTCCCACTCGACAGTGCGGTCGGAGGTGGCGGTGGAACGGGTAAGGAAAGAGTGACCCGTGCCTGCGTCCTTGAAAACCACCGGGTGGTAATCAGGATGGATGTCCTTCTTCATTAATTCTCGTTTCCCTCAGGATTGAACTTCAGGTCGCTTTCCCCCAGCTAAGAGTGAGAGAATCGTGCCTGAGTTGGGTACGAACACGACTTACAATGACACGCACCGGGTCAATATTTCTATAAACCGGCATGTGACACTCGATGGAATATTACAGGCTCGAGCCCGAAAATTAAAAAAGGGCCCTGCACTAACGCCCGTCGACAAGCACGAACTCTATGACGACACTCGAGAGTCGCACCGAGAAAACCACAGTGGAACAGCGATTAGGTTATCCCGCAACTCGTGTGTAAACTGTTCTCTCGCTGTTGTCTAGTTATTCGTTTACGCGCTCAGCGTCGAGTGTCAGTGGGCAGCGCCCCGGAAAAGGCCAGGTGGATTCCTCGGTTATTCAATAGTCCGGCGTGGCGCACCAGTGATGTCGGCATTGGGCGGCAAGGAAGCAAAGGAATCCCTATGTCGGCGATTTGCCAGGTTACGGGACGCAAGCCGTCTTTCGGCAAGACCGTGTCCCACTCCCACCGGCGCACGTCGCGCCGTTGGAACCCCAACGTGCAGCGTAAGAAGTTCTACCTCGCCTCTGAGGGGCGTCACATCACTCTGAATGTGTCCCCGAAGGGTCTGAAGACCATCGACAAGTACGGTATCGAGGCTGTTGTTGCTCAGATTCGTGCACGTGGGGAGAAGATCTAAAAAATGGCACGTAATGACATTCGTCCAATCATCAAGCTGAAGTCCACTGCGGGCACCGGTTACACCTACGTGACCCGTAAGAACAAGCGCAATACCCCGGACCGTATCACCATTAAGAAGTACGATCCGGTTGTCCGCAAGCACGTCGAATTCCGCGAGGAGCGCTAATTCATGGCTAAGAAGTCCAAGATTGCCAAGAACGAGCAGCGCAAGGAAATCGTCGCTCGTTATGCAGAACGTCGCGCTGAACTGAAGCGCATCATCAAGTCCCCGCACTCCACTGACGAAGAGCGCATGGACGCACAGTACGAGCTGAACCGTCAGCCGCGTGACGCGTCCCCGATTCGCGTCCGCAACCGTGACGCTGCAGATGGTCGCCCGCGCGGCTACCTCCGCAAGTTCGGTCTGTCCCGTGTCCGCGTTCGTGAGATGGCCCACCGTGGCGAACTCCCGGGCGTCCGTAAGTCCAGCTGGTAAGTCGAGGAGCACCAATGAAGCGCAATCACTCTAACAAGAAGGCGCGGATGGAGCAGTCCCGCCGCCCGAAGAAGAACCCGCTCAAGGCCGCAGGCGTTGAGAAGGTTGATTACAAGGACATTAACCTGCTCCGCCAGTTCATCTCTGACCGTGGCAAGATTCGTTCCCGCCGCGTCACCGGTCTGACTCCGCAGCAGCAGCGCCAGGTCGCTACCGCTGTGAAGAACGCCCGCGAGATGGCACTCCTGCCGTTCACCAGCCGCTAAAGATGGCTGGTCGGCGGGAGCCGATCATTCGAATACCCGCCGAAAGGCCTTATTTACGCGCTGGCCGCATGACGATACATGCGATAACAGCGTAAAACGGACTCAGTCCTTCCCCACCAAGGGGATTGGATTGGGTCCGTTTTTTATTGTCTAAAATATGCACTTATGCCCGCTCTCACCGAAATATTCACCGGCTTTGGTTCCGTCGCAGTACTGATCATTGTTGGCTGGTTGTTTGGGCGCAGTGAGATCGTCGATAAGCGGGCATCTTTTACCCTGAATATGGTCGTGTTCTGGATTGCGATGCCGTGCATGCTCGCGCACACGCTCGCGACGGCGGATTCGGCGAGCATCTTCGGTTCGGCGTTTGGCGTCGCGGCACTGTCGGCGCTTGGCACGGCGGCGTTTTACCGGATCTTTGTGGCACCCATGTTCAAACAGCGCGGCGCCGATGCTGTGGTCGGCGCGATGTCGTCGAGTTACAACAACGTCGCTAATCTCGGCGTGCCCATCGCTGTCGCAGTGCTTCACGACGCTACCGCCGTCGTCCCAGCCCTTATCTTTCAGATTGCCTTCTATGCGCCCGCTTCCATGACCGTGCTGGAAATCCTCACTAACCGCGGCCATTTCCGACCGCGCAATGTCATCATGGCACCGCTGAAGAACCCGATCTTTCTGGCGGCGATGGTGGGACTTGCGGTTAATGCGTTTGCTATCAAACTACCTCAGTTCGTAGCGCATCCAGTGGGGCTATTGGGGCAGGCCGCGGTGCCAATGGCACTTTTGGCCTTCGGTATTAGTTTGCATGGCATGCCGTTTATGGAAGCCGGCCGCTCCCCTCGTCGCGCCGTCGTGGTGGCGTCTACGCTGAAGCTTTTCCTGCACCCCGCGCTGGCTCTCCTGTTCGGCCATTTTGTCTTTGGTCTCAGCGGGCATGCGCTGCTGGCAGCTGTGATTATCGCCGGCCTGCCGACAGCCCAGAACGTCTACACCTTCGCCTCCCGTTTCGGCCGGAACCTTGAACAGGCGCGCGATTGTGGCGTGATTACGACAATCGCCTGCTTGCCGACGGTCCTTTTGTTCACCCTGCTGTTGAGTTAGGGGACTCTTCCCGACGGCCTGGAGAGAATCTCGTTACCCTTGGAGGCGTGGAGATTCTGAAGACACTTCTCGAGGCCGACCCGTCCGTGCCTCGTTTGACCTGTTATGACGAAACTACCGGCGGTCGTACTGATCTATCGGCCCAAACTCTGGACAACTGGGCCAGCAAGATCGCCAACATGCTGCACGATGAGTTCGACCTCGTCGCCGGAGACCAAGTATGGATTGACTTGCCGTTGATTTGGCAGTCCGCCTGCATCATCCTGGGCTGCGAGCGTGCTGGCGTCACCGTTAGCGATGAGGAGCCGCTGGTCGTATTCACCACTGTCAGCAACGTCAGCACGTGGGAAGAGAAGTTCCCAGATGCCTACCTCGCAGTGCTTACCGACGATCCCTTTGGCCGCGGTGTCGTGGAATGCGGTGATGATATTCCACCGGGAGTCATTGACTTTGGTCCGGAAGTTCGTTTCCACCCAGACGCATATCTAGGCGCAGGCCCGGACTCCGACCAAACCCCCGTTATTGGGGAAAAGTCGGCTGCAGAACTGCTTTCATCTGCTGGCGATTATGCGGACGAGATGCAGCTCACGCCCGGTTCCCGCGTCGTTTCCGACGGCTGGCTGGTGCCTGATTCTTCACAGGTCACCGCAGATAAATGGGCATGTAATGTGCTGTCGGCTTGGGTTCGTGGAGGTGCTGCCGTCGTCGTGCGCGGTGGCGATAGCGAGCGTGTCACTGCTATTTCTACGGCCGAAAAAGCCCGTGTGATTTAGTCGCAGCTGTCCCGTCGAGAAGCGCTCTAAGTAGTCGCGATAACCTGGAAACCGTGATTACCCGACCATATATTCTTGCGATTCTCGCCCTCATCAACGTCTTGGGCGCACTGGCTGTATGGGATCTGAGCCCATGGTGGTGGATTCTGATGGCCTTCATCCTCTTCCTGGATGTTGTGGCTATCTATGACATGCTTCAGAGGAAGCACTCCATCTTGCGGAACTTCCCGGTCATCGGCCATCTGCGCTACATGGGTGAGACCATTCGCCCTGAGATGCAGCAGTACTTCATCGAACGCAACTTCGACGGCGCTCCATTCGACCGCGATACCCGTACCGTGGTCTACGAGCGTGCGAAGGGGCTGTCCTCGAAGAAGTCATTCGGTACTGAGCGAAAGATTAATGCGCCCGGCTACGAGTACGTCCGCCACTCGATGGCGCCGAGCCAGCACGTCATCGAGGATCCGCGCGTAGATATTGGCGGTCCGGACTGCGCCCAGCCGTACTCAGCGTCTATCTTCAACATCTCAGCCATGAGTTTCGGCTCTCTGTCCCCTAACGCTGTCATGGCAATGAATAAGGGCGCGAAGCTGGGCAACTTCGTACAGGACACCGGCGAGGGCGCTATCAGCCCTTACCATTTGAAGTATGGTGCCGACCTCTATTGGCAGCTGGGTTCCGGTTACTTCGGTGCGCGTACCGAGGATGGCGACTTCGATCCGGAGCTCTTCCGCGAAAAGGCTAAGATTCCGCAGGTCAAGGCAACCTATCTGAAGGTTAGCCAGGGCGCAAAGCCTGGACTCGGCGGCATGCTGCCAGGTCACAAGGTCAATGAGGAAATCGCGGCTACTCGCCACGTACCAGTTGGCAAGGGTGTGATGAGCCCGCCGTACCACCGCGTCTACTCCACCCCGCGTGAACTTGTTCGGTTTATGGGCACCATGCGCGAGCTCAACGGTGGCAAGCCGGTCGGTTTCAAGCTGTGTGTTGGCTCCCAGCTTGAGTTCCTCGCCGTGTGCAAGGCCATGCTGGAAGAGAACATCACCCCGGACTTCATCATCGTCGACGGCGCTGAAGGCGGCACCGGCGCTGCACCGCTGGAATACTCCGACCGCGTTGGCCTGCCGCTTACCGACGGCCTGATTCTCGTCCATAACGCGCTCGTAGGTGCCGGTCTGCGAGATCGCATTAAGCTCGGTGCGTCCGGCAAGGTCATTACTGGCTTCGATATTGTGAAGCGCATGTGCATCGGTGCTGACTTTGTGAACTCGGCTCGCGGCATGATGATGGCCACCGGCTGTATCCAATCTCAGCTATGTCATACAAACACCTGCCCGGTGGGTGTGGCTACCCAGGATCCGAGCCTGTGGAAGGCCCTGGATGTCGACGACAAGGGTCAGCGTGTGGCCAACTATCACAATGCCACGGTCGCGGAAGCAGCTAGCCTATTGGCATCGATGGGCCTGAATAGCTTCTCTGAGCTGGGGCCGTCCCACCTGCTGCGGCGCACCAATGAGCAGGTCGGTGAGACCTACGCGGAGCTCTACAACTGGCTGCAGCCAGGCGAGCTGCTGAGCGGAACTCGCTTCCACAACTGGGCCGAAGCCTGGGAGACCGCCGACCCGGACACGTTCCACTACCCCGCAGTTCATATGCGCGGGTAGTTCGGGGCTGGTTGCGCGCCCTACTCACCCATCAGCTTCTTGCGCAGACGCTCGTCCTTTTCCAGGACCTGATCGCGCATGTTGGCCTGGTAGTTCTCCATCGCCACAATGAGCTCCGGGTAACCGGCCGAGAGAATACGCACAGCCAGCAGGCCAGCGTTCTTAGCGCCGCCCACACCGACGGTTGCCACCGGAACGCCGCCCGGCATCTGAACGATTGACAGCAGGGAATCGACACCCTCCAGGTTCTCCAACGCGCGTGGCACGCCGATAACCGGCAGCGGAGTGGCCGACGCAACCATGCCCGGCAGGTGTGCTGCACCACCGGCGCCAGCGATAATGCAGCGCAGCCCCTTGTCAGCGGCGGACTTTGCGTAGTCAATCATGCGTTCCGGAGTGCGGTGTGCAGAGACCACACCTACCTCAAAGGGAATTCCGAACTCAGCCAAGACCTCCGCTGCGGGCTCCATGGTCGGCCAATCCGAGTCCGACCCCATAATCAGACCGACCAGCGGACCGGTTACGTTGGCCAACTTCGGGCTTGCCACCTGGTTTGCTTCAGCCAATGTTGTCTCCTTGAGATAGCAATCTAATTCTTATACAGCGCCAGCCACCTATGCGGTGTAGCCGTCTGCCCACACGCCATCGACGATGTAGCCAGCAGCGAGGTTGGCAACCCGCCGGGTCTCCGCGATGCCTTCCGGGCTTGCGTCGTAGCCGCACAGGTTGACGTGCCCCAGCTTACGTCCAGGGCGCCAATCCTTCCCGTACCAGTGAATCTTCGCTGATGGGAAACGACGCCATACCTCAGCAAAACGCTGTGAAATAGGTACATCCGAGGCCTCATCGCCACCGAGCGTATTGACCATTACCGTCACCGGCGCAGTCGGGCGAGTGGAACCCAGTGGCATGTCAGCAACTGCACGCAGGTGCTGCTCAAACTGGCTGGTCTCACAGCCGTCCTGCGACCAGTGACCAGTGTTGTGTGGCCGCATGGCCAACTCGTTGACAAAAATCTCCGGATTGCCGTCAGCATCGACGGTTTCGAACAGCTCAACTGCCAGCGCGCCGGTTACTCCCAGCTCGGAAGCGATGGTCACACTGAGCTTTTCGGCCGCTCTCGCAAGGTCGTCGGCAAGCCCTGGCGCCGGGCAGATTGCCTCAACACAGATGCCGTCACGCTGCACGGACTCGAGGACCGGCCAGGCCTTGACCTCGCCCGACGGCGTGCGCGCACACATGGCCGACAACTCACGAACCAGCGCGACCTTCCGCTCGGCCATCAGCGGCACATCTTTGCCCAACAGCTCGTCGACAAGCGTGCGCAGATTCTCGCGGTCCTTCGGGAACCACACGCCGTGACCGTCGTAACCGCCGCGGCGAGCCTTCAGGCAGACGGCACCGTCAACGCGGTCGAAGAATGCTTCGGCATCCTCGGCGGACTCAATTGCAGCGTAGGCAGGTACTGGAGCGCCCAGTTCCTCCAGGCGCTGGCGCATCAGCAGCTTATCCTGCGCGTACAGCAACGCCGACGGCTGAGGCTGAACCGAGTAGCCCATCTCGGTCAGCTTGTTGAGGAATTCGGTGGGAACGTGCTCATGGTCGAAAGTCACGGCCTGCGCACCGGCGACAGCGCGCTCAACATCTTCCCAGACGTGGTAGTCGCCGATGATAACGTCCGCACACACCTGCGCTGCGGAAGCATCCGGCGAACCGGCGAGCAAACGGATGGACTGTCCCAGCTCAATGGCCTCAGTCTGCATCATACGAGCCAGCTGACCGTCACCAATCACCGCCACAACCGGCACGCCATCAGCATGCGCGGGATGCTGCGCAGCAGTTAGCGCTGCAGCGGAATTAGAAGTGGAATTAGTGGAGTTTTCAGGGGTATCCGAAGCAATCACACCCCTGATTGTAGGTTATGACCCAAAATTCTAAGTCAACCGGGAGACCAACTTAGCCACCTTACGAGAGCTGGGAATATCTTCCACAGCCAGCGGCGGGCCGAAACTGCGGGTGTGCAGATACAGCACGCCGCCCTTGCGATTGACCGCACGTACCGAACGCAGATCAATCGAGACCACCTGCGGGCGCAGAATGCCACGGCGCAGAATAATTCGCCTATCAGTTAGTACGAACCGCTCCCCCAACCAACTTAGTACCGGACGAACGACGCGCCAGAGAATAAGCCCCAGCCACGCGAAGAGCAGCAGCTGACGCACACCTTGCAGATCTCCCGGAGCAATCGCAGGGCCGTCGATAAAACCAATCAGCAACCAGCAGACGCCCGTGATAACCATGAGTTCCAAGAGCGGCCACACCAGCCGACCAAAAGTTGGATTGGTGTCCAGCAGAATTGCCTCGCGCGTGTCCAACTCATCATCGGGAAAGGTCATACAGCACTACCCCCGCTCCGAATCAGCCTGCGGGGACGCATAGCCGCCGTCAGTGGCACGAACATGGAACACGTCACCGGCCGCAACAAAGTGACTTGTGCCAGCTTCATCGGTGACGATCAATTCGCCGTCGGCACGCACGCCAACCGCCTTGCCCACCAGCACGCGATCCCCCGGCAACTCCACGCGCACGTTCGAACCGATGGTCGCGCACACCGCCTCGTAGTCCCGCAGCAGCTCCGCATCGCCCTTTCGCCACTGCGCTTGACGACGTCCCAGCGCACGCAGCACACCAGCGGAGATGTCGTCGCGGTCGAGGTTTTCCGCTCCCGCCAGGTATAGCGAAATGGCGTGTGGCACCGGCAGCTCATCTTCCTGCAGGGAAACGTTGACGCCGATTCCCGGAATGAGAATTGGCGGTGTCAGCGACGCGGCCTCCACCAGAATTCCGCAGAGCTTACGACCGTCAACCAGGACATCGTTCGGCCACTTCAGGGAAACGCGTTCAGGCGCAAGACCCGCAACTTCCACAACAGCATCGACAACTGCGAGGCCCGCGACTAACGGCAACAGACCCAGTTGCTCGGGTGCGAGCCCTTCCGGGCGCAGCAGCGCGCTGAGTGCAATGGACGCACCCTTCGGGGCCGTCCAACTACGACTCAGTCGACCGCGACCTGCGGTCTGCTCCGAGGCGATAAGCGCACTGAGATCTGCCACCTGCCCCAGTGCCGCCTGTTTCCGAAGATCAGCGTTGGTCGAACCAGTGGTTTCGACAACCTCAATGGAATTCCAGCCCGGCGCGGCTGCGCGCACACGCGTGGCGTCAAGAGGCTTGCGGGAAGCAACAATCCTGGGGTTGGTCATGCACAGCAGTCTAGCGCCATGGCCGGATTCACTGAGTCGTGACCTTTCTCAAGAGCTCTACAGCGTGAGAATCATCACAGCTCGCCTGCTTTACTATTTTCCTTCCCAAACACTACATTCCATAACATGACTATTTCCTCACGTTTGGCGGCGGAGCAACACACCACCGCTTTCCTCAATGAAGACCTTCTACGCCGACGCACTGCTGCACTGACTCCGATGGGGTCGCGGGGCTACGACAAGCTCAAACTGACTGAGCGCATGAATGCCCGCGAGCGCATTGACTACCTGCTGGACGAAGGATCTTTTGTCGAATTTGATGCGCTAGCCCGCCACCGCACTACCGCATTTGGGATGGAAGCCAAACGCCCCGCGACCGACGGAATCATCACCGGCTGGGGAACCATAGACGGCCGTGAGGTCTGCATCTTCTCTCAGGACGGCACAATCTTCGGTGGTGCACTCGGAGAGGTCTACGGCGAAAAGATGGTCAAGATTCAGGAACTTGCCATCACTACCGGCCGCCCCCTTATTGGCATGTACGAAGGTGCCGGCGCCCGCATCCAAGATGGCGCAGTCTCACTGGACTTTATTGCCCAGACGTTCCACCACAACGTTCGCGCCAGCGGCGTCATTCCGCAGATTTCAGTCATTTTTGGCGCCTGCGCGGGCGGAAATGCCTACTCCCCAGCACTGACGGACTTCGTTGTCATGGTGGAGGAAAACTCCCGTATGTTCGTCACCGGCCCTGACGTAATCGAAACAGTCACAGGCGAAAAAATCAGCCAGCACGAGCTCGGCGGCGCCGACACCCATATGGAGATCGCCGGAAACTCCCACTACACCGCCGCTAGCGAGCAGGATGGACTCGACTGGGTCTGCGATTTGCTCGACTACCTCCCCAACAACACAACCTCCCCCGCGCCCAGCTGGGATTCCGATGCCAGTGACGAAATCACCGACACCGATCGCACCCTCGACAGTCTCATTCCCGACAGCCCATCCACGCCGTACGACGTGCACGAAGTCATCTACGCGCTTTGCGACGATGCGGAGTTCCTGGAAATCCAGGAAAACCGAGCAGCCAATGTCGTGATTGGCCTTGGCCGTCTCAACGGTCAATCTGTTGGGTTTGTCGCTAATCAGCCCATGGAATTCGCGGGCTGCCTAGATATCGATGCAGCGGAGAAGGCCGCGCGATTCGTCCGAACCTGCGATTGTTTCAACATTCCACTCGTCTTTCTCGTAGACGTACCCGGCTTTCTCCCCGGTTCAAATCAAGAACACCAGGGAATTCTGCGCCGTGGCGCTAAATTGCTCTATGCGTATGCAGAAGCAACCGTTCCTAAAATCACCGTCACCATGCGCAAAGCCTATGGCGGCGCGTATTGCGTGATGGGATCAAAGGGGCTCGGCGCGGATGTAAATCTGGCTTGGCCGACGGCACAGATCGCCGTGATGGGCGCCTCAGGCGCAGTACGCTTCCTCCATCGTGCCGAGATTCGAACCGCCACCGAAGCAGCTCTCGCAGCAGACCCAGCGGCCGATAGATTTGGCACTCCCGAGAGTGTGAAAGAACTCATTGCTGAACTGGAAATGGGATACGAGCAACACATGCTCACGCCTTATCGTGCCGCCGAACGGGGGTTAATTGATGAAGTCATCCTCCCCTCCGAGACACGAACTCGAGTGATAAAAAATCTGCGCCTGCTAACTTCAAAGAAAGTACCGTGGCCTGCGCGCAAGCACGGCAATATTCCACTGTAAGAGCAGGCTTTTTGCTGTACAACGAGCTAGTCATTACCCCTACTTTTGTTAACAGCGATTGCCCCCAACTACCTCCCCCCGTTTTCGAAACGTAAACTAGTTGGTATGACGACTGCCGCAAATACATCAACCGGTGAAACCCCGGATTTGACCACTACTGCTGGAAAGCTGGCCGATCTGCGAGCCCGTCTCGCAGAGACCCAGGCTCCAATGGGCCAGGCCAGCATTGACCGCGTCCACGACAAGGGCAAGATGACCGCTCGTGAGCGCATCGAGTTCCTCTTGGACGAGGGCTCGTTCGTGGAGGTTGACGCTCTCGCACGTCACCGCTCCAAGAACTTCGGCCTCGACGCCAAGCGCCCTGTCACTGACGGTGTTGTGACAGGCTACGGCACCATCGATGGCCGCCAGGTCTGTGTCTTCTCGCAGGACGGCGCCATCTTCGGTGGCGCGCTCGGTGAAGTCTACGGTGAAAAGATTGTCAAGATCATGGATCTGGCCATCAAGACCGGTGTCCCAATTATCGGCATCAACGAGGGTGCTGGTGCCCGCATCCAAGAGGGCGTTGTTTCCCTCGGCCTCTACTCCCAGATTTTCTTCCGAAACACCCAGGCTTCTGGTGTTATTCCACAGATCTCCCTGATCATGGGCGCCTGCGCTGGTGGCCACGTCTACTCCCCGGCTCTGACCGACTTCATTGTCATGGTCGATGGCACTTCCAAGATGTTCATCACCGGCCCGGACGTTATTAAGACCGTCACTGGCGAAGAGGTCACACAGGAAGAGCTGGGTGGCGCTGGTACTCACATGAGCACCTCCGGTACTTCGCACTACACCGCCGCTGATGACGAAGACGCTCTGACTTTCGTTCAGGAATTAGTCAGCTACCTGCCGTCCAACAACCGCGCTGAGGCTCCTCGCATGGAGGCTGAGCCGTTCGAGGGCTCCATCGCTGACAACATCACTGAGACTGACCTCGAGCTCGACACGCTGATTCCGGACTCCCCAAACCAGCCGTACGACATCAAGGACGTCATCACCCGTCTGGTCGACGACGAGGACTTCCTGGAAATTCAGGAGGACTACGCACAGAACGTGGTCATCGGCTTCGGTCGCGTGGAGGGTCGCTCGGTCGGTTTCGTCGCCAACCAGCCGATTCAGTTCGCTGGCTGCCTCGACATCAAGGCATCCGAGAAGGCGGCTCGCTTCGTCCGCACCTGTGACGCCTTCAACATTCCGATCATCATGCTGGTTGACGTTCCAGGCTTCCTGCCGGGCACCAACCAAGAGTTCGACGGCATCATCCGCCGTGGCGCCAAGCTGCTGTACGCATATGCTGAGGCCACCGTCCCGAAGATTACCGTCATCACCCGTAAGGCCTACGGCGGAGCTTACTGTGTGATGGGCTCCAAGGACATGGGCGCTGACATCAACCTGGCATGGCCGACCGCTCAGATTGCGGTCATGGGTGCTTCCGGCGCTGTCGGCTTCATCTACCGCAAGGAGCTCAAGGCTGCTGCGGCCGAGGGCAAGGATGTCGTCGCACTGCAGAAGGAGTACGAGGCAGAGTACGAGGCCACCCTGGTCAACCCGTACATGGCTGCTGAGCGCGGCTTCATCGACGCCGTTATCCCGCCGAGCGAGACCCGCGGCCAGATCATCGAGGGTCTGCGTCTACTGGATCGCAAGGTTGTTAACGTACCCGCCAAGAAGCATGGGAACATTCCGCTGTGACCGATTCCAAAAACACCCCAGCAACCGAAGACAAGGACGCCGCTACAGCCCCGGCTGCACCGTTCATGTCCGTCCTCAAGGGCAACCCGTCTGACGCTGAAACTGCCACGCTCGCGCTTTTGTTCGCAGGTATGGCAGCAGCCGGCGGCGCCCCAGAGGACCGCGGCCCGCGCAACAACTGGGGTCGGCTGGAAGAGGGTTTCCACCAGCCGCACCAGCACGTACCGGGCACGTTCCGCAACGTCCATTTCTACTAGTACAGCTACCGCTTAGCGCGTAGTCGTTACCGCACGCTAGCTGCGTCGATTCGCTAGCACAAAGCGCCACCATCGGGTTTTCCGATGGTGGCGCTTTGGTTTTTGTTACTGCCTTAGCCTTGACCACTGCTTATTACTAGCGTTGTTCACCCAGCGACTCGCCATCAAACTCGTCATCGAGCTCCCGGTCCAGCCGACGCTGATCACGGTTGCGAGCTACCGGCCACACCACCTTGAACAGGAAATACACAAACGCCAGACCGATGGCAGCACCCACCACAGCGCCGGCAATGAATCCCCACGATTCCGATAGTGCCCCACCAGCGCTTGCCTCAGAGAGCAATTGCACTCTGATAAAACCAATCAGCCACAGCCCAATGACGGCTACGAGTGCTGCAATCTCGCCTTTTGTAAGACCATTAATCTTCGGCATTGGCACTTGACGTCGCAACCACCGCTGCGAAAACAGGAGTCCAACCAGCGGCATCAAGATGATTGCCACTGTCACGCCCACCATCTTTGGCTCTGGAATGAGCCAAATCAGTACCGTTGCAAGCACGTAGTTAGCCCACATCATCATTGTGAACCCGTACGTGTAGGACTTATGCAGCAACATCTGCTGATACTCATCGTCCACCGTGGCGCTGTTGCGTTCAATTACGACATCCGCATAGGACATTGTCAGTATCCTTCCTCACCAAAAATTTCTTCGACTGTTTTTCCCAGGACCTTGCAGATACGCAACGCCAAATACACCGAAGGCGAGTAATTTCCCCGCTCGATATTTGCAATGGTTTGCCGCGAGACCTCCACCTGCGCGGCTAAATCCGCTTGGCTCAGCTCCAACCAGCGTCGGTATCTCCTGACCTGGTTCGAACGTTCTTCCCCACTCATCTGTGTACTTTCTTTAACTTGATGTCCACTTTACTTTACATCACTAGAAGGCAGCTGCCATCTAAAAAAATCTGCCTGTTCTTACAATCGGGCCAACCCCACGCATGTTTGCCACAAAAATTAGGCTTTACGATTCCGCCCTCACTAAAATCACTAACTATGAGCAGCCCCCGAATCGTCTTGGCTTCCACTTCCCCTTCGCGACTGCACATTCTCCGCTCTGCAGGCATCGAGCCCATCACAGTAGCGCCCAACGTCGACGAGGATGCCGTAATCACAGCCCTTCCGGACGCATCGCCGGTACGCATCGTCGAGGAACTCGCGCAGGCCAAGGCACACGCTGCCTCTCCGGCCTACCCCAATGACATTGTCATTGGCGGGGATTCAATGCTGCTTCTCGACGGGCAGTTGCAGGGCAAGCCCCACACGGAAGAAAAGACCATTGAGCGCTGGCATCAACAGAGTGGCCGGACGGCTGAGCTGATTACTGGTCACTGTGTCGTGACACCAAAGGGCGAGCACCTTGAGGTGGCGATTACTTCCCTCGATTTCGCTGAAGTCCCAGAAGAGGACATCCGTGCCTACGCTGCGACGGGCGAGCCGCTGAAGTGCGCTGGCGCGTTTACTTTGGAGGCTCTAGGCGGCTGGTTTGTCGATGGCATCAATGGCGACTCATCCAGTGTGATCGGACTGTCGCTACCTGTCGTGCGCCGAGCTCTGTATCGCTACGGCTATTCGGTCTCCCAGTTCTGGAATCGGTAGGCATCGCAAGAACCGTCGAAAAGCAAAAACCGCACCAATTTGGTGCGGTTTTCCTAGCTGTTGAGACTACTTGTTAGCAGCCTCAACGCGCTTGATGGCCTCCTGAGCAACAAGCTCCTGGATACCCATATCCAGCTCGGAGGTGAAGCCAACACAGGAGCAGTTGATCTCGCCGAGAACGTAGGTGTCCTCGCCGTTCTCGCCGTCTGCCAGCATGAAATCAGCGGTCCAGATCAGCGGGATATTGTCGCCACCGAGGTTCTCGGCAATGACCGGGCGAGCCTCAGCAAACATGTCGATGAGGTCCTGCCACTCTTCCGGCTTGTTGTAGGTGTACTTCGCGCCAGAGAACAAGGTTGCGGAGAAAGCGTCGCCGCCCTCGGCCGGCTTCTTGTGAACCACGAAGACCGGGTGCGGGCCGACCAGCAGAATGCGAATTTCGCCTTCGGTGATGCGCGGCATGAAGCGCATGTCCACAAGCATGCCGTTATCGCCGATGATGTACTGGTCGCAGAAATCCATGAACTCGCCGAGCTCACGAGTCTCAGTGTGATTGTCCACGGCCTCGGTGCACTTCAGCTTGGTGTTTAGCGGCAGCGGGGTGCCCGGCTCAACGTTCTTAGCAACCTCTTCGTCAGCGATGCGCACGCGCCAGATGCCGGATCCGGTGGAGCCACGGTTCTGCTTAAGGACGCGCTCGCCGTAGGACAGGGAGGTCGGGAAAGTGCTGTGGAATGCCTCGACGTCGTAGTAAGCAGCGGTGTCAGACGGAACCAGGTCAGTATCCTTGAGCTTGACCAGTGCGTCCTTTGCGCCGTAGGCCATCATCTCGCCCGGGGTGGACATACCAACCAAACCAGCGACCGAGAGACTGGTCAGAAGCTCGAAGTAGCCCCTCTCACCACCCGGGATGTTGCCCGGGTTTACGCGGGAGATGTAGCCGTCGAAGTTCTGGGAGACGTAGTCGTACAGGTCGTCCTTCCACTCCGGTCGGTAGTAGACGACCTCAGCGGACCAACCGGCTTCGCGGATAGCGTTGACGATTGGCATGGTGTCCTTGCGGTGTCCGTCGAAGTACTTGTCCGAGCCGCCCTCGATCTCGAATACAACAATGTTCTTGTGCACAGGCACTCCTTTTAAGAAAATACATGGACTTCCGGCACTCAATTGTCTCCGTAACGCAGCGAATACCCAGGCAGATAGCCCATTTCAGCCCATTTTCCAGTGATACGAATCAACACAGTTTTTGCGCTAACTCTCAGCTAAATTTTAGGGCACTACCTGGACTCCAAGCGCGCTGAAAACACTCCTTTTACCCCCAACTGTGAGGCGTATCCCAGGGTGGCCGCGGACGCAATTGTGACCGTCGGAAAGCGCTCACACCGGGGACTATTCCGCCGTTCGCCACGCGACCCGTAAACTAGATATGCAATTGACGATAAACGTCAGAAAGTCCCACCCACCCAACTTGCGCCAAGGGAGTATCCGATGGCTGTTCCGCACGACCCGCACCCCCAGTTCCAGCAGTACGCCCACCCTGAGCGCCTCGTCTCTAGCTCCTGGCTTGCTGCCCGACTGGGCTCTCCCGGTCTGCGCGTTGTTGAATCCGACGAGGACTCACTGCTCTACGACATTGGACATATTCCGGGCGCGGTTCGCATCGACTGGCATCACGACCTCAACGATCCCGTGCGGCGCGACTATATCGACGCCGAAGGCTTTGCCGAGCTTATGCGTGAGAAGGGCATCTCGCGCGATGACACCGTCGTGATTTACGGCGACAAGTCCAACTGGTGGGCCGCTTACGCACTCTGGGTCTTCGAGCTTTTTGGGCATCCCGACGTGCGCCTGCTTAACGGTGGCCGCGATGCCTGGATGACTGAAGAACGAGACACGAGCTTCGAGGTCCCCAATTACCCACGCACTGACTACCCTGTCGTCGAGCGTGATGACAAGACACTGCGCGCCTACTTCAGCGACACACGTGAGCTCATTGGAAAGGCTCCGATTATCGACGTACGCACTCCGGAGGAGTATGCCGGTGCGCGAACCCACATGGTCGATTACCCGCAAGAAGGTGTCCTGCGTGGTGGCCATATTCCAACCGCGGTAAACATTCCATGGAATCAGTCCGTTCACCCGAACTCGCGTTTCCGCGATCGCGAAGAGCTCGAGCAGATTTACGCGCACGTCCAATTTGAAGATGAGGCGATTGTCTACTGCCGCATCGGCGAGCGCTCCGCGCACACCTGGTTTGTACTGCACCACCTGCTCGGCCACGAGAATGTTCGCAATTACGACGGCTCGTGGGTTGAGTGGGGCAACATGATTGGCATGCCCATTGCCCACGGTTCGGAGCCGGGAAGCCTGTAGGCGATCGATGCAACCGGTGGGCGCTTCCCCCACCGTTTTTTCCAGCGTCAGTGGCTGACGCTACATCGGAGATTTAGTTTCCCCCTGCCGCCCCCAATCAAGGGGGCGGCAGTTGCACTCTTGGGTGATAATTTTAACCACAAACCTAGGTTTTTGGGCGGAAAATAGCCACTTCAGCTGCCCCCACGACCACTTGAACGCTGCTCAAGACCACAATCCCTACCCCCTTATGTAGCGAGCAAAAAGAGGTTGCTTACCGCACCTGTGACACAATGGAGACATTGGGTCACACGCTGTTAGCTACCGCGTGGTTAACCGCATTGCGGTTCACCGCTCAGTTAACTGCAGTGCTGCTTGTGATTCCTACAAATGACTGTCGCAACCTTGCCCCGAGGGCCAATTCTCGGGGTGCCCACGAAAAATGGAGGATTTCGTGTCCGAGCAGACCACTGAAAAAATCACGAAGGTTCTCGTCGCCAACCGTGGCGAGATTGCCGTTCGCGTTATTCGCGCTGCGAAGGACGCAGGCATTCCTTCCGTCGCCGTTTACGCTGAGCCGGATGCGGACGCTCCTTTCGTGACCATGGCGGATGAGGCTTTTGCTCTCGGTGGCACCACTTCCGCTGAGTCATACCTAGTCTTCGACAAGATTCTGGACGCCGCAAAGAAGTCCGGCGCTAATGCCATCCACCCGGGCTACGGCTTCCTGTCGGAGAACGGCGACTTCGCTGAGGCTGTTGAGAACGCTGGCCTGATCTGGATTGGCCCGTCACCAGAGTCCATCCGCGCCCTGGGCGACAAGGTCACCGCTCGTCACATCGCGCTGAAGGCTGACGCTCCAATGGCTCCAGGCACCAAGGAGCCAGTTAAGGATGCAGACGAGGTCGTCGCGTTCGCCAAGGAGCACGGTCTGCCAATCGCCATTAAGGCCGCTTTCGGTGGCGGTGGCCGCGGCATGAAGGTCGCACACAAGATGGAAGAGGTCGCTGACCTCTACGAGTCCGCTACCCGTGAGGCCGTTGCCGCCTTCGGTCGCGGTGAGTGCTTCGTCGAGCGCTACCTGGACAAGGCACGCCACGTCGAGTGCCAGGTTCTCGCTGATAAGCACGGCAACGTCGTTGTCGCCTCCACCCGTGACTGCTCGCTACAGCGTCGTTTCCAGAAGCTCGTCGAGGAAGCACCTGCTCCGTTCCTGACCCCAGAGCAGGATGAGCGCCTGCGCCAGTCCGCTAAGGACATCTGCCGCGAGGCTGGCTACTACGGTGCCGGCACCGTTGAGTACCTGGTTGGCGCTGACGGTCTGATTAACTTCCTCGAGGTCAACACTCGTCTACAGGTGGAGCACCCGGTCACCGAGGAAATTACCGGCCTCGATCTGGTCCGCGAGCAGTTCCGCATTGCTGAAGGCAAGGAACTGTCCATCAAGGAAGACCCGGAGATGCGCGGTCACGCTTTCGAGTTCCGCATCAACGGCGAGGACGCCGGCAGCAACTTCATGCCGGCTCCGGGCACCATCACCAAGTACGTCGAACCGTCCGGCCCGGGTGTCCGCATGGACACCGGCATCAAGGAGGGCGACGTCATCGGCGGCCAGTTCGACTCCATGCTGGCCAAGCTGATTGTTTGGGGCGAGACCCGCGAAGAGGCCCTACGCCGCTCCGCTCGTGCTCTGTCCGAGTACCAGGTTGAGGGCCTGGCAACGGTCATTCCGTTCCACCGCCACATTGTGGAGAACCCGGCGTTTGTCGGCGATGGCGAGAAGTTTGACGTCTACACCAAGTGGATTGAAGAGGAATGGGATAACCCAATCGCTCCGTACGACGGTGACTCCGACGCTGACACCGACACCGTTCCGGCTCAGAAGGTTGTCGTCGAGATCGACGGTCGCCGCGTCGAGGTAGCCCTGCCGGGCGACCTGGCTCTGGGCGGCGGCAACGCTGGTGCCAAGAAGAAGAGCAAGAAGAAGCGCGCTGGCGGTTCCAAGAAGGCCGCTTCCGGTGACGCTGTGGTTGCTCCGATGCAGGGCACCGTCATTAAGGTCAACGTCGAAGAGGGCCAGGAAGTCTCCGAGGGTGACACCGTGGTTGTCCTTGAGGCCATGAAGATGGAAAACCCAGTCAAGGCTCACAAGGACGGCGTTGTCACGGGTCTGGCTACCGAGGCTGGCTCAGGTGTCGGCAAGGGCGATGTCCTGATGGAACTGAAGTAGTTCTAAAGCTCTAAGCGGGGCTGGTTGCGATGGGATTCGCAGCCAGCCCCGCTTGATTCTTTTCAGCCCCTCCCCCGGCGCCCTTAAACACTGTTCAGGACGTCTAGAGTGGACGGTATGGAACCCATGGAAGTAAATGCCGGCCGCTTCTACTGCCGTCCGCTGCGCCACGATTCCCGCGTCGATGACGCCCCGGTCGCAACCCAATTACTCACAGAATTGGCCCCTGACTCCGTCGCCGAGTTCCTTCGGAACTCCACCACCGAGTGGGAAAACGACACCGCCTACCGCTTTGCGGTTGCTGAGCAGACGAACGTCGAGATGCTCGCACTAGCAACCGTCGAGGTCATCAATGCCGACCACGTCAGCATCACCGTCCGTCCCGCAGGCGATCCCGCACGCGTGTTGCCTAACGACGATCAGGTCCTCACCAAGGTAACCGTCGCCGACGGCGTCGAAGCCGCCGAAAAAGCCCTCCACCGATGGGCAGAGGGCTTCTTGGGCAAGAAAGTCAGCTAGCCGAACTGGCACCGCTGCGACTGCTCAGTCCTAGGCGCCGGAACGCAGCAGGTAGATATCCATAATCCAACCGTGCTCCGCACGGAGCTTCTTTTTCAGCTCCGCAATCTCTTCGCCGACGTCGCCAACGCGACCACGGCGGAGCGTCTCCAGCTCCGTTCCCAGGAATGCACCCCAGAGAATCTCTTCCTCCGGGTCCGCGTGCTCGAGCCAGGCTGCACCGCCATCGAGCATCACCACCGCATCCATGCCAGGCGCACGCTCCCCCAGGCGCCGACCAGTGGTAATCAATACCGGCTTACCAATCTGGTTCAGGCACTCTCCATGCGCTGCGGTCAGCGCGGAAATCGCCGTCACACTGGGGATAACTCGCGAGCGCACGTCCAGCCCAAGGTCGCGGACGCGCTGCAAAATCCGCAATGTTGAGTCATACAAGGAGGGGTCACCCCAGACCAAGAACGCACCGCGGCGCTTGCCCTCTCGTCCGAGGTGAGCGACGAAGGCGTCGGCAAGCAGCTCTGCACGGCGCTGATGCCAGTCACGGACGACTGCGCCGTAGTTATCGGGCGTGCGGTCACGTGGCGGGTCGGGAACGGTAACGAGTTCGACATGCGGCGCATGCTTATCGACGATCGCCTGTCGCGCAGCCAACAAGTCCGCTTTGGCATCACCCTTGTCGAGAGCAAAAACTACGTCGACATCAGCAAGAGCGCCGATAGCCTCGAGCGTAATGTGGCTCGGACTACCGGCGCCGATTCCGATGACGTCTACATCGACATATCCGCTGTATACAGGGCTCTCGGCCTGAGTGCGGGCGGCGTCGTTTCGACTAGTGATTGGTCGGATCTCCCTCGTAACCGAACTGTTCAGCCATCTCATCTGGAGACAGGCCAGCCATCGAACCCTGGAGGTTAGCCGAAGCGGCCTGCTTCAAGTAAATCTCGCAAGCGTTGGCCATGTACTTGGAGTCGTACACGTTCATCTCCAGAATCGGAGTCAAAGAGCCATCATCTTCCATGCGCGAAACCAAAAGGTGCGGCTTGTCCGAGTCCGTGGTCATGGAGCACTTAATCTTGACACCGTTGACATCCGTGAAAGTTGGCTTAATCATATTGTCATCCTCCTCCAAAACAGCGACCGGAAAATAAGTAGCGCTGTTGCGACCGCAAGCGCAAGAAAGTCGCTCGTTATAAACCATGTTAGCCAGATTCCGGGCGGCACCGCCGAGCACAAAAGCACATGGGGGTAATAGCGAGCTTCCTGCATGTTTGCGTGTCAGGTCGAGGACCCAATTGCCACTAGAGCTCGCAGATGCGTTAAAGTGATGAAGTAATTTTCCGGCCGCCGAGAATGTGTTTTCACGGCTGTTTTACCCGGAAGATGATTGCCCTAGTAGCTCAGTGGATAGAGCACGGCTCTCCTAAAGCCGGTGTCGGAGGTTCGATTCCTCTCTGGGGCACAAATACCCTCGTGACCTTTTACATATAGGGCGCGAGGGTTCTTTGTTTTTCTCACGACCGGCCACTACGCCCCCTCCTGAGAACGCATCACCCAGCAATTTCCAGAAACACTTGTGTTAGGCTTACCTAATCACGTGGCGTGTAGACTTCCGCCAGTACAAAACAGCCCAAGACTTGTTGAAGGACAGTGACAACTATGGCTGGCCTAGCTAAAGCAGCAGCACCGAAGCGTAAGCCCCGTAAGGCACACGAGGCAACAGTTACTGGACGTCGCCAGATTTCCCCAGACCTTGTTCGTTTGAGCATGAACTCGCCTGCATTTGTGGGCAAGGAGCTGGAGTTTACCGACCATTACATCAAATTATTGTTTGTGCCAGAGGACGCTGATTACTCCTGGCCGTTCGATATTGCGAAAATTCGCGCCGAACAGCCGCGAGACAAACTGCCAATCACCCGCACATACACTCTGATTAATGTGGACTCCGAAACCGGCGACTTTGACGTCGACTTCGTCACCCACGGCGATTCCGGCCTGGCTGGACCGTGGGCACGCGTAGCCGAAATCGGAGACAAGCGTGGCTTCTTAGGGCCAGGAGGCGCATGGGGACCTGCAGCAGAATATGAACACTTTGTACTCGCCGGAGACGAGTCCGCAGCGCCAGCTATCAGCGCCGGACTGAAGCACCTCCCAGCAGGCACGACCGCAACCGCATACATCGAAATCGAGTCCGAAGATCGGAAGTTTGAGCTCCCAACCCGAGAGGGTGTGGAAGTCCATTGGGTCCTCCGCAACGGCGCAACCCACGGCACAGAGCTATCCCGCGCAGTGCGCGAGGCGGGCATTCCAGAAGGTAAGAAAACTAGCTGGTTCATCCACGGTGTCGCCGAGATGATCAAGGAATTGCGCCGCTTCCTCTTCGTCGAATCTGAGATCCCGAAGAAAGACGTTTCCATTTCTGGCTACTGGCGTATCGGTATGACCGAAGACCAGTGGCAGTCTTCTAAACGAGAATTCAACGCTGAGGTTGAGGCCGAGGAGGAAAGAGCCAGGGCCTGACGCTTGCTCGAACGTTAGCGCTCGCTACGCCTTTCAACAACGACGCGTTTTCCTGCCAACCAGTCGAATGGGTGCCAGCGGCAAACAGCAACCCAAATCATCAGGACACCAAAAAACAGTTCAACGTTTGGCTCAAAACCCGTAGGCAAGAAAATCAGCGACAATAGGTAACAATTACGTACCGCTGCCCGCCAACCTCTGTGCCAAGAATCGTCTCCTGATTCGAGCTCCGATGTTCCCTCTGGCTGAGCGACTTCGAACGGAGTTGCCCCAGAGTCTGCTTTCCGCGCTGGAACAACGTGTAGCAAAAATGCGCTTTTACCAAACGTCTGTTCACCGCGAGCCTCTGCAACCACGCGCACAAAGAAAAAGACAGCTGGGAATATGACACCATACAAAATCCTGAACTCTGGCGGACTCGGCAGCGCCCAGTTCGCCATGGCTGCTTCCCACGCAAGTTTGCCAAGTGCCATAATGATGGCAACAAAGATTCCTACAAGGAACGAATCCAGTATCCACGCGCCACTGCGCCGAGCGAACAAATCCGCATTACTCTTTACGGGGAATCGATTCGGGGTGCGCCGATACATGGGACACACGCTATCAAAACCACTTATGACTTCACAGACGAATTGCCTTTCCCTACCGCACCCGTTCTGCCACGATTAGAAGCATCCAGTATGCAAATCGAAAAGTTGACTGTATAGTTGCCGGTTGAATCAACCTATCTATTGGGTGTCAGCAACTACCTTGCCAATAACTTGGCAAGTTCCCCTATAGCTGGCACCCCCAGTGGTTTTTCAGGAGACGCCGCCCCAGAAAGCCGAGAATTAAACCACGCGACGCAGGCCCGAGAAGCCCAGAAAGTGAGATGGATGTGAATACGCGAACTCAGCTGTCAGCCGTACAGCACCCTAAACTCACTGCCGTCCGGCGCAAGAACCGCCGGCAGCTGGCGCTGGCCTGCTGCTTCCTCACCTTCGCAGCCACGGCCACCAGCTGCGCCAACAGCGAAAGCGAGGAGGTTGCCGCGACGCAAACCTCGTCGTCAAGCCAACTTACTACGGTGTCGACGACGAGTTCGCCGACGACGACCGGACCAAAGGTTCGAGAAGGCGGTACGCCGCGCATCGGGCAGCTGTGCCCGAACCAGACCGGGGAAATACGAATGAGCGCCAACGGCCAGAATCTTGAATGCGCACAAGTCGGCGAGCAGGAAGTATGGACGGTGCTGCAGCAAACCCCCGCGAACCCGACATCGCAGCAAATGTGGATTTCCACTACTCCGACGACCACTGAGCCACTGCCTCAGGAACCTGAGCCGACGACTCCGAGCGAGAGCACAACGGAGACAAGTGAGACGGAGAGCTCGACGACCTCTGATACTTCCACGCCGCCCGATACTTCAACGACTCCGACAACCTCCGGCGAGCCGACAGAATCGGAATCGGAGCAGGAAGAGCAGCCAAGCGAAGATAATCATGGGCTCACCGGCCTGTTCCGCTAGGTTCGTCTCTGGCTGCGAGGTTCGTCGGCTCGGGACTTAGTTAGGTAAGGTGCGCTAGCTCGCCCTAAAAACCAAAATCCGCTGCAACAATACTGCAGCGGATTTTTTATTTACCCAACAGATACGAAGAGACGAACCTGAACAGATCTGAGCCCGCCACAATGCGGCGGAGCACCCGCGCTCCCCTACTTGCGGTGACGGCGATTGTAGAACGGCGTCGGAACGACGGTGGCGGTAATGTCGGCGCCTTCAACGGTCAGCTCCGTGCCAGTGGAGGACTGCCAACGCTGAACGTATGCAAAACCGATGGGGTGCCCCAAAGTCGGCGACACCTTGGCGGAAGTCAGCACGCCAACCTCGTTACCTTCCGCATCAATGAGCTTGGTGCCACGCTTGGGAGCTTCATCACCGGAGAAACGCAGACCAACCAGTAGCTCCTTCGACTGCGGACGATTAATCAGTGCGTTGCGACCAATAAACTGCCCCTTGGTCGGCCCCATGATGGACTTCAGGCCGGCCTCCAGCGGAGTGCGGTCGCGAGTCAGCTCGTAGCCATAGAGCGGCATACCAGCCTCAAGACGCAGGGTGTCGCGGCAGGACAGACCACACGGCAGCAGGCCGAGGTCAGCGCCGTTGTCAGCCGGATCCTCCGGGTTTTCCACCTTGCCACCTGCTGCAATGATTGCACGCCAGACCTCGACGGCGCGGTCAGCCGGCGGGAAGATCTCGAAGCCGTCCTCACCGGTGTAGCCGGTTCGGGCAACAATCATTTCCACACCTGCGACCTCGAGCAGAGTGCAAGAGTAGTAGTTCATGCCATCGAGAGTCGCGTGCAGATCCTGTGGCAACAGACGGCGCAGAAGCTTCGCAGCCTTCGGCCCTTGAATGGCCAGGAGCACATTCTTGTCATTCATGCGCTCAACCTCGACGTTGTAGCCACCAACGCGCTCGCGCAGCGTCGAGTACACATCTTCAGCGGCTGCGGCATTCTGCACCAGCATGAATTCGTGACTACCGAGGCGGTAAATGATGAGGTCATCAATAATGCCGCCGTCTTCCTGCACAATCATGGTGTACTTGGCACGACCCAACGCCAGCGGCTTGATTGCCGAAATCAGGGAGTGTGCAAGGAACGCCGCCGCATCCTCACCAGTGACGCGGATGATACCCATCAGCGACAGGTCGAAAACACCAACGGCCTCACGCACTGCGTTGTGCTCTGCAATTTCCGAAGAGTAGCGGAACGGCACTTCGTAGCCACCAACATTGCGCATTTCTGCGCCAAGGCTTACGTGCTCATCATGCAGGGCGCTACGGAAAGAATTGTTGTTCTCAGAAGCGCCAGAATTGTCAGTCATACACACTCCAATTATTGCGGTGGGGCAAACCAGATTGTTACCTTCCCACCTTATATCTAAGACTCCGTGCTCGCTTCCGCGAGCCCCTGCGGATCCAGGGCAACAGGCCCGTCCATTAACTATCATGCACTGATTCGCACATGCTTGACGACGACCCCGCGCCCACCACAAAGGCCCCGCTACCAGTGACGATAACGGGGCTTTTGCATTTGTCTATTCAGTTAATTGAGTTTGGCCGAGCTGTTCGGACAGCGTTGCCAGCCAAAGGCTCAGTGGTTATTAGTGATCAACCGCAGCCTCGGTACCAACACCGGTCAGGGAGCGAACTTCCATCTCAGCTGCCAGGTCATCGAAGTTATCCGGCTTACCCATGTAGGTGGCGATGATGCCAGCCAGGAACGCCAGCGGGATTGCGAGCAGACCCGGCGAGGTCAGCGGGAACCAGGAGAAGTCAACGGACGGAATCATCGAGGACTCAGCGCCGGAGACTGCCGGGGAGAAGATAATCAGAACCAGCGAGGCGATGACACCGGTGTACATGGAGGCAACTGCGCCTGCGGTGTTGAAGCGCTTCCAGAACAGGGACATCAGGATGGTCGGCACGTTTGCGGATGCTGCCACTGCGAAGGCCAGCGACACCAGGAAGGCGACGTTCTGCCCCATGGCCAGGATGCCGAGGATAATGGCGACAACACCCAGCACGATAACGGTAATGCGGGAGACACGAACCTGCTCGGCTTCCGTGGCCTGTCCCTTGCGAATCACGGCCTGGTAGAGGTCCTGGCCGACAGACGCGGAAGCGGTAATTGCCAGACCAGCGACCACGGCCAGCACGGTAGCGAACGCCACTGCGGAAATCACAGCCATGAAGATGGAGCCACCGATTTCGAAGGCCAGCAGCGGAGCTGCAGCGTTGGCCCCGCCCGGCGCGGCCATGATGCGGTCCGGGCCGACGAGTGCAGCAGCACCGTAGCCGAGCACCAGGGTCAGCAGGTAGAAACCACCGATGAGGATGATTGCCCAAGTCACGGACTTACGAGCTTCCTTTGCGGTCGGCACCGTGTAGAAGCGCATGAGCACGTGTGGCAGACCAGCAACACCGAGGACCAGTGCCAGGCCCAGAGAGATGAAGTCCAGCTGCTGGACGAAGGAGCCGCCGTACTTCAGACCCGGCTCAAGAATGGCGGAGGCTTCGTAGCCCTTCTCGGCGATGTAATCCGAGCTTGCGTGCATGTCCACTGCGTCCTGCAGGAGCTGGGAGAAGTTGCCCTTAACGCCAACCAGGATGATCAGGGTCATGATGATGACAGCACCGACCAGCAGGACGGCCTTAATCATCTGCACGTAAGTCGTGCCCTTCATACCACCGATGAGGACGTAGGCAACCATGATGATGCCGACGACTGCGACAACGATGGACTGCTGAGTGGAGTCGTGGATGTTGAGCAGCACGGCGACCAGGGAACCTGCACCGGCCATCTGCGCGATGAGGTAGAACAGGGTCACCGCGAGGGTCGAGATAGCAGCCGCAGTACGTACCGGGCGCTGCTTAAGACGGAAGGACAGCACGTCGGCCATGGTGAACTTACCGACGTTTCGCAGCGGCTCTGCAACCAACAGCAGCGCGACCAGCCAGGCTACGAAGAAGCCGATGGAGTAAAGGAATCCGTCGTAACCAGTCAGCGCGATGGCGCCGACGATACCGAGGAAGGAAGCCGCCGAGAGGTAGTCACCCGCAATGGCAAGACCGTTTTGGGTACCGGAGAACTGTGCGCCACCGGTGTAAAAGTCTGATGCTCCCTTGTTTCCGCCCTTGCCCACTCGAGTAACGATGAACATGGTCGCAACAATGAAGGCGACGAAGACCGCGATGTTGAGAATCGGGTTACCTGCTGCTGCAGTGTCATCTGCAGCAAAGAAACTAGTCAGCATGCCTATGCCTCCTTCTTTGCGACGATTTCAGCGATTTCTCCGCTTTCCAGTGCCTCGCGCAGCTCTGCCTGCATCGGCTCGAGCTTCTTGTTGGCGAAGTTGATGTACACCCAGGTGATGGCGAAGGTGGTCACGAACTGAAGCAGACCAAGGACGATGCCCAGGTTGATATTGCCTAGTACGGGAGTCGCCATGAGGTCTGGCGCGAACGTCGCAAACAGAACGAATGCGATGTACCACACCAGACCTGCGACGGTCATCGGGATGGCGAAAGAACGGAATGTAGAGCGGAGCTCTTGGAACTGCGCTGAGTTTTGCACGTAGCGGTACTCGGCCGCCTGTGGCTTATGCCGGTCTGCCGGCAAGGGAGTTGCGGACACGGGCTAATCCTTTCCAGGAAGTTATGCAGGTGTTCGTAATGAGGTCCAGCACAGCCACCCCGAGGGTGTGCCATGCACCACATTTTTCATTATGTGTGGAAACAAAGTTACCTGGAACACAGTTAGCAAAGAAGTTAAATGCGGCTAACTACTTCTCAGCGAGCCTTAAGGCACCCCCAAAAACGCCATTACCTGCATACTTAGGCGCCGTTTTTACTACCCCCATTTACGCCGTTGTACTCGTGTTCTCCGCTTCTTCCGGCAATGGCTTACTCTGACGCCACCACCACAGCGCTTCGATAATGCCCGCACCGATGGCTCCCACAATCAGCGCGGGAATCAACAGCTCCCGCCCTACCCAGTACAGATTAAGCACTGTGGCCACTGAACGAACCGAGAAGATGAACAGGTAGGCTCCTGCCGATACCGCCAGCAACAGAACCTTCCACCAGGTGTATGGCCTAGCCACGACCACCAAAACCCAAAATGCCGAAACAATCAGCACAATGAGGGTCGCAGTAGACGCCTCCCCTCGTGCCGCATCGCTGGCGTCGACTCCCGGGTTTGCCCACAACCAAAACATGAAGGTCAACAACCCCACCGTGATGCCCGCCGGTATCGCTAAGCGCAACACGCGCCGTACGAAACCATCGCGCGCACGCTCCAAGTTAGGAGCCAACGACAGCACGAAGGCCGGGATTCCAATCGTGAACCATCCCGTAATGGTCACATGAATCGGCTCGAATGGATAATCCATCCCCCACAGCCCCACAGCCAGCGCCAGCACCACCGAGTAGATAGTCTTCGTCAAGAAGAGGTTGGCCACGCGCTCGATATTGCCAATGACGCGACGCCCCTCCGCCACAATCATCGGCATCACGGCGAAGCGATTATCCAACAGCACCAACTGCGCAACCGAACGTGTCGCCGGCGCCCCATCGCCCATAGCCACGCCCAGGTTCGCCGCTTTTAGCGCCAGCACATCATTGACACCATCACCGGTCATCGCCACATGATGCCCCCGCGACTGCAGCGCATGAACCATATCGCGCTTATTCTCGGCCGTGACACGGCCGAAGATCTGCCGCGACTCCACAATGTCTGCGAACTCGTTGCGGATCTCGGTGGGCTTGGCTTCGCTATTCTCATCGCGGCTGACCGGAAGCTCAGACGCATCGACAGGATTGTTAGCCCCCTCCATTTCCAGCTCACGTGCAACAGCCCCCACGGAGCGGTCATTGTCACCAGAAATGACCTTGACCTCGACGCCTTCTTCATAGAAGTAGGCCACCGTGTCCGCCGCATCTGAACGCACCTTCTGCCCCAGCACGACAAGTGCGACTGGCTCCAACTCCACCTCGCCACTCTTCCGCAGCGCACCGCCGGGCAGGTCATCTGCCCCAACTGATGTCCGCGCGAGCAGGAGCACACGAAGTCCTTCCTCCATAAGCTGCCGAGCTTTCTGCATGCCGACCGCGGAGTCGTCGACAAGCACATCGGGCGCGCCGAAAACCCACGTCGCACCGCCGTGATACGTCAGCGCCGACCACTTATTCGCCGAGGCAAAGGGGCGGGTTCTGGCTTGTTCATGCTTTACGACGTCCCCTGCGTCCGCAAGCCCATCGAGCAGTGCACGAGCCGTTGCGTTGGGACGATCGTCGAGCTTGCACAGATCGATGAGTGCGGAGTCGACCTCATCGCGGGAGGTACCGTCACCCGATACGATGTCGACTTCCACTAGCTGCATCGCATTTTCGGTGAGCGTGCCAGTTTTGTCGACACACACGGTGTCGACACGCGCGAGACCTTCGATGGCGGGCAACTCATTGACCAGCACTCGATGTCGCCCCAAGCGCACCACCCCAAGGGCAAATGCGATGGTGGTCATGAGGACAAGCCCCTCAGGGACCATGGGCACCAGCGTGGCGACCATCCCCAGCAGCGCATCGTTGAAATCATCGCCGGCGACAAAGAGCTGCGTATAGATTGCCAGGGCGCCGACGGGAATGAGAATCCAGGAAATGTAGGTCAGGATCTTGTTGATGCCGCGGAAGAGCTGGGAATCAGTCAGCGTGAATTTGTTGGCCTCAGCTGCGAGCTTGGCGGCGTAAGCCTCCTTGCCCACTTTGGTGGCCTGATATCGCGCCGACCCCACCACGACCGAGGAACCCGAGTAGACCATGTCCCCAACGCTCTTATCGACGGCATCGGATTCACCGGTGAGAGAGGACTCATCGACAGCCACGTCAGAGGCGTAGCGGAGAATACCGTCAACGACGATTTGGTCACCGGGACCAACCTCGATGAGATCGTCGAGGACGACGGACTCGCGGTCGATCTCGCGAGCAGGCTCCCCGTCGCGAATGACCATGGGTTTTGCACGGCCGACAATGGAAAGCTTGTCCAGTGTGCGCTTGGCACGCAGTTCTTGGATGATGCCGACGATAGAGTTGGCGATAATCAGCAGACCAAAGGCACCGTTGACGATTGAGCCGGTATAGAGCACGACTGCGAATAACACAGCGAGAATACCGTTAATCCGGGTAAACACATTGGCACGGATAATGTCCCACACACTGCGCCCGGATGTTGGCGGCAGCTCGTTGACGTGCCCCAACTCGATGCGTTGCTGGACCTGCTGTTGAGTAAGACCACTGTCGGGAGTTTTCCACGAGCCCATGCCTGCCTACCCTATTCGCCTAATTGCTGAACCTATTCGACCTATTTGCCAATGAAATTTGGTTCGCGCTTTTCGGCTCGCGCCTTCGATGCCTCCGCAGCATCCTCGGAAGCCCACACCGTGTCGTAGAGCTCCTGCTGGTAGTCCTTCAACGGGCTATGTGTCTCATCGTCGTTGAGCACTGCCTTGTGGTAGGCCAGCGACAGGGGCGCGTAGGTGGCGATACGAAGCGCTACCTCCTCCGCCTTGTCCGGACCACCAAGGTAGGAAGCCAGACCACAACCGCGGGCGGCTTCCTGATCCATGCGCTCGGCCGCCAACAAAATAGTGCGGGCGCGGGCACCGCCGACGAGTACGCGTACGCGGCGAATTGTCCAGGCATCGACAGCGATACCGAGCTTGACCGGCGGAATCATAAACCAGCCGCGCTCACCCACGACGCGCAAATCGGCCGCCATCGCCAGCTGCATCCCAGCGCCGACAGCCGGCCCCTGCACATCCGCTATAACCACCAGACGGCTGGCCTCGATTGTGCGCAGCATTCGACGGAGCTGTTCGTGGAAGGAATCTTCATGGTGCTGGCCACTCAGGTCGGCGCCCGCACAGAAAGCGCGGCCTTCGCCGCGCAGCAGGATAACGCGCTGCTCTGGAACCTCAGCGGCAGCTTCCACCGCATCGGCGATGTCACGACACACGTCGGCAGTCAGGGAGTTGCGCTTATGATCTCGGTCGATGGTGATAGTGACAATTGCGCCGTCGGCTTCGACGCGGATTTCAGATGCTGGGTTCGTCATAGCATTTAGGCTACCCGCGAAACACCAATAGTGATGGGGCTATAAGCAAATCTAAATTCGCTTATTCGTTGCCGAATACCCGCGGGTCGCCACTCAGGCGCCCGTCGGCACGCGCCATCGACGCAATCGTTTCCATGTCCTCGTCGGTGAGCTCAAAGTCGGTGACCTGAAAGTTCTCCTTGATGCGCGACGGCGTGCCCGACTTCGGGATGGCCACGATGCCACGCTGAAGGTGCCAGCGGATAGCAACTTGGGCGGGAGTTTTACCCAGGCGATCTGCGATTTCAGCAATCGGCGAGCCCTCAAAGTACTTCGCGCGCCCCAACGGCGACCAAGCCTGCGTGACAATACCGCGACGACGATCGTCTTCAACCTGCTCATTCTGCGGGAACTGCGGATGCAGCTCAATCTGGTTGACCACCGGAGTCTCCGAGAGCTGGTCGAGCACCTCTGGGTAAAAGTTCGCCACACCAACCGAGCGAATCAGCCCCTCACGATTGAGCTCCAGCAGCGTATCGAAACACTGCCCAAACGTCCCCTGCTTCTCCACCGGCCAGTGCACAAGCACCAGGTCAACGTAGTCAAGGCTGAGCCGTTCTAAAGATGCCCGCACGGACTCGCGCGTCGCCGCCGACCCCTGCGCATCGTTCCAGACCTTCGTGGTCACGAAGATATCTTCACGCTTTACGACGTTCGCAGCGACCGCATCAGCAATACCCTGCCCAACCCCTCGCTCATTGCGATAGAGCGATGCGGTGTCGATGTGGCGGTAGCCGATTTCCAGGGCGTAGCGCACGGATTCGCGCGCCTGCTCATCGTCAAGCTTGTAGGTACCGAACCCCAGAATCGGGATGGCGTTACCATCAACCATTTCCACGTTGACAATTCCGGTTGTCGCTGCATCGTACTTCAGATCGAGTGTGGTCATGCCAACCGAGTGTACGGACTGAAAATTTTTTAGATTTTTTCTGCCCCGCTGACCTGCGATTTAAAAAAGTGATTGCCATTCATTTTGTTGCAAACGGTTGACGGAACGTTGCGTTTATACAACACTTTGGGGTGTGTCCCCAAAGGTTAAACCCAAAGAACAGATATTCAACAGAATTTCAGTGCTGCGGGCAGAACACGGACTCAGCCGAGCCGAACTAGCCAAACAAGTAGAGGTCAATCCTCAAACGATTGGTGCGTTGGAGCGAGGTGACCACTACCCCAGCCTGGATCTGGCATTTCGTATCTGCGCGGTGTTCGATCTCCCCGTTGAGGCGGTGTTCTCTCGCGAGGAATTCAAGCCCATGTCCTCTGCCCTATACCGAAAGGAAAGCTAACGATGCCAACTATTCGGACTGAAAACGCAACACCGAGCTTTTTCGAGAAGCTAGAAGCTCGGCGCGAAGCGAAGTACACAAAGCGCGTCGAGCAGATGTCGAGCTGGCTGCCCAAATGGCGCAACCAGGCGGCGCGGCGAAAGCTGGTCATCGCATTCGAGGTATGCCTTGTGCTGATGCTGATTAGTGGCATCGCGCTTCTCGGCACTCTGACCGATATTTTCCCGGGCTGGCTTTCTCTGCTCTGGCCAGTGATTTCCCTCATTGTGATTGTCGTCTGGACCAGCCTCAACATCACAGTCGACATGGTCGACAGTGCACCCACCTCACTGCTGGACGAGTACCAGCAAGAACAAATTTTGAACCTGCGGGGGCTGACATATCGCTGCTTCATCTACTTCGGCCTAGTGTCCTTCCTCGCTCTAGTTCTGGTGGGCACCTATGTTCTGAACGCGCAGCCTGACTGGGGACACTACATTCCGTACAGCTTCGGAATCTTCGGAATTATCGCTTTCCTTTACATTTCCTCGCTTCCCACCGTCGTCTATGCCTGGAACCTGCGGGACGACTAGCACTGGCTCAAAAAACTCACATCCCTCCTCTGCCCTTCACTCCTCAATCTAAGGATCACCATGAACAGCCTCATTCTTGACGGGCTTGAGAAGTCCTACGGAGACCTGCAGGTTCTCCGTGGCATGAGCTTCCAAGTTCACCCTGGAGAAATCTACGGCTTCGTCGGCTCTAACGGTGCCGGCAAGACCACCACCATGCGCATTGCCCTCGGCGTGCTGGCCACCGATAAAGGCGAAGTGCGCATCGGCAATACCCCGATGAATGACTCGCTGCGCCGCACGATTGGCTACATGCCAGAAGAACGCGGTCTCTACCCGAAGGCTGAAGTCCGCAAGCAGCTGATCTACTTTGCTCGCTTGCACGGTGTGCCCACCAAGCGCGCGGAGTCCAACGCCGACAACTTGTTGGCGCGCCTCGGTCTCACTGAGCGCGCCAACGACAAGGTCGACACGCTCTCGCTCGGAAATCAGCAGCGAGTGCAGCTGGCCGCCTCCCTCGTCCACGACCCGGAGGTACTCGTCCTCGACGAGCCCTTCTCCGGCCTCGACCCAGTTGCGGTCAAGGTGATGAGCTCCGTACTCAAGGAGTACGCCGACCGAGGCACCCCGATTGTGTTCTCTTCCCACCAGCTCGATCTCGTTGAGCGTATGTGTGACCGCGTCGGCATCATCCGCGACGGCCGCATGCTCGTGGAAGGCACCGTTGATGAGCTCCGAGCACGTGGTCCACGGGCTTTCGTCGTCAAGCTCGATAGCGCGTCCCAGGATTGGGCGACCTCTGTCGAAGGCGTAACAAGCGTGGAGCGCGAGGCCCACGGCTCCACCGTCGTTCACCTCGATTCCGACGCCCCAGCCGACACCGACCAGAAGCTACTGCACAGCGCAATGGCAGCGGGAACGGTCCGTTCGTTCGGACCTCTGCAAATTCCACTTACCGAGCTCTACCAGGAGGCCGTACAGCAATGAGCACCAACACTTACAACGCCTCAACGGCCGTCAAGACCGTTTTCGTCCGCGAACTCCGCGAGCATCTACTGAAGAAGAGCTCGCTGATCACGCTCATCATCATGGCAGTGGCGGTCGTCGGCGGTATCTTCGTTGCCGACTACATGACTTCCAAGTCCGATAATGACGCTGTCAAGATCGCGGTCGTCGGAGAAGCGCCGTTCGCGGACTCTCTCGCCGACGCCACCGCCGAAATGAAAGATGCTGAAGGTGCGGATGCCGCAGCCGGCGCATTTGCCACGGCATCACTGTCACCGTTGGAGATTACGTCCGCGGCAGACGACAAGGCCGCTCGCGCTGCCGTCACCGACGGTGATGCCGACGCCGCTCTCGTCCCCGACACCGCAGAAGGCAAGGAGGGCTCGTGGAAGCTGCTTGCCGACGACGCCCCATCCTGGCTAGCCCCAATGCTGCAGGAGTCGCTGCAGAAACAGAACGAAGCCATGCTGCTCAGCGAAAACGGAATCAACCCCGGCGAGTTTTTCTCCAAGACTCAAAGCGCAGCCGTGTCGGTGGAATCCCTGGATGAAGCAAAAGACGAGAAGATGCCTGCGATGCTCATCACGCTAATCGGTGTGATGGTCATGATGACCGCCATCCTCGTCTTCGGTGGCGCAGTGGCCACCAGCGTCATCGAGGAGAAGTCCTCCCGTGTCATCGAGATCATTCTCTCGACAGTCCGCCCGGCGCACCTGTTGGCCGGCAAGATCCTCGGCGCCGGTCTGGCCGGCATCATCATGATGAGTGTGCTGACCGCCAGCGCCGCAGTTGCCCTCATGATTACCGGATTGGCGGAGAGCTTCGATGTCCCGTGGTCCGCAGTCTGGCTGCTGGTCCCGTGCTTCATCCTCGGTTACTTCTTCTTCGCCGCGCTGTATGCAGCCTCCGCATCACTGGTCAGCCGTATGGAAGATTTCCAGGGCGCACAGATGCCGGTACTGGTGTTCTCGCTGATTACGATGTATGTTCCGCTGTTTGGCTGGAGCAAGCTGGACTCTACCGTCATGCAGATTGCCTCGTGGATTCCGCCGGTTTCCATCACCACCGCTCCGTTGCAGTATGCCGTTGGCAATTTCTCCGCACTCCAGTTGGTTGCCTCACTGCTAATCATGGTTGTGGGAGTAGCCGCAGTCATCGCACTCGCAGCCTGGATCTACCCGCGCAATGTCCTGCGCACCGGTGCCGCGGTCAGCTGGAAGAAGGCCCTAACGGCCAAGAGCTAGCCCCAGCCCTGCCCAAAAAAGGAGCGTGGCCCCCTTCGGCCGCAGTCACCTAAACCGAATACTCGTCAATCGCGTAGTTTGCTCAGCGCACCTTATAGACCATGGTCCGCCGCAAACTGCGCGATTTTTCCTGTCTCGCCATAGGAGGTCTGTGCCCCCACGCCTGTCGCCGCATGAGCCGAGACCACCGCCGCAAGACGAGCTGCCGTCACCACATCATCGCCCGCGGCCAACGCGGTGAGGACCGTGCCCATGTACGCATCACCGCAGCCCGTGGTATCCACGACCTCGATGGGCAGCGCCGGAATGCGAGTGACTGCCACCTCGCTTTCCGACGTCCTCAAGACCGCAGACCCCTCCCCGCCAAGTGTGACAATGGCCGTGGAAATCCCGTGTTCGTCGGCAAGCGCGCGCCCAACCGCATCCCACTGACCGTGCTCGCAACCGGCGACCGCGCGCTCGGAGCCGATGATGGCTGCGAGTTCGTGCTCGTTGACAATGAGGACATCGACCAGCTCGAGCAGCTCCTCACTGACCGCCCGAATCGGCGACAGGTTGAACACCACCGGCACACCCGCATCGTGGGCAATCTGCGCGGCGGCCAGGACCGCCTCATCACAAATCTCCAGACACACACCGAGGCACCCCGCCCGCTGAATCTTGTCCGCATGACTGCGCACCGTCTCAGCATCGACTTCACCATTGGCGCCAGCGGAGATGACAATGAAATTCTCCGCCGCATCATCAACGACAATCATGGCTGTACCAGTGGCAGAGTCGACGGTCTCAACTGCAGAGATGTCCACGTGAGCGTCGGTAAGCGCGTCGCGCAGCAACTGTGCGTTGGGATCCGAACCGACCGCGCCGACCAGTTCCACGGCCGCGCCCAGTCTTCCAGCCGTCGCCGCCTGATTCGCCGACTTACCGCCCGGCAGAATGCGCAGAGGACTGCCCTCGATAGTCTCGCCACCATGCGGCAGGCGCTTCACGGTGACGGTCAGGTCTGCGTTGATGGAACCGACGACACATACGTTTGGCCTCTGTTCAGCCAGCTCGGTGAGGCGCTCAGTAATCGGCATTGGTTCGACTCCTCGGTAGTGCGGACACGTTTTTTCCGACAATAGCGCTACCCCTTTCCGCCCACCATCAACTAAGCCGGTTTACCCCTTGTTTACTACCGTGGAGGTATGGCTAGAATCAGCGCCCAACAAGTAATAGATACCGTCCTCGACCACGGAAGTTTCACCTCCTGGGACGGCGCGCCCGAGCATGGCAACATCGACGAGTCCTACCGCGGCACACTGTCCCGAGCCTCTGAGAAAACCGGTCTCGATGAGGCCGTTATCACCGGTGAAGGCACCGTCGGCGGCAAGCGCGTCGCCGTCATCTGTTCTGAGTTCGGCTTCCTCGGCGGTTCTATCGGCGCCGCAACCGCTCGTCGTATTATTCGCAGCATCGAGCGCGCGACTGCGGAGCAGCTGCCCCTGTTGCTCTCCCCGACCTCGGGCGGCACTCGCATGCAGGAGGGCACTGCGGCGTTCGCGCTCATGATCTCTATTACCACCGCAGTGGCGCGCCACAAGGATTCTCACTTGCCATTCCTGGTGTACCTGCGCAATCCCACCACCGGTGGTGTCATGGCGTCGTGGGGGTCGGCAGGCCACTTCACCTTCGCAGAGCCCGGCGCACTTCTCGGCTTCCTCGGCCCGCGCGTCGTCGAGCTGGCTACCGGCGAACCCATGCCCGAAGGCGTTCAGACCTCCGAGAACCTGTTCAAGCAGGGCATTATCGACGGCATCATTCCGCTCGAAGGTCTGCGCGGCGCTGTCCGCCGCACCATCGACGTGCTTGCCGACGGAGACCCCAGCGAACCCACCCCACCGCCAGTAGCAGCCATTGATGGTCGCGATACCTGGGAAGCTATCCTGCGCACCCGCGATACTTCTCGTCCAGGTGGCGGCGACATTATCGATGCCCTTGTCGACTGCTCCGTGCCGATTTCCGGCACTGGCGATGGCCACAAGTCGCTGTCGGTTCGGGCTCGCCTGGCGCGGATTGGTGAGCGGCCGGTGATTCTGGTCGCCCAGGATCGCCATAACCAGCCGCCGCTGGGCACGCATCCAATGGGGCCGGGCTCACTGCGTTTTGCCCGCCGTGCGATGCGCATCGCGGAAAGCCTGAACATTCCGCTGGTCACGGTCATTGACACCCCAGGCGCTGAGTTGACCAAGGACGCCGAGGAAAATGCCATGGCCGGCGAGATTGCCCGCACCTTGACCACGCTGGTGAACTTGAAGGTTCCGACCGTGTCACTCATTCTCGGCCAGGGCTGCGGTGGCGGTGCGCTGGCCATGCTGCCCTCTGACCGCGTGCTGGCAATGCACGATGCCTGGATGTCTCCGTTGCCGCCGGAGGGTGCTTCGGCGATTATCTACCGAGACACCGAGCATGCCCCGGAAATGATGGAGGAGCAGGGCGTTGGCGCCGAGGCCATGCTGAAGACCGGGGTTATCGACGAGATTGTGGCCGAACCTGAGGATTCGTCCGAACTGCCCCGCCGTGCTCTGAGTGCTATCGAGCACGCCCTCTGGGAGCTGGAGAAGAATCCGGCTCGCGTTGGCCGTGAGCAGCGTTTCGACCACTACCGTCGCTTCGCGCTGGGCGAGTAAGGGGGCTGGGGCCTGGTGTGGGACTGGCGTGGGGCTGGTTTGGGGCTGGTTTGGGCCTTCAGCCCCCACCCCAACCTCAGAAAGCAAGAAAGTGACTGAGTTTATGACACTTTTGGGCAATTTTTCACGCCTGAAGTGTCATAAACGCAGTCACTTTCTTCGCCGGAAATCCTGCAAACCGCCGACGGAGGGATGGGCAGGAACCGCGAAGCGAAGCTCAGCCGGCCAACAGAGCTAGCATGCGGACTTTTACTTAACGTCCAACAGGTCGATGACAAAGACCAGGGTCTTACCAGACAGGAAGTGTCCTGCACCAGCCGGGCCGTAAGCCTTCTCCGGCGGGCAAATCAGCTCGCGGCGACCGCCGACCTTCATGCCCGGAATGCCTTCCTGCCAACCGGCAATCAGACCGTTCAGCGGGAACTCGATGGACTGGCCGCGGTTCCAGGAAGAGTCGAACTCTTCACCGGTCTCGTAGTCAACACCCACGTAGTGGACCTCGACGCGAGCACCCGGGGTGGCCTCCTTGCCGTCACCGACAGTGAGGTCGTTGATGACGAGTTCCGTCGGAGCCGGACCGGACTTAGCAGTGAGTTCTGGCTTGGACAAGACAATCTCCTATCACAGTTGGCATTTATCAAAGCTGGCAATTATTCCAACTTAAATGGACCCAACTCAAATGGGGCTTCTTAAAATTCTAGGAAAAATAAAAGGCGCGTACCAACCTTTCGAAGGCTAGTACGCGCCTTTTCGCGTTTTCAACGCTGGACTTTTCTATGCTGAGTTACCTGCGAGGAACCCCTACGCGGTAATCGCTAAAAACCTTAACGCTGGTCGCGCGGAACGAAGTCACGCTCGGTCTCGCCGGTGTAAATCTGGCGAGGGCGGTTGATCTTCGATGCCGGGTCAGTGACCTGCTCGTTGAACTGAGCGATCCAGCCCGGGAGGCGGCCGATGGCGAACAGGACGGTGAAGAAGTCCGTCGGGAAGCCCATGGCGCGGTAAATCAGACCGGTGTAGAAGTCAACGTTCGGGTAGAGCTTGCGGGAGACGAAGTAGTCATCAGCCAGTGCAATCTCTTCCAGCTTCATAGCCAGATCCAGCAGCTCGTCGCCGCCGAGGTGCTGGAGCACCTCGTGAGCGGTCTTCTTAGCGATAGCTGCACGCGGGTCGTAGGACTTGTAGACGCGGTGACCGAAGCCCATCAGGCGGACGCCCGGCTCCTTGTTCTTCACGCGGTTCATGAACTCGGTTGCGTCGCCACCGTGGTTCTGCTGGATGTCCTCGAGCATCTCCAGAACAGCCTGGTTAGCGCCACCGTGCAGCGGGCCAGACAGAGCGTTGATACCAGCAGCGATGGAGACGAACATGGAAGCGCCGGAGGAAGCGACCATGCGGACGGTGGAGGTGGAGCAGTTCTGCTCGTGGTCAGCGTGCAGGATGAGCAGCTTGTCCAGAGCATCAACCACTACCGGATCAACCTCGTAGTCAGCGGTCGGGTAACCGAACATCATGCGCAGGAAGTTCTCGCGAGCGTTCAGGTTGTTGTCCGGGTACATGTACGGCTCACCCTTGGATGCGCGGTAAGCGTATGCAGCCAGCATCGGGACCTTAGCCATCAGGCGAACCGCAGCCAGGTTGCGCTGCTCTTCGTTCAGCGGATCCAGCTCGTCCTGGTAGTAGGAAGCCAGGATGTTGACCGAGGAAGCCAGGGTCTGCATCGGGTGTGCGCCACGCGGGAAGATGCTGAATGCGCGACGGAAGTCCTCGTCCAGCAGGGTGTGGTGACGAATGTCGTGGTTGAACTGCGCAAGCTCTTCCTCAGACGGAAGGTGGCCGTGAATCAGTAGGTAGGAAACCTCGTTGAAGGTAGCCTTCTCAGCCAGCTGCTCAATCGGGTAACCGCGGTAGCGCAGGATGCCGTTACCGCCGTCGATGTAAGTGATCTTGGACTCGGTAGAACCGGTGGCGGTGTAGCCCGGGTCAAAGGTGGTCAGTCCAGTTTCCTGGAGCATCTTGCCCAGTGCGATACCGTCGTTACCCTCGGTTGCCTTGACGATGTCCATCTCGAACTCGCCGCCCGGGTAGTGGAGTACAGCCTTGCCGTCTTTAGTAGCCACAACTTCCCTTTCACAGAAAAATTCTTCTTAACGACTCCAGAGTGCGGGGGAAGCAGGCACAGCGGAAAACAGCATGCTGCCTCCCAACTCCACGCCACCCCTTCGGGGTCGCATTGTTTTCAATGATTCAATTATGCGCGACATTTGCGTTCCATTGCATCTTGCCCAGTGAAAAAAGTTTGCTTAGTTCACATCGACCGTGTCGTAACCATAAAGAACCGACACCTGCAGTGGATTAGAACACACAATATCAAAGAGTGTGAGCAGTGCAACACCCTCTACCCCATTCGGGCAGCCTGGGCTTACCCAATCTTGACCCCTCTTCACCCCGAAATGCAAATGGAAAAAACGGGTTTATTACGTTGTCACTGCCCATTTACTAATCAGGAGGTCAGGAGCCCATTCAGCGGCCAATGTCTTTAAAAGTTCAAAAGCCATCGAGCCGACGCCCGAAAACACATCGACTAAATCCACAATAATTCACCCCTCGCCGCCCGCCCGAGGCCCCACACCGCCAAGTTTTCAGCACCAACAAAACTGGAAAAAATTCTTCGCAAACTTTGCAAATACGCCAATCCACCCTGTTTTGTTATGCAAAGTACGGAAGCGGGGGCAATTGAACCCCACCCTTTTGCTATAAGTACCCCCGATTACCGCTAGAGTTTGAAGACAACGGCTGTATATCAAGCTTCACTTTGAATGCACTTTGAAAGGTTGCGCCTCATATGAGCGATCAATTCCCAGTCCTCCCTGAAGAGTTCCAGCCCGGCGACGGCCGCTTTGGTTGCGGTCCGTCGAAGGTTCGCCCGGCACAGATTCAGGCAATCGTTGACGGCGGTACCTCTATCATGGGTACCTCCCACCGTCAGCCGGCAGTGAAGAACGTTGTTGGTGAGGTTCGCGAGGGTCTGGCTGAGCTCTTCCAGCTTCCGGAAGGCTACGAGATTGTCCTGTCCCTCGGCGGCGCAACCGCTTTCTGGGATGCTGCCACCTTTGGGCTCATCGAGAAGAAGTCCGCTCACCTGACTTACGGTGAGTTCTCCTCCAAGTTTGCCAAGGCCTCCAAGATGGCTCCGTGGCTCGACGCTCCGCAGATCATCGAAGCAGAGCCGGGTTCCGCACCTGAGGTTGTCGCTGGCGAAGAGGGCGTTGACCTTATTGGTTGGGCTCACAACGAGACCTCCACCGGCACCATGGTTCCGGTCACCCGCCCGGCAGGCTCCGAGGGCCAGCTCGTGGCTATCGATGCCACCTCCGGTGCCGGCGGCCTCCCGGTCGACATGTCCCAGGCTGACGTCTACTACTTCTCCCCGCAGAAGTGCTTCGCTTCTGACGGCGGCATCTGGTTGGCTGCAATGTCCCCGGCTGCCATCGATCGTATTGAGAAGATCAATTCTTCCGACCGCTTCATCCCGGCTTTCCTGAACCTGCAGACTGCCGTTGATAACTCCCGCAAGAACCAGACCTACAACACCCCGGCCGTCGGCACTTTGCTGATGCTGGCTGATCAGGTCAAGTGGATGAACGCCAACGGCGGCCTCGACGGCATGGTTGCCCGCACCACCGAGTCCTCCTCCCACCTCTACAACTGGGCTGAGAACCGCGCGGAGGCAACTCCGTTCGTCACCGATGCTGCAAAGCGCTCGCTGGTCGTCGGCACCATCGACTTCGAGGACAACATCGACGCCGCACAGATTGCCAAGGTTCTGCGCGCCAACGGCATCCTCGACATCGAGCCGTACCGCAAGCTGGGCCGCAACCAGCTGCGCATCGGTATGTTCCCGGCCATCGACCCGGAGGACATCCGTCGTCTGACTGGCGCTATCGACTGGGTTCTGGACAACGGCTACGCTGCAAAGTAACAGCCAAATACCGGCCTCAGCCGCATAACTCCCGCGCCACGCGCAAGGGCATTGCCCCATTTGTCCGTGACGCGGGAGTTTTGTCGTTTACCATGATTAGTGAGCATTACTTATAACGTCGACCAACAAGGAGGTTCTCGCATGAGGGAGCTGAAGCCCGTTCTGGACGGCGATGTGACCGATTCACTGATTCTCGTTCCCGCCGATATCACCGAGCAGGAACGGCAGGAGGGACTTCGCTTCACGCTGCCTCTCGACGAGAACCTGCGCACTTTCCTGGTCGAGCACTTCGAGCTCGCCGATGCCGCCGGTTCCCCTGCTGCAGCTGATTCCGCATCGCTTGCCGACGGATCCAGCGCCGCCACCGCCACTGCCAGCGGTAGCTCTGGGGAGAGTGCTACCGCAGAGAGGGGCTCCACCGACGGAAGTTCCACTAGTGGCAGCACAGCGGAAGCCACCACCGCAAGCGGCGACGCGGCCGAAGGCAGCGAGGCGGCCGGCAACTCCGCTACGGCAGGCGGGGCACCGAAGAAGACTCCAACGGCGCCGAAGCCTGTTCTGGAAGAGCCTCGCGTAGTTTTGTCGCCGCGCGAAATTCAGGACCGCATTCGCAGCGGTCAGACGGTGGAGGAGCTCATTGAGTACAGCGGCATGCAGCCGCGCAAGATTGAGTCCTTCGCCTACCCGGTGCTTGCAGAGCGCGCACGTATTGCGGAGCTCGGCAAGCAGTCGAAGCCACGTCGCATTGATGGCCCGGCCAAGTTGTCCCTGTGGGAGATTCTCGCCACCGCTTTTGCCGCTCGTGGCCAGGAACTCGCCGATGCCTCGTGGGATGCCTACCGCGACCCGAGTGGACAGTGGATTGTGACGGTTACTTGGAATGTCGGCCACACCACCAACGTAGCTGAGTGGAGTTACCAGGCGGAGGGACTTTCCGCACTCACCATTGCTCGCAATGAGCTGGCAGCAGAGCTGATTGACCCCGACTTTGCCCGCCGCAACCGAGACTTGGCTCCGCAGGCCAATCGAGCTGCTGATACCGCGGATACCTCTGAGATGCCAGCCGCATGGCAGTCTTCGGCGGAGCCGCAGCGAGGCCACGGGGAGCAGGATGTTCCGTCGCAAAGCGACGTCGACGACGATGTTGACGAGGCGGAGTTCTTGCAGCACCCGGACGCGGAGCAGCCGAAGCGCAAGAAGAAGACTGTCATGCCGTCGTGGGAGGATGTGCTACTCGGCGTACGTCCGAACGGCCCGAAGAAGTAGGAGTTTCCCTCGACAATGAGCTCCATGACCAGTGGCAACGCTTCTGATTTCGAATTCTCCGCGATTCGCCGCGGTGTAGTCACGATTTGGTTTATCAGCACCAATGACCCTGCTGCGACCCTGGAGACAGGTGTTCAGCATGACCGCGGTTTCGGGCGTCGTTTCCTAGCTCTCTATGACTCGACGTTGCCGGTAACACCGATTGGTGATTTCCCGCTCAACCGCTCGGCGGAAACCGGTGACGGTGAATACTACATCGGTGGATTTGAGGGCGTTGCCGTACTGCAGACGGTTCTCGATGATGTCTCGCAGCTGTCCAAGCTGTCGCCTCGTCTGCGCCAGGAGATTGCCGCCACGGACGTCTACGCGAGTGTGTCGAATAAATCCACGGGCTTCGGTGCCTTTGCGCATTGGCACGATGGTGAGCTCAAGCGTGCTTTCTCCGCTACTCGCTACCGCACACTGGAAGACATCGGTCTTCCCTGCCCCGCAGAGGGCAGCTTCTGGGCGGGCAAGCACCGCCCGCTGCCCGATGCTTTCGAAGGTACGGGTTCACGTCCACGCGAGGGGGTCGGTTTGCCGTTCGTTCCGGCAGAGCTTGCCGACGCCGTCATCACCGACTGGCTCGGATTCGACCCGCATTCGCCCGCTACCGATATCCCTGTTAGTGGTTTTGCGGTGGATGGCCGTCGTGCGGCTCCCGGGGCTTCGTATTCGACGTCTCGTAGTCCACGCGGGCTAATGGGTGAGCCGGGTTCGTCCGAGTCTGGCGCAGAGCTTGACCGCGCCTACGACGACTACGAAGTTCACAACGCAGAGCCGAACCGAGACTTTCTGGAGGAGCTCAGTCGCTTTGGGGCTAAGGCCAAGAACTTCGCTGGCCGCACCTGGCAGCGGGCGCGAGGCAAGTTCGGGAAATAGTTTCTACCGCCCTGCGCGCTGCGACTGAACGCGCAGTCGCTCGTAGAACGCGATCGCCGCGGAGGTAGCCACATTCAGGCTGTCAGTTCCCGGTGACATGGGAATGCGAGCACGCACATCGGTGGCTGCCATCGCGTGCTCGGTAAGCCCCTGCCCCTCAGCGCCAACGAGAATCGCGACCTTGTCCGTGTCCATGGCATCCCACAGGTCCACCGTGCCCGCAGGGGTCATCGACACCACGCGGAAGCCCTGCTCTTTGAGCTGGTCCAGGCTTCGCTGCCAGGTGGTCGTAGTACCGGGCAGAGTCGCAAATGGGACTGTCAGCACATGCCCCATGGAAACGCGCACGCTGCGGCGATACAGCGGATCGGCGCAGGCCGCGCCGAAGACGACCCCATCCACGCCCATGCCCGCCGCGTTACGGAACAGGGCTCCGATGTTCTCGTGGTCACCGACTCCCTCCATCACGGCCAAGGTGGTGGCTCCGCTCAGAACTTGGTCCACCGATAGCTCCGGCGCGCGGTCAGCGGTGGCCAGAAGGCCGCGGTGAAGATCAAATCCGGCCGCTGCGGCCAGAACCTCGCGGTCGAGTTCAAACCAGGGCACCGTTTCCGCAATAGCGGCCTCGCTCGCGGTCAGTCCGTCGGCAAGCGATGCGAGCTTCTGGCGAGTACCAAAGACTGCGCGGAGCGGAAAGCGTGAGCGCACTAACCGCGGCACAATGAGCGTGCCTTCGGCGATGACCAGCCCCTTCCCACCGGGCAAATCAGGGCGGGAATCGGACTTGTTGAGGTTGCGGATGTCATCGAGACGGCTGTCGGCGGGATCGTCGACGACGATGGGCGCAAAGCGTTCGAGGGATGTGGTGGTACTCATGGAAACTCTTTAGCCGCCCAGCAGAGCGGTGAACGGATCGGCGGCGAAGTAGATGATGAACAGGCCGGAGACAATCCACATCAGCGGATGTACGGACTTGGCACGACCCGAGAAGATAGCCATCGCAGCAAAGGTGATGAAACCGATGCCGATACCATTTGCAATCGAGTAGGTAAACGGCATGGTGACAATAGTCAAAAATGCCGGCAGTGCGATGTCGAAACGGGTGAAATCAATCTCGGTAATCTGCCCGATCATCATGGCACCGACGATGACCAGCACTGGCGCGGCAGCCTCGATGGGCACGATTTCATAGAGCGGGGTGAAAAACATCGCTGCCAGAAAGAGGATGCCGGTGACAATGTTGGCAAGGCCAGTGCGTGCACCATCGGCGATGCCCGCTGCGGAGTCCACAAAGACGGTGTTCGACGAGGAGCTGACTGCACCACCGACAATGGCACCGGTGCCTTCGACAACCAGTGCGCGCTTCATGTCCGGCAGCACACCGTCTTCATCGACAAGTGCGGCCTGCTTGCCCAGACCAGTCATCGTGCCCATGGCATCGAAGAAGTTCGCCAGGACCAAGGTAAACAGCAGCATGGTGGCGCTGAGGGCACCGACGCGGGCAAAGGATCCGAAAAGATCCACAGCTCCAACGAGGGACAAGTCCGGCATGCCGCCTACGCGGTCCGGCAGAGTCGGTACCGCGAGATTCCAACCGGTCGGCACTGGCTTGCCATCAGCGAAGGAGGGGCCCGCATCCGTCAAGGCCTCGACTGCGAGCGCAATGATGGTATTCAGCACGATGCCGATGAACAGGCCACCTGGAATATTGCGGACAACCATGATGCCGCAGATAATCAGCCCGAGGACGAACACGGCGGTCGGCCACGAGGCAATCTGACCATTGATGCCGAGCTGCACCGGGACAGTCGTGTCAGCGGCATCGGGAATACGGCGAACCAGGCCACCGTCGACCAGACCAATCATGGCAATGAATAGGCCGATACCCACACTCATCGCGGCCTTCATATCGGACGGAATCGCGTGGAAGACAGCTGTGCGGAATCCGGTCAGCGCCAGCAGCACGATAATCACCCCGTCCAGCACGACCAGGCCCATCGCTTCTTCCCAGGCCAGCCCCTCGTTAGCAACGAATGTCACGGCAACCAGGGTGTTGATGCCCAGGCCCGTCGCAATGCCGAAGGGGTACTTGGCAAAGAGACCAAAAGTAATGGTCATGACACCCGCGGCGAGCGCGGTGACAGCAGCGACCTGTGGTATCCCCAGGCTATTGCCGTTGACATCCTCGATATTGCCGAGGATCAGCGGGTTGAGCAGAATGATGTAGGCCATCGCGAAGAAGGTCACTACGCCACCGCGAATCTCGGTCACGGTCGTCGAACCGCGCTCCGTGATGTGAAAATAGCGGTCCACTGCCGAAAGATGGCTCCCCTTCCGTGCAGGCTTGGAGTCCTTCGCCTCATCTGAGGATGTTGCAGAGGTGGACGTACCTTTGTCCATTTTTTATGCCTCTCTAGAGTCTCTTTACTATCCGTGTCACGTGTTTATCCGTGTCAGAGCGGAATTTTTGTGCCGAAAACCGTAACGGTGCAGTCTCTGGGGCCACGGTGGCGTCGAAACTGCACCTTCTTCGTCATCGCGTTTGCCTAGGTGGAAAGCTACAGGTGGGAATCCTGGTAGGGTTCCGCCACCGGTGCACCCTGCCCCGTTACTTCCGGGATAGCTGAGTGAGCACCGCAGCCGTGGTCAAAGCTTACGGCCGTGGCATCGAATGTCCATTCGTTAACGCACACGCCCCAGTTCTTACCGAGCGGCCCGGTCAGCGGGACCATAAAGGCGCAGGTTCGGCAACGGTGCAATGCTTCCCGAGCAAAGTCACTCTCGGGGCCGGTATCGCCCTCTTCCCAACGCTGCTCGGTGTCTTCCACACCACGCGCCGACAAGGTGCGGGTCTGCAAGTCATCGCCGTCGAGTCGCTCATCTCCCACTGCAGCCGGCAACAAATCGCGTGGACCGAGGTCACCGGGGCGCAGCCGCTCCTCGTAGGGCACCCATTCAGGCGCCTGCAGCGCGGTTTCGCCAGGGACAAGAGCCACTTCACTGACCGTCGCCTGTTGAGTGCCCGGCGCGCACGCGACCACCACATGCCACTCCCAGCCCCTGTATCCGGGCAGGTCAGCCGCAAAACGATGCACCGCAACGCCCTCGCCTACGACACTTACACCGGTGTGCGCGCCGGCAGGCCCCTCCCCGAGCTCTTCAATCGCGGTACGGGCAGTGTCGACCGCCTGGTGATTCATCACCTTCCCCCGTCGGCGGCTGTTTCGGGAACGTCGTCGATTTTCAGTCACGTTTCCTATCCTAGAGTGAAGCTATGGACAGATTCCCGTCGGGCGATGCAAAACTCGCCCGCCCTTTCCACTCATCACGCTTTACGACGGTCCGAGCTGCCATCCTCTCCGTGGCAACTGCCGCCCTATTGGCCGGCTGTGCGGCTGAAACTGGTTCAGGTGGCGATCCCTCAGGCGAGGCCCCTTCTAGTGGAGCTAGTGCGGACTCGAACTCCGGCACCGCCCCAAGGTCGACTTCGGCATCGGTTAATCCCTCCGAGCTGGTCGGTGCCGATAAGGTGCCGGGGCTCGGTGACGTTCCGACACTGAAACTGGCCATCGAGCAGTCCTATCCTGTCTTGGCTCCACCACTTCCCACGGAGAAGAATGTCGCTGCGCCTTTTGTCCAGGGCCTTGAGTTCGAACCCGATGGTTCTTTGTTGATGGGCACCGGCCTCTACGGTGAGTCCCAGATTTACCGATTACCGCAGTGGCTCGACAACTCTGCAGCCGAGCCGACCAACGTGGAAGATTTACAGCCTGAACTCTTCGGCGAGGGGATTACCCGTCATGGAGATACCGTGTGGCAGCTGACGTGGAAGGAAGGACGCGCCATTGAACGCGACGCGGCTACTCTCAAGCAGCGTCGCGAGGTTCCCTTCGACACCGAAGGCTGGGGCGCGTGCTCCTTCGAGGACACCATCGTGACCTCCGACGGCAGTGGCACCCTCACTTTCCGCGCCCCCGATGACCTCTCTTCCCAGCGTCAACTGCCCGTCACTGCAGCAGGTACAGAGACAACGTGGCTCAACGAACTCGAGTGCGTCACTGTCGACACCGACATAGCCCCGGACGCAGCTCCGGACGAAGCACCAGCGGACACGAGCGATTCAAACAACCAGAGCAACGCGGACGGACCAAACTCCCCGCAATCGCACCGCGAGATTTGGGCCAACGTCTGGCAGAGTCCATTCATCTACCGCATCAACCCGGAAGACGGAAAGGTCACAGGCATCGTCGATGCCACCGAGCTCTTCCGCGACTTGTACGCGCAGCTCTCCCCGGCAGAGCAAAACAGTATTGATGTGCTCAACGGCATTGCTCTATTGCCGGATTCTTCCTCTACCTCCCCCAATGGCCCCCGCCAGTTCCTGCTCACAGGGAAGAAATGGCCCACGGCCTACCGTGTTACCGTGAGTGAATAGCAGTATCTAGCCCGAGAACGGCTAGTGTGACTGAACGTAGCTTCAATTCCGTTACGAATGTCGGGAAGTGAGAGTTGATGGGATCGAGTAGGCGCCGCTGGCAACAGAATAGTAAGGCGTTCATGGTTGTCGGCGCTATTGTCGTGGTGGGTCTTGTCGTCACCGGCATTGTCCTTGCCGTCAATAAGTGGACCAACCAGGCAATCGACGACCCGCACGCGCTGTCCATCGAGGTCATTCAGGACGGCGAAACCACAGAGGTTCTTCCCTACCGTGTCTGCGACCTCTTTGAGAAGAATGCCTGCACCACGACTGAGGCCAACGCCGCCAAGATCTCCCTGGGCGAGCAGGAGACAGCTGAGGTTAACGTCGGCTCCACTGTTGGCTCTAACTCTTGGACTCTGCAGCGTTTCTTCTCCGACGATGCGGTCAACTCCACCTCTCGCAAGGATCCGGGCGAAGCCACGACCGAGACCATCGCCGGCTCCGCAGCTGTTGCCGGCAAACGCACCCCACTCGGGGTCGTGGAGGTTTCCACCGCGCTCATCGGAAAGAACTCCGAGGGTGAAGAGACCACCTACGGTATTACTTGGTCGATCGTCAACGAACAGTCGTAAAGCACAGCAAAACACCCGCTCACTGAGGTTATCCACCTTCGTGAGCGGGCGTTTTTCACATCTTCTACCGACTTACGAGTCCAGCTCGCGCGCGACCGCACGCAGGACTTCAGCCATCTGGTGGCCGTCCTTACGCTCCGGGTAACGCCCGGCGCGCAGGTCACGCTGCACCGTCGACTCCAGCATGGAAATCATGTCCGAAATCATGCCGTTGAGATCGCTGGGGCTGTGCTTCTTTGCTTGACGACGGGCTCCTGCGCCCCCACCTGCCCCGCCACGGCGGTGACGGGCACCGCGCGGTCCCTCGTCGAGCACCTTGATCCGGAGAGCCTGCGGGCCTGGGCGGCCGTCAGCGTAGTCGTACTCCAGGCGCTGACCAGTTACGAGTTCTTCCACGCCTTTCGGCAGCACGTTCCTGCCGATGTAGACATCTTCACCGTCCGGATTCGAAACGAAGCCAAAACCGCGATCCTTGTCGTACCACCTGACCTTACCGATGGGCACTTTCCACCTAACCTTCCCGTGCCCTGTGACTGGGGGCACTCAACCTCGTTCCCCTTGTGCAGCGGTGACTGCCCTTCGGGGTCTTCGGATCGGAGATGCAATTCTTCCGCATTTGCCACCGTCCTCGCACGCACAAATGGCCAGAGTTAGAGGCTCGCTCGGGGCGAGCTTGGCCAGACAGGACCGCGAGGATATGCCAGGCCGGGTGCTGTCTTAATGGTGTTCCTTTAATTAAGGTGCGACCAAAACAGGACGCACTCCAACCGGGAACACATTATTTATTACTGCTTACTAGTGCGAAGTGGCGGCAGCGGTAGCGGCGTGCATGTGCACGTCACCTCCGATTACCTAAAGAACTCAATTATACCCATAGATGGGGACATAAAGGGAAGACGGATCTGTGTGAAGCGAGCACTCTCGCGGATTGACGCACCGAGACGGCAACTAACTGCCAGCGTTGGTTCTTTATGGCTATCTCTTATGGCCATCCTTCTCAGTGCATGCGGCGCGCCAAAACCGGAAAAATAACAAGACGATAACGTGAGCTTTATCACATTTTGAAGTTTTAACTTACACAACACCAATAACAGTCACGTCTTTTACCTGCAGTTTCACCTACTTTTATGTATATTTCCCACCTGCGCTCAAAATTAAGAATCCGGCGATTCGCGTGACTATTTCGTTATCAACCGCTACGGTGTGCAATCGACGCGTTTAACGGACGAAGTCGCATAGATCGCCTTCATCTCACTCCAGTGCGATGACATCGGCCCGTTATCAACAACGTGAAGAACTTTCCATAAGAGTGAGATGGGGTTGCATTAGCCCCACTGGCGCCACAAAGAAAATCGACGAAAAGGAAATTTTCATATGGCTCGCCACGCAGCTAAGACCAACACCTTCGCTTCCACTTCGGCAAAGGTTGCACTGACCGGCGCAATCCTCGGTGCCGGTGCCGCTATCTTCGCACCGACCGCTTCTGCAGCTCCGGACTCCGACTGGGACCGCCTGGCACAGTGTGAGTCCGGTGGCAACTGGCACATCAACACCGGAAACGGCTACTACGGCGGTCTGCAGTTCTCCGCAAGCACCTGGAACGCTTTCGGTGGTAACGAGTTCGCTTCGACCGCTGATCAGGCTTCCCGCGAGCAGCAGATCTACGTTGCTGAGAAGGTCCTGGCTCAGCAGGGTTGGGGCGCATGGCCGGCTTGCTCCGCAAGCCTGGGTCTCTCCTCCGGCCCGACCGATCGTCCGCACCCGAGCCAGGGCTCCGCTCCTGTTCGCGCACAGGCCGCTCCGGCAGCTGCTGCTTCCGACTCCAAGACCGACCTGGTTCAGCAGTTCGCTGACCGCCTGTCCAACGTCGACAGCCTGTCCGACGCTCAGGCACTCATCGCTGAGTTCCGTGCACTGACCGGCGAGGTTGAGCTCCCGCAGGAACTGGTCGCAGCCATTCCGTTCGACCTGTCGAAGCTGCAGGGTCTGATCTAAGACTTTCGAGCTAGCCAGCTCATCACAGTAGCCCCGAGGGTAATCCCCTCGGGGCTACTTTTTGCCTTCCGCAGATTGGCGGTGCCGACCCAATGCGAGTTAGTGACTGCGTGAATTACTGTCTGCGTTTATGGCTGGCAACGGCGTGCCAACGCGAGTTAGTGACTGCGTTTATGACAAAAATGGCCCGAAAAATGGCTTGAAAGTGTCATAAACTTACACAGTTTCACATTTGCAGCCCGCATCCATGGGGCCATTCCGGTGGATTAACCGGAAACGGGCTTGAATAAGCCCCCGCCCACTTCAAGCCCCCACTTCAAGCGCCCCTACTCAAGCCCCCGCCCCGAGGCCACAGATGTGAAAACCCGCAGCCATGACTGAACTAGCAGTCACGGCTGCGGGCCTCCAGCAGATGTAGCTCTGCTAAGAACCTAAAAGATTACTTGTTAATCACCGTGGTCGGGTGCACGTAACCCAGAGTCTCCGGATCAACCGGGAACTCAATGTCGCCGAAAGGCGAATCTGCACCAGCGTGGTGAGCAATCAGTTCAGTAACAGCGTGCTGACCAGGCTCGAGGTCCTTCGGCCAGCCGGGATCGACATAGGATTTCTTTGCAACGTTAGCCATGCTGAGATTATCCCAAAAATTTTCTCCCCAGTCACCTTCTCCCCTCCTTAAATCTCACTAAAGTGGGGATTGTCATGACTAGCACCACCCCCTTTGCACTCTTTTCCGACTGGTTGGCAGGTCAACCAGACCAATTTGTGGGCACTATCCTCAGCAATCGCCCCGATGCGCTGTCGCCACCGCCGAAGTCTTCCCAGGTGCTAGCGGCAAGGCTCCAGCTCCGCGCTTCTGTCTCCCGCGCGCTGACCAGACTGCCCGCACTGGAGCTCGCCTGCATTGAGGCCGCCGCCGACCTCGGTGCTGACGCCGAACCCGTCACTGCGGACGCCCTCATCGACTACATTCTCGACTTACTCTCTCGAGCAGAGGTTCCCGCCAATCAACGGCCCACGGCCACGCATATTCGGACAAGCCTCGATACCCTGCGCGAATACGGACTCATCTGGGGCAACGGTCCCGGCCCCCGCGGCACCTTCACCGGCAAGTCCACCCGCAAGAAGCCTCTGCCCTGGCAGGACTACTTCTGCCTCAGCGATGAGGTCGCCACCTCGTTGCCACCTGGCTGGTATCTTCTGCCCAATCCCGATGGCCCCAGCCGCAGCCAGCTACGCACGGCACTCACCGAGGTCACAGACAGGCAGCAGCGTCTCCTGGATACCCTCGCCAACTCCGGAGGGCTCGGCGTCACAAAGGACGCTCATCCGGATGCCGACCCTTCACTGCCGGTCCCAGCGCTCATCAACGCCGGCCTGCTCGAACGCATCGACGAGGGCACCGTCCGCCTGCCCGCCACCGTTCGCGCGCTTATGCGTGGAGTCGGGCTTGCCGACGACGACGTCCCCCTGCGCCCCGAAACCCCCGCTACCCACGCGATCGCCAGCGGTAACGACCGTGCTGCCGCCACTGCCTGGGAAACTTTGCGACAGGCGACTGACCTGCTGGACTTGCTGGGAACCGACCCCGCGCCGACCTTGAAAAACGGTGTCATCGGAGTGCGGGAAACCCGCAGTCTCATCGAGGAGCTCGGCGTCGACATCTCGGAGTTGGCTCGCGGCGTGGCTAATCTCAGTGCAGCGGGCCTGGTTCATGTCGGTACTCCACATCCGCTGCCACTGCACGACAGCGGTGGTGACTATTTCGCCCCCACGCTGGCAGCCGACGGCTTCCTCGACGCCGACCTGGTTGACCGGTGGGTGAGTTTGACGGTCGGCACTCGCACTAGCGACGCAGCTCCCTGGCGGGTCGACCAGCTCAATGAGGAAGGCAAGCGCATTGCTCTACTCTCCCCACAAGCTCGGCTCTCCGGGGTACCGTCAATCCGGGAAATGGTGCTGGCCTGCTGTGCGCAGGTGGCGTCGTCGGCAAGCGACAACGACATCGTTGCTCTGGCTGACCTGCGTGAATGCGCCGCCTACTACTACCCGATTACCAACGCGAGGTGCACGGACGAGACGCTCAGTGGCGTGGTCGACGAGCTGGTCGCCCTCGGCATCGTCGTGCGGGACCCGGGCGTGGAAACAATTTCCGTCGGCCTTAGCGAGGTCGGCAAAGCCACGGTCGCGCTCATCGAATCCGGCACCGCCGAGGCCTTCGACGATCTGCGTGCCGCCTGTAACAACCTCTTGCCGCCGAACGCCTCGTACCTGATGGTTCAGGCGGACAACACCATCGTCGTACCGGGCCCCGCATCCCCGGAGATGGAACGCATGCTCAGTTCGATTGCGCAGCTGGAATCTCCCGGCCTCGCCAGCGTCTACCGCGTGACCGAAGACAGCCTTCGCGATGCCCTCGACGCCGGCATCAATGCCGCCGATATCTCGGAGTTTCTTTCGCGCTACGCCGTCGGCGAGGTGCCGCAGTCCATTACCTATTTGCTTGACGACGTCGCCCGCCGCCACGGTCGTCTCCGCGGTGGCCCCGCAGCTTCGTTTATCCGCTGTGACGACCCGGCCCTGCTGGCCTCATTCCAGAGTCACCAAGCTGGACAAAGCCTGGCGTTGCGGAAGATTGCCGAAACGGTGCTAATTAGCCAGGCCCCGCTTGCCCAGGTGATTGAGACCGCTAGAAATGCGGGCTTTTCCATCATCGCCGAAGATGCAGAGGGTTTGGTGCTGGATCTCGGTCTCGCTCCCTGCCGCATTGAGGCGCCAGCTCCGGTGCCCACTGCGCGTACAACGATGCCCGAACCGGAACGCATCAGCCAGGCGTTGACGGCTATTGCCGATGGCAACCGTGCTGCTGAGCACGCCGGTAGTTCCAGTGGCGCTACGGCCAGTGGCAGCACTGCTGGGGTCTCTGACTCGGCTGCGGATTCGACGACAGGTACGGGCACAGCTGCCGGTGCCAGCACTAGCACCGGTGGCACGAGCGACTACGCCTCCGGCACCGAAGCATTCAAGCTCCTGCAGCGCGCGGCTCGCCACGGTGACGACCTGTATTTGAGCTACGTTGACCGCAACGGCAAACCCGGCCGCAAGCGCGTGCGCCCAGTCACAGTCTCCGGTGGGCAGGTCGATGCAATCGACCCGGCCACCAGCCAAGTGCTGCGCTTCCTGCTGCATCGCATTACCGAAGTACATCCTGTCGACTAGGCGGCGGGCGCGCGGACCGTCGTAAAGCGATGCAGAAGCGAATGTGGCGGTTCGGGATGATTCGAGCCCGTGCCGCATCTTCTGCGTAATCGTGGCAGAATTGACCTTTAGCTTATTTTTGGTCGAATGTCTGCGAGGCGAGGAAATAATGGGTTTCGGTACGGGTCCGCTGATCGTCCAATCGGACAAGACGGTGCTGCTGGAGGTCGATAATCCGGAGGCGGATGCGGCACGCGCGGCGCTGGCACCGTTCGCGGAGCTCGAACGTGCTCCTGAACATGTGCACACCTACCGCATCACCCCGCTGGCGCTGTGGAATGCCCGCGCCGCCGGTCACGACGCGGAGCAGGTGGTCGACGTCCTCGAGCGCTTCTCCAAGTTCCCCGTCCCACAGCCGCTGCTTATCGACGTCGCGGAGACCATGGACCGCTACGGTCGCCTGAGCCTGACCAAGCACCCAGCTCACGGCCTTATTCTGGTTTCACACGACCCTGCGGTACTGGCCGAGGTGACCAAGCACAAAAAGATTCGTCCGATGCTCGGTGAGCAAATCGATGCCGACACCTGGACCGTGCACCCCTCCGAGCGAGGCCGAATCAAACAGGAGCTGCTGAAGGTCGGCTGGCCTGCCAATGACACCGCCGGATACATCGACGGTGAGGCACACGCCATCGCTTGGCAGGATCAGGGCACCGGAGGCCACGACACCTGGGAACTGCGCGACTACCAACGCATGGCGGCTGATTCCTTCCGCGAAGGCGGCTCCGGCGTCGTGGTGCTGCCCTGTGGCGCAGGCAAGACAATCGTCGGTGCAGCGGCCATGGTAGACGCGCAGCGCACCACGTTGATTCTGGTCACCAACACCGTCGCCGGCAGGCAATGGCGCGACGAGCTGCTGCGACGCACCTCGCTGACCGAGGGCGAAATCGGCGAGTACTCCGGCGAAAAGAAGGAAATTCGCCCCGTCACCATTGCGACCTACCAAGTGGTCACGCGCAAGACTAAGGGAGAATACCGCGCACTCGAGTTATTCGATTCCCGCGACTGGGGCCTCATCATCTATGACGAGGTCCACCTCCTGCCCGCTCCTGTATTCCGAATGAGCGCGGATCTGCAGTCGCGCCGTCGACTGGGGCTCACCGCTACCCTGGTGCGCGAAGATGGCCGCGAGGGCGATGTCTTCAGCCTGATTGGCCCGAAGCGCTACGACGCCCCGTGGAAGGACATCGAAGCCCAGGGCTGGATCGCACCGGCTGACTGCGTTGAGGTCCGCGTGACCCCAACCGAGTCCGAGCGCATGCTCTACGCCACGGCTGAGGCCTCCGACAGGTATCGTCTGGCCGCAACGACGCCGACGAAGATTCCCGTCGTCAAGCAAATCCTTGCCCGACACGAGGGCGAACCCGCTCTGGTGATTGGTGCCTACCTGGATCAGCTCGAAGAGATCGGCGAAGAGCTCGGCGTCGACGTCATCGAAGGAAAGACGTCCAACGCCAAACGCGAGGAGCTCTTTGGGAAGTTCCGGCGCGGCGAGATCAACACGCTGGTGGTCTCCAAGGTTGCGAACTTTTCCATCGACCTTCCCGAAGCCTCTGTCGCCGTGCAAATCTCCGGCACCTTCGGTTCCCGACAGGAGGAGGCACAGCGCCTGGGGCGTCTCCTGCGCCCGAAGTCCGATGGTGGTGGCGCCGTCTTTTACTCGGTGGTGACTCGCGATACGCTCGATACCGAATACGCAGCTCACCGCCAGCGTTTCCTGGCGGAACAGGGCTACGCCTACCGAATCGTCGACGCTGATGAGTACCTCGGGCCCTCCCTGCCCGGTGATTCCACCGCTAGCTCGGAATCCTAGAAAACTGGATAACTAAAGGACTGCCATGAACTTTCACTTCCCCGTCAACCGCGAGCACACCAACGCCAACAACGAGTACTACCGCGATGCCCGCCGACTGCTCATCTCCTCCGGCATTTTCTCTGCTCTGCTGCTCGTCGGCGCTGTGCTGGTTCTAATAGTTTTCGACCGCACGCCGTTTGTTATCGGCAGCGCGGTTGTGCTTTTCGCCCTCGCGGCTCTCTACGTCGGCGTTACCTTCCAGGTGCGACGCGCAATTAAGGATCCGCAAGAGCTTTACGACGAATCCCCGCTGGTTCCGGCCATGATTGCGCGTGTGGATGAGCGGACCATGGTGCTGATGACCCTGGTGGACATGCGTAAAAACCCCTCCGATGGCGAGCCCGTCCCGGCCCTGGCTACACGTACGGTCACCACGATTTCCGGTGTCCCCCGCCGCGTGGGCGCGAAGGTGCCAGCTGTTGCTGTGGCCGGTACACACAAGAGCCGCACCGAGTTCTACGACGAGATCACCCCAGTGCCGCTCGCGTGGTCCACTCCAGACAAGTCAATCATTGCCCAAGCCCAGCGCAATATTCCTGTCAACGATTGGAATGTGCTCGAACGCAACATCGACCGGGTGGAAGAGGTACACGCAACGAAGCGCAACCTCCTGCCGCTGAACTAGTCCGGGGGCTGTTAGCCCCCGACATTTTGGCACTGAACTGTTCTAGACCCGCCCCCGATTTCCCTTAGCAGCGCCCCCTCCGCGGTGCTCACATGCACGGCGAGAGCGCCATTGGGAACTGAAACGGATTGACTAGCTCTTGCCCCATGACTCTTCGTTCTGCCGGTCGATCGCTTCCTTATCGTATTCACCTGCCGGATCCTCTGGCAGCTCACGTTCCGTGTGAGTGGCCTCTAGAATGAACCGCGCCGCGTCCGTAATCTGTTCTCGCTGAACCTTTGGAACCGCAATCTGGTGAGTCGCCAAGAATACCGCCTGAGAGGCCTCTCCCCCTGCCTCCTCAACCTTCTTCAGGTACTCGGTAGCTGGCCGAACGACAGTATCGCGGGAGGCCGCCTGAACGTGGACACGCATGCTTCGCGACGGCTCATGCAATCCCGGTGACACTTCCTTTGCCGAATCATCAGAGGTGCCGAAGAATGCCTGCAACCACACCGCAGGAGCACCACGCAGGTCTAGAGCCGGGGCAACGAGCAACAGAGCAACCGGAGTGTCTTGACTAATCTGGTCCACCGCAGAAACAACGTTGTGGCCGCCTGAAGAGACACCATAGAGAACTATCGGGTTCTGATCACTGATGGGCATTGCACCCAATTTTTGAAGCTGCAACGAATCATCTGCAACAGATGCGACTACCCGCGCGATGTCATTGACGGCCTCAGATACTTTATGCTCTGGCGCGAGACGGTAATCCACATCCACAACAATTGCGCCCGATCGGGCTGCCAGGGCAGCCATATTTGGGCCGAAGGAATTCTCACGCAGACTGCCGTCACCCATCCAGAAAGCGCCGCCGTGTGCAGCAACTACCACAGACCCGGTTGGATCCTGCGGGACAAAAACCCGAACCGGAACGCTAGGACTATCCCCCACCGTCGTATCCGTCACCTCTACCTTGCCGTCGGCATACGCAAGGTATGGCGAAGAGTGGTTGACAGCCGCCCCCAGGACCATCATCGAACCGTGAATAATGGCGTCTGGCATACGAGCGCCGCGGTCATTGACTGACGCACGAGCCTTCTTAATGTCTTCCTCAGAGGCACCCAAGGGGACAACCTCGCTCAAGTAGGAATAGGCCGAGACGTGTTCTTCGAGCCATTCAATAAGCTGTTGTAGCTTACCTTCTTCGGTCGTTACGGGAGTGAAGTTGTCTTGAGCCTCGTCCTCAGAAGAAGCGAGGTTAACCACATCGGAGTTAGGTGTCTGATTAGTCATAGAGACAGTCTGCCACAGAGAGCCAACGAGGATTCACCAAAAGAGGAAACCGAGGATCCGATCGACGCTTAGTTAATTCCGTTTACCTGTGGGTAAAACAAAAGTGGGCCGC
>NZ_KV796542.1:0-377 GCF_001809225.1 Corynebacterium sp. HMSC077G07 | reverse complement strand
CTGTTCGTTGGGCGTGGACGAGGCAGCGTTGGATGCGTGTTGTTGGCCAGCAGTGGTGGATGGCTGATTGGGCACCTTGTCCGCCGTCTGTGACTGCGATTAGTGGTGCGGCAATGGGGCGTAGGAGTTCGGTGTAGGCGGCGGTGGTTTCGTGTCTGGCCCAGGTCCAGTTGATGACGTGGGTTTTACTGGCTGCGATCAGGAGGCATCCGGACTTTAGATAGGTCGCGTCGAGGAAGATTTGGTCATGGATGCGGAATGAGTCGATGGTGGGTGTGGGGATGATCCACCAGCACCATCGGAATCGGTGGTGCATGGTTTGCCTGGTTACGCCATGGTGTGCGGCGAAGGTGGTTAGAGATTGGGTGCCGGTGGCC
>NZ_KV796541.1:0-609 GCF_001809225.1 Corynebacterium sp. HMSC077G07 | reverse complement strand
CCCGGCCAGGGCGTAAACCCCGCTCGCTTCTCGCGGGGGTGCCCAAGCCACGTGGAAAACGCTGGACTCATGATGCCAATATTTCACTTCGCCCAGCCGAAGCCAATGATCGTGCGGTACCCGGTCATTGGGAAGGCGATTTGATTATTGGCGCAGATGGCACCAGTGCTTTAGCGACGTTGGTGGAGCGCCGCAGCAGGTTTGTGCTGCTCGGCAGACTCGGCACTGACCATACTGCCGCCAGTGTCAATGAGGTGATGGTACGGATGATTCGTCGGCTCAAAGAGTCGATGGACACCACGATTTCGACGTTGACCTGGGATCAGGGAGTGGAGTTTGCCAAACACACGGAGTTTTCTGTCGCGGAGAATATCCAGGTGTTTTTCGCCGATCCGCATTCGCCGTGGCAGCGAGGTAGCAATGAGCGGATGAATCGGGATATCCGGTTTTATTTCCCCAAAGGCACCAACTTTACCGATGTCACCGACCAAGAGGTCGCCGAGGCGGAAGCATTGCTGAATAACCGGCCGCGGGTAGTGCTCGACGGGTTAACTCCCCGGGAGGTAATCTCTGGTGTTATCCATGATGCAATGACCGCCTGACCCTACC
>NZ_KV796540.1:4318-147600 GCF_001809225.1 Corynebacterium sp. HMSC077G07 | reverse complement strand
AAGTCAGACACACTTTTTGCTACTTAACCCGCTCTTCCTATCGTGAGCAGCCGGCCGGCTGCTTTGTGCGTTCTTTGCCCTTCAGCGACTAGTCAGCCAGTAGATCCTGGTATTCCGGGTTTTTCTCCACGAAGTTGGCAACAGCGGAGCAGCTGGTGCGAATCTTTCGGTTGTTCTTCCGAACATCATCCAACGCGCCTGCGATAAGCGGCTTGGACAGGCCTTGTCCACGGAACTTGCCATCTACAACCGTGTGGTCAAAGTCCAGGGCACCTTCCACCGGGGTGTAAGCGGCAAAGCCGGCCTCTTCTCCCTCCACGGTGAGAACGTAGCGCTGACCGGCCTCATCATGCGAAATAGTGTGTGCCATTTTCGGAATCACTTCCCTCTCATGGTTGTGAAGCGTCGTCATTGCAAACGACTCTTAGGATGTAACCCAGATAACAGCTCTCGCTTCGGATTAATTCCGAATCCCGGCTAGTTCTGCACTAGCGGGGGTTCGCCCGGGTGCTCGTCGGCACGCCCGACAGCGACACGGCACGGGACATCGCCCTTCGCGACCTTAGTCGCAGCCTCCCCCTCTGCCCACCCCGGGCTGACGGCCTCAGCGAGCGGGCCTGCCAGATCCGCCATTTCGCAGTGAGACAGCCCCGGAGCCACCACACTGATGCGGTAACGCTTCCGATCCCCCGGATCCATGCCCGGGTTGGCCTCCGCCCACAAATCAGCGAGCGAAGAGGTGCGCCCCACATCGGGCATGACATCCTCGTAGACGTTGACTTCCTGATCCGGAATCAGTTCCGCGAGCACCCCACGAACCTTCTCAGCAGCCGATTGGCTGCCCTCAGCATCCGTGTAGACGAAGATGCGCACGACCCACGGCAGCGTCTTATCGTGGGACAGCGTTCCTGCTGAGGCGAATTCCTTACTCATGCACAACATCCTATCCGCTAGGGTGTGTACGCGGTTTAATTTCCCCCACTTTAAGGCTTTCGCACGGCTCGATGCACTGTGCTTTACGACGATCCCCGCGACAAACACCTGGTAAAACAAAGAATCCCCAGCCCGTTTCCGGACTGGGGATTAATTGTGGCCAGAAGCGGGATCGAACCGCTGACCTTCCACTTTTCAGGCGGACGCTCTACCGACTGAGCTATCTGGCCAGACTTGAATTTAATCAAGTGGCGACCCTGACGGGACTTGAACCCGCGACCTCCGCCGTGACAGGGCGGCGCGCTAACCAACTGCGCCACAGGGCCTTAAATGCCGTGCTCAACTTTCTGGATTACCAGCGCTGTGCACGAGTTGTTACTCTACAGAACAGCGCTGAACATAAGCAAATCGCCAGTTCATGGCAGATATTTTAAGTTGAAAACTGACATCCAGCCCCGGGTCTCGGGGCATCCTAGACTGTGGCAAAAGCTCTCCCCACCAAACCCGGGTAAAGCCCCCCTCTCCCCCAGTGACACCGATGCGAGTTACTGACTACGTTTATGACTGGCGGCGTTGGGGCGATGCAAGTTACTGACTACGTTTATGACAAAAATAGCCCGAAAAATGGCCTGAAAGTGTCATAAACTCATACAGTTTCACATTTGCAGCCCGTAGTTTTTGGCTTCTCACCAGTCACCATCTTGAGAATCAGACACACTTTTTGTCCATTACCCACGCCGACGCCCAGCGCACCACTAACCAAAAGCAAAAAACGCCAGCTCCAACCGGAACTGGCGTTTAGAATTGCGACCCTGACGGGACTTGAACCCGCGACCTCCGCCGTGACAGGGCGGCGCGCTAACCAACTGCGCCACAGGGCCATCATGATTTTTAGTGGTACTCCCAACGGGATTCGAACCCGTGTTGCCGCCGTGAAAGGGCGGAGTCCTAGGCCTCTAGACGATGGGAGCCCGACTTAACGCTGCAAAGAGTTGGCCACTCAATGGCATATTCCGCGTACATCTGCAGTGTATGAACATTGCAATTGCGCGCGCTCTTGGCAACGTAAAGAACTATAGAGGATAAGTACCCTTTTCCCAAAATCCACGGTTGAACTGGAGTTTCTTACTATTTCCGCGGACGCTACTAGTACTCAGATAAGCTCGCAACTATGGCAATTCCGGATTTCATTGTTCAGCTCCGCGAAAAAGTGGGCCACGCTCCGCTCTGGCTCCCCGGTGTCACGGCTATCGTCATTCGCGATGTTCCGCCGAATGCACCGATGTACGCCTTGCCCGAGGTCTTGCTGGTTCGTCGCTCCGATAATGGTGAATGGACCCCAGTCACCGGAATTATCGACCCGGACGAGCAGCCTCACGACGCCGCCGTGCGAGAGGTAAAGGAAGAAACGGGACTCGATGTCACAGTTGAGGCCCTGCTTGGCACTGGCGCCGTTGGCCCTATCGAACACCTCAACGGCGATGTTGCCTCATATCTGGATATCTCCATGCGCTGCAGTGTTGTTGGCGACGACGTCCCCTATGTCGCTGATGATGAATCCACTGATGTCGGATGGTTCCAGATCTCACAGATGCCACCGATGAAGCCACGCTTCCGCCTGATAGTCGCCGATGCAGTGGCGCAGCTCAAGCACCCGGCGGGCTTCAAGCCACGGATGGGCTACCACAAGCGGGAGAAGTAGGTGCCGCAGAAGGAAAAATACAGGCAAGATACGACAAAACCCCAGGCCGTTGATGACCTGGGGTTTTTCGTGCTTGTGGGCCCTGCGGGGCTCGAACCCGCGACCTGCGGATTAAAAGTCCGTAGCTCTACCAGCTGAGCTAAAGGCCCGCGCAACAAAATAGCCTAGCAATAGCGCGCCGATTTTTGATAATTGCCCCCTCGAGAGTCGATAAGTTCACGCCCCGGAACTTTTTACCCCTCCTGTCCGACTGAATTAATAAGCAGGAATACTGCGGACACTTGATGCAGGCTTCGACAAATCCGTCGGAGTACACGCATCGTTTATGTCTACTTTTTCAGTCGAGGAAACATGGATGTCGTCGATATATCTCGTTGGCAATTTGGCATAACCACCGTCTACCACTTCATTTTTGTCCCGCTGACAATTGGTCTAGCTCCGCTCGTCGCGCTCATGCAGACACTGTGGGCCACGACGAAAAATGACCTCTGGTACCGAGCGACACGATTTTTCGGCACCATCTTCATTATTAACTTCGCCATGGGCGTAGCCACGGGTATCGTCCAGGAATTCCAGTTCGGTATGAACTGGTCGGAGTACTCCCGCATGATCGGTGATGTCTTCGGCGGCCCGCTGGCTCTTGAAGGACTCATCGCGTTCTTCCTGGAATCCACCTTCCTGGGCCTATGGATTTTCGGCTGGGGGCGTATCCCCACCTGGATGCACACGCTCTCGATTTGGATTGTCGCTATTGCGGTGAATATCTCGGCGTATTTCATCATCGTCGCCAATTCGTTCATGCAGCATCCTGTAGGCGCGGTCTACAACCCGGAAACCGGCCGCGCAGAGCTTACAGACTTTGGCGCACTGTTGACCAACTCCACTGCCTTGGCAGCTTTCCCGCATGCCGTGGCCAGCTCTTTCCTTACCGCCGGCACGCTCGTTGTCGGCGTCAGTGGCTGGTGGCTGGTTCAGAGCCGCCGCGGTGGCCAGAGCAATACTGTTCACGAACGGACGTTTCACAAGTCCATGAAGGTCGGGCTCTGGACAACTGTGCTCAGCTCGCTGGCGGTGTTTATCACCGGCGATATCCAGGCCAAGCTTATGTTCGAGCAGCAGCCGATGAAGATGGCATCGGCCGAGTCCCTGTGCCACACGCAGACAGATCCAATGTTCTCGATTCTGACCGTCGGTACGCACAACAATTGCGACTCGGTGCTGCATCTCATCGAGGTGCCATGGGTGCTGCCTTTCCTGGCCGAGGGCAAGTTCAGTGGCGTCACGCTCCAGGGCGTGCAGGACCTGCAAGAAAAAGCTGAGGCGGTCTTCGGCCCAGGCAATTACTCTCCGAATCTGTTCGTCACATACTGGTCTTTCCGCGCCATGATTGGGCTCATGGTCGGTTCTCTGGCTATCGCGTTTTTCGCTTGGCTATTTACTCGCAAGGGGCGCGTGCCGACGGGCAAGCGAGCCCGCATTTTCGCCGCTTGCAGTATCCTCGCGATTCCGTTCCCGTTCTTGGCCAGCAGCGCTGGCTGGATCTTTACGGAGATGGGCCGTCAGCCCTGGATTGTGCACCCGAACCCGGATCACGCGGGCGACCCGCGCACCGAGCTGATTCGCATGACCGTCGATATGGGTGTGTCCGACCACGCACCGGCCACGGTGATTATCACCCTGGTGGGCTTTACCCTGCTCTACCTGATTTTGGCAGTGGTGTGGTTCTGGTTGATTCGCCGCGCAGTTATTGCCGGACCTCCGACCGAATCCGCTGAGGCAATCAACGCCATCGGCAATGACCCCGAGCACGCTGGCCCATCGTCCCCAATCGCTACCGATCTGGGCGCGATCATCTCGTCTCCGGTTCGATTCAACAAGGTCCATGCCCAGTCCGCTGCCAGCCCCGACTCCGAAGTCTCCGCGACTGAGGACACAAAGTAGATAAGGATGTATCTCTGACATGTTCGGATTAGATCTTCCCGTTTTGTGGTTTATCCTGATCGCGTTCCTCTTCGCTGGCTACTTCCTGCTCGAGGGCTTTGACTTCGGCGTCGGAATGCTGCTGCCGTTCGTTGGCCGCGATGAACCGCGTCGTAAAGCGATGCTCGGAACTATCGGGCCGGTATGGGACGGCAACGAAGTGTGGCTAATTACCGCTGGCGGCGCGCTCTTCGCGGCATTTCCGGAATGGTATGCGTCCATGTTTTCCGGCTTCTACCTGCCGCTCTTCCTGATTCTGGTGGCGTTGATTGTCCGTATTGTCGGGCTGGAATGGCGCTTCAAAGTCAACGATGAGCGCTGGCGCGCCTGGTGCGACCGCGCAATCATCTTCGGCTCCTGGTTGCCGCCGATTCTGTGGGGCGTAGCGGTCGCGAACCTGGTGCGTGGTGTCCCGCTGAATGCCGACAAGAACTTGGACTCCGGCTTTAGTACCCTGCTCGGGTTGCTGAACCCGTACGCCCTGGTCGGCGGGATTGCGTTTGCGGCTGTGTTCGCTCTTCACGCAGTTACGTTCCTGCGGCTGAAGACCGCCGGCAAGCTACGCGACGAGGTCGGCAACGCCGCTCGAATTCCGGCACTGTCGGCGCTGATATTTGGCGGCGTGTTCCTCATCTGGACACAGCTGGGCTACGGAAAGACCTGGCTGTGGGCTGTTGTCGTCATCGCCGTCGCGGGGTTGGTCATTGCCATCTCCGCAACCGTAGGCAACCGCGATGGCATCGCTTTTTCCGCAACCGCGGTCACCGTAGTCGCCGTCACCACCGTTGTCTTCGGCGCCATGTACCCGTATCTGATGCCGACGACGCTTGCCGACGGCGTTTCCCTCGATATCTGGAATTCCGCCTCTAACCCTTACACGCTGAAAATCATGACCTGGACCGCGCTGGTGATTACCCCACTGGTGATTGCCTACCAGGCGTGGACATACTGGGTATTCCGCAAGCGGTTGATGGCTGAACGTAAGGTCTCGCAGTAGACCGTCCGTTGGAGGTTAGTTTCTAAAAAGTGGCACCTGTCGATCCGAAACTATTCAAGCTGTCGGCCCCAGCCTGGCGTTGGGTCATTTTCGCGGGCGCACTGACCGCCGCGAGCACAGGTGCCACAATCGCGTTGGGGCTGGCAATCGGCACTATTACGGCGCAGGTTCTGGGTGAGGCAACTCCTAATTGGACATTATTCGCGCTGATAGCCACGGCCGCTGTACTCGTTCGGGTGGCCTGCTCCTACGCGCTCGTGCGTTTCGGCCAATCTGCGGGTGCACGCGTGGCCACAGACCTGCGCAGCCGGGCACTGCGAGCCCTGGCTCTGCGCGATCCTCGCACTGTCGACACCGCGCACTGGCGCGCATTGCTTTCGGTCGGGCTCGATGGTGTGGCCGTCTACGTGGCGGAATTCCTCCCCGCACTGGTGGCCGCAGCGCTGGCTACCCCGATGGCACTGGTCGCAGTCGCATGGTTGGACCTCCCATCGGTTGCCATCGCGGTTGTCACGCTGCCACTCATTCCACTGTTCATGTGGCTGGTAGGTCGCCTCACTGAGGGCCGCACAGAACGCCGTCTGGCCGACATCGGCACGGTGCGTGGTCAGATTCTCGACCTGGTCATCGGCCTGCCAACGCTCAAAGCGCACAACATGGCCGACACCCCCAGCGAGGAAATCAAGCGCCTGTCGACCCGCCACCGGAAATCCACCATGGAGGTCCTGCGCATCGCTTTCCTATCCGCGTCGGTCCTGGAATTCCTCACCACCCTGTCAATCGCCCTCATCGCCGTCGGCATCGGTTTCCGACTTCTGGGAGGCCACATGACGCTGGCAACCGGCCTGGCAGTGCTCATCATCGCCCCAGAAATCTATGGCCCGGTGCGCCAGGTTGGCCAGAAATTCCACGCCGCCCAGGACGGTGTGGTCGCTGCCACCGAAGTCACGGAACTGTTAGACAAGGACGCTGGCCAGACTCCAAACTCCACAGACACCACCTCTGAAACTGTGGAAGAGGTGGCCGAAGGAACGTCGTCAAGCAGTGTCCACAGCGCCCCCACGGTCGTGTTCGAACGCCTTTCCGCGCCGGGGCGAGACGGCGTGCGGCCAAGTGAATTAAGCGCCATCGCGCAGCCAGGCACAGTGACGGTGCTGGCGGGGCCGAACGGCGTGGGCAAGACGACAGCGCTGCTTGCGGTCGCCGGCATCGTGCACGAGGGGTTGGAAGGCTCCGTAACTATTCGCGACGGCCAGCGCATTCTCCGTGACCAGGATCTGCTGCGGCGCATCGCGTGGCTGCCCCAGCGCCCAGTGTTGGACGCAGCGACGGTGGGAGACAATTCGCGGCGCTCGCTCGGGCAACGTCAGCGGGAGGCGCTTCGGCGCGAGCTTGCCGACGACACCCGCGACCTCGTCCTCCTCGATGAACCGACAGCTCACCTGGATGCCGACAGTGCGCAGTCCGTGATTAGGCTCCTGCACGCACGTGCCCGGCGCGGAGCCACAGTGATTGCCACCAGCCATGATCCGCTGTTGATTGCGGCCGCCGACGGCGTGGTGGAGGTGCAGTCGCGATGACTACTCTGCAAGCGCTTCGTCGCCTGGTGAAACCCCGCGACCTGGTGTGGCCGGTGTTGGCGGGCATCATCACGCTGCTGTCCGCGCTGAGTCTGACCGTGGTGTCGGCGTGGCTGATTACGCGTTCTTGGCAGATGCCACCGCTGATGGACATCACCTTGGCGGTGACGTCTGTGCGCGCGCTGGGTATTTCGCGAGCTGCGTTTCGATACCTCGACCGGTTGGTCTCCCACGATGTGGCGTTGCGCACCGCCGAGCGCTCGCGCGTGAAGCTATGGGAGCATTTCGTGGCCGACCGTACGCTGGCGCTGCGTGAGCGTTCCGATATTGTCACAGCGCTTGGGGCGAATATTGACGCACTTGCCGATGCCGTCGTGCGATCAATAGTGCCCGCATTGGTGGCGCTGATGACCTCTCTCATCGCCGTCATTTTTGTGGCTCTACTCTCGCCTGCCGCTGCGGTTCTCCTGGCGGTGGGACTGCTTCTGGCCGGCGGTGTTGCTCCTTACCTGACGTATCGCACCACTGCGCGCTCAAGTCAGCGTCGCGCGGCCGCGCTTCAGTCGCATGCCGCTGCCGTCGAAGCGCTGCTTTCCGACGCCGCCGGCCTGCGTATCCACGGCCAGTTGGATGAGGCAGTCTCTGCCGCGTCATCCTCCAGCAAAACGGTTGCGGCCATCGATGACGCCGCAGGTCGAGCAAATGCCCGCGCCTCCGCACTGAGCACCGCGGCTAGCGTGTTGACCGCTGTCCTGACCGTGGTCGTAGCGTCGTGGTTAGTGACGGATTCGGCCGGGGGCGCTGGCGGCGGTTTGCTGCACTCTCCCGAGTGGCTGACGGTTCTGGTTCTGGTGCCGCTGGCGGCTTTTGAGTCGGTTGGTCCGCTGCCAGCTGCTGCGCAAACACTGGCGCAATCGAGGGAAGCCTTGCTGACGCTCGCGTCAAGTGCGAGTGAATCAGGGGAAGCGGATGCCATGCGCTCAGCCCCAGTCCCCACAGCGCCAATCCACACGTCCCCGCTCGCTCAGAACCACCTGACAGTTCGGCCAACTCTGCAGGTTCAAGACTTAATCGTGGGCTACCCCGACGACAACAGTTCGAATACTGCGGAAGAGCCCGCTGCCCAGCCAGCTCAACTGCCGATGCAAAACTTCGAGGTCACCTTTGGCGACTACCGGGAGATCACGGCGCCGTCGGGAAGCGGAAAGACCACGCTGCTGAAGACAATCGCCGGACTAATCCCGCCGGTTGCGGGCACGGTGACTATCACTGACGGAGACGGACGTGAGCTGTGGCGCAGTGCGGCAAGTGCCGGAGAGCCCCACGTAAACACGGAGCAGTGCGACTTGGTGCGTTTTATCGCCGAGGATGAGCACATTTTCGCCACGACGGTGCGGGACAACATCTCTATTGGTAACCCGCAGGTCAGCGACGATGACATCTACTCCGTACTGGACGCCGTGGGCCTGCGCAATTGGGTCGATGCCGCACCCGACGGCCTGGACACGATTCTGGACAGCGGCGCGGACAGTCTCTCGGGTGGTCAGCGGCGCAGGCTCATTCTCACCCGGGCACTTGTCAGCACAGCGCCAATCCTGCTTCTCGACGAACCCACCGAACACCTCGACGAAGAGTCGAACCACATCCTGGAAATTCTTCGGAATACCACCGACCTGCCCGGTGGGAGGGGTCGCCGGACGGTGATCGTCGTCAGGCATCCGCGGACGCAGCGCTAACCGGGGCGATTCAACCGGCCGCCCAAAACAGATTCGAAAACGGCAGTTCAGCGTGACACAATACTGTACGTGTTAGATACCTCCACGAGTCCACTCAGCGCCGCCAAGCCCGCCGATGCCACGTCCGCGCACATGCACATCGGCCCCTTTGAGCTCGCTTCCCCCGTGGTACTCGCTCCGATGGCCGGTGTCACCAACGTGGCATTCCGAACGCTGTGCCGCGAGCAGGAGCTGCAGCGTACAGGCACGGTCTCGGGCCTCTATGTCTGCGAGATGGTCACCGCGCGAGCACTGGTCGAGCACAACGAGAAGACCATGCACATGACCACCTTCGCGCCTGACGAAAACCCGCGCAGCCTGCAGCTCTACACCACTGACCCGAAGTGGACCTACGAGGCCGCAAAGATGATTGTCGACGAAAACCTCGCCGACCACATCGATATGAACTTCGGCTGCCCGGTACCGAAGGTCACTCGCAAGGGCGGCGGCTCGGCACTGCCGTATAAGCGCCGTCTCTTCGGCAACATCGTCGCCGCAGCGGTAAAAGCCACTGAGGGCACGGACATCCCGGTGACCGTGAAATTCCGCGTCGGTATCGACGACGAGCACCACACGCATCTCGATGCCGGCCGCATCGCCGCTGAGATGGGCGCCCAGGCTGTGGCTCTGCATGCCCGCACCGCAGCGCAGCGCTACTCCGGCCACGCTGACTGGTCGCAGATCGCGCGGCTGAAGGAGCACATGGTCGACTCCGGCTACAGCGATATCCCGGTGCTTGGCAACGGCGACATCTTTGCCTCCACCGATGCCCGCAAAATGCTCGACGAGACCGGCTGCGACGGTGTCGTCGTCGGTCGCGGCTGCCTTGGCCGCCCGTGGCTGTTCGCGCAGTTGTCCGCCGAGCTGCGTGGCGAAGAAGTGCCGCCGGCACCAACATTTGGTGAGGTCGCGGGGATTATCCGTCGTCACGCGGAACTGCTCGTGGAGCACGAGGGCGAACGTAAGGGCTGCCGCGACCTGCGCAAGCACATCGCCTGGTACCTGCGCGGTTACCCTGCCGGCAGTGAGGTGCGGAAGTCTCTTGCGCGCGTCGATTCGCTGGCAACGCTCGACGAGATTCTCGCACCGCTTTACGACGGCCCCAGCGCCCACGCCCGCCCGGAGGACGCCGACGGCGCCCGCGGCCGACAGGGGTCCCCTGCAAAGGTGGTCTTGCCGGAGGGCTGGCTGGACGACCCGGAGGACGACACCGTGCCCGAGGGCGCGGAGATTATGCACTCCGGTGGCTAAGCTTCGGTTCTGAGCGAGTGTTTACATAACTTTACGAGGGGTAATTGGGGGCTCCCCACTAACGCGCGACGTTGTTGAGGATTGCCTACTATGGAACGCATGCGCACTGTCTACCGAGAACAAATGGACAACTTGGCCCACAGCCTGATTGTGATGTGTGACCGAGTTGGCTCCATGCACAAGCTTGCGAACAAGGCCCTCTTCGAGGCTGATTTGGTCTCGGCTGAAACAGTTCTTTCCCAGATTGATTCTCTTGAGGACCTACGCCAGGATGCGGAGCAGCGAGCCTTCGAGCTGTTGGCCCGCGAAGCTCCTGTGGCTGGTGATCTCCGACAGATTGTCAGTGGCCTCTACATTGTCGAGGACATCTCCCGCATGGGCGCGTTGAGTGTGCATATTGCCAACGTTGCCCGGCGTCGCCACCCGAACAAGGCACTGCCGGAGCCCGTGGAGGGGTTCTTCCGCGAGATGGCCTCCGTATCTGAGCAGATGACGCACGAAACCCGTCAGGTGCTCATCGACTACGACGTTGACCAGGCATTGGCCTTGGATAAGACCGATGACAGCATCGATGACATTCACCAGCACCTGTTTACGCTGACCAACGACGATAATTGGCCGCACTCCCCTGCGCAGACAGTGGATGTCACTCTGCTGAGCCGCTTCTACGAGCGTTACGCGGATCACGCTGTCGAGGTTGCCGCCCGGATTATTTACCTGGCCACCGGTTACAAGCGCGATGTCTACCTGGACAAGCTTGAGGACGAACGCGACCAGCGCAGCTTTAACCAACGCCTGCAGGCCTTGGAGCGTCACCTGCGGATGTAGGTCCGTGAAGTTGCAGGCTGTTGGGGGTTGGGCTGTAGGGCTGCTGGGCGGGGCTGGGTGTTGGGCTGAGCTGTAGGGATGTTGGGGGTGGCTGCTGGCCTGGGGCGCGGGTTTTTAGGCCGGAGTGGAGCCGTTTTTAAGCCACACCAGGCTAAACACCTCCCCAGCCACAACACCGCCTCAAACCGAGAAACTGACTAGGTTTATGACACTTTACTGTGAGTAAACGCTATTCATCTGACATAAACCTAGTCAGTAACTGCTTGATCCCGCCACAAAAACTGTTTTCCCCGGCACAAATCACCTCCGCGGTTAGACAATCAGGTGGCAAAACATGTGCGCGACATAGCAATCTCATAAACTGCAACAACAATAAGAGCCCCGTACCTCGCGTGAACACGCGTGAGGTACGGGGCTCTTTCTTTTGCTTATTACGGCATACGCCAAGCGTTTAACCGAAGCGACCGGAGATGTAGTCCTCGGTTTCCTTCTTGTCTGGATTCTCGAAGATCTTCTTGGTCGGGCCAACCTCAACCAGGCGACCCGGCTTACCGGTTGCCTCGAGGGAGAAGAATGCGGTCTGATCGGACACACGAGCTGCCTGCTGCATGTTGTGGGTCACGATGACGATGGTGAATTCTTCCTTCAGCTCATGAATCAGGTCCTCGATTGCCAGAGTGGAAATCGGGTCCAGTGCGGAACACGGCTCGTCCATCAGCAGAACTTCCGGCTCAACTGCAATTGCGCGTGCGATACACAGACGCTGCTGCTGACCACCAGAGAGGCCGCCACCCGGCTTGTCCAGGCGGTCCTTGACCTCATCCCAGAGGTTGGCGCCGCGCAGGGACTTCTCGGCAACCTCCTGGAGATGAGCCTTGTTCTTAACACCGGCCAACTTCAGGCCAGCCACGACGTTGTCCTCGATGGACATGGTCGGGAACGGGTTCGGACGCTGGAACACCATACCGATGGTGTTACGAACAGAGACCGGATCGATCTTCGGGCCATAGATGTTTTCGCCGTCGAGAAGCACCTCGCCAGTGACGTAGGCACCCGGGATGACCTCGTGCATACGGTTCAGCGAACGGAGCACGGTGGACTTACCACAGCCGGACGGGCCAATGAATGCGGTAACGGAACGCGGCGGGACGTGCAGGTCGACGTTCTGCACAGCGTGGAAATCGCCGTAGTAGATGTTGACATCGTTAAGGTCTAGGCGCTTAGCCATGGTCTTTCAAAAACCTTCCTTGAAATAGCGGACGTTAGGCGCCCAGCATTAACTGCTCTTGACGGAGAACTTGGCGGATATGACGCGCGCCAGGATATTGATGAGGGCAATGATGAGAACCAGCGTGAGCGCTGCGCCCCACATCTTGTCGAATGCCGCACCGGTATTACCGGCCTTGTACATGTCCAGCATGAACAGCGGCAGCGAGGACTGCGACTGGCCGAACGGGTTATAGGTGATGATTCGTGAGGTTGCAACCAGGATCAGCATCGGTGCGGACTCACCCATGACGCGGGCGACGGCCAGCATGATGCCGGTGACGATGCCCGACAGTGCGGTCGGGAGCACGATCTTCAAAATGGTCTTCCACTTCGGAACACCCAGAGCGTAAGAGGCTTCACGCAACTCGTGCGGAACGATGCGCAGCATTTCCTCGGTGTTGCGGACAACGATTGGCAGCATCAGCAGAACCAGCGCCAGCGAGACGGCGAAGCCGGAGCGACTCATGCCGAACATGACCACCCACATCGAGTAGATGAACAGCGACGCGACAATCGACGGCACACCGGAGAGAATGTCGACCATGAAGGTGGTGACCTTGCCCAGGCGGGAGTTACCTGCGTACTCGACCAAGTAGATGGCGACGAAGATACCGAACGGCACGGTCATGAGAGTAGTAACCAGAGCCTGAACCAAGGTACCGACGATTGCATGCGCAACACCGCCGGCAGACGCACCAACGGTGACACCGCGCTGGGATGCAGTCCACCACTCACCACTCAGCAGTGACGGGGTACCTCGGACGACAAGCTCGAAGAGAACCCACACCAGCGGGACCAGAGCAAGAGCCATGCAGAAGTAAATCAGGACCGTGGAGACGCTGTCCGCCACCTTGCGGGAACCCTTAATCTGGGTGAATGCCGACTCGGTGGTGGGGACCATGTCTGCAGGGCCGTGAGGCGAAGAATCAGTAGTTGAACTAGTCATTGTTACTTCTCGTTTCTTTTCCTACGACCTTGCTACTTCTTCGCAATCATTCGGGCTGCGGAGTTGACCACGAAGGTCAGCAAGAACAGCACCAAACCTGCGGACATGTAAGCGCCGGCCTTGAGGTTGTCATTGAACTCCGGTGCCGCATTAGCAATTGCGGTTGCGAAGGTGGTACCACCGTCGAAAAGCGAGCCACGGAATGCCGAGGACGGGGAGATTACGAGGTACAGAGCCATCGTCTCACCGAGGGCACGTCCCAGACCCAGCATCGAGCCGGAGATAAAGCCAGAACGACCGAATGGCAGAATAGCCAGCTTGACCATCTCCCAACGGGTCGCACCGAGAGCCAGCGATGCCTCAATGTGACCACGCGGGGTCTGAACAAAGACCTCACGGGTGGTAGCCGCAATAACCGGCAGAATCATAATTGCCAGCACAATGCCACCGGTGAAGAGGTTTCGACCGGTCTCGAATGCCGGCGAGTTTGGGTACAGGGCAAACATCGGGATAAAGCCCAGCGTCTTAGCCAACCACCCGTACAGACCAGCCAATGCCGGACCGAGAGCCATAAAGCCCCACAGACCGTAAACAATCGACGGCACTGCGGCCAGCAAATCCACGAGGTAACCCAGCGGCTTGACCATCTTCTTTGGAGCATAGGCAGTCAGGAAGATGGCAATACCCAGCGCAACCGGCATAGCCAGAATCAGCGCCAGGATGGAAACCGCGACGGTCACCAGAAACATGTTCGGAATACCGAAGTACATGGCGGAGGTATCCGCCAGGTTCCATCGTTCGGTGTAGGTGAAGAAGTTCGCTTCGTTACGGGACATTGCCGGAACTGCGCGCAGGAGCAGGAACACTGCAATTGCGATGATGGCAGCAGTCACCAATGCGGAAGATCCTACCGCCAGAATCTTGAAGATTCGGTCACCAGGACGAACAACGCCGGTCTGAATGGCTTGCTCTTCCGAGCTCTCGTCGCCGGAGGAATCCACCTGCGGTGCTGAGGACTGCAACAGACTGCTGTCTACAGCCTCCTGCTTCCCTTCAATGGGAGTCGAGGAACTCATGATCTCATTTCCTAAGTAGAAGTGATTTGTGCTTCAACGCACATGAAGACCGATTGGCCTCAGTACCCCTCTACGAGCGGTACCCAATCAACTGAGGTGTCGATATATAAAGCCAACCGGTCTACGTCAGGTTTTCGGCCTACAGCTCAAATCTGCGTGGCCGGCTGAAGTGACCCTCGCGCCAACTGGGGTAACGACAGAGCTCACTCTGCTTTCACCCGCGTTGCACGCAAAGAATTACTTGATAGCGTCAACCGCTGCGGACAGCTTGTCCTTGAACTCACCTTGAACCGGGATGTAACCCAGCTCTTCGAGCTCTGGGCCCTGGCCCTCTTCCAGAACAACCTTCAGGAAGTTCTTAACCAGGTCACGAGTCTGCTCGTCGTAACCAGCGGAGCAGACGATTTCGTAAGTGGTCAGAACCAGCGGGTAAGCGCCTTCCTCATCCATTGCGAACAGAGCGTCGGTGTCAACAACCATGTTGTGACCCTCAGTCTTGAACGTGACGGAATCCAGAGCCTTACCGACGGTGTCGTTGTTCAGCTCAACCGGACCATGACCGAAGTCCATCTTGGCGATGCCCAGGTCCTTGTCCTCAGCGAAGCCAGCCTCGACGTAGGTGATAGCACCGTCGATGTTGGCGACCTCGTTGACAACACCAGCCGAGCCGTTAGCACCCTGGCCAGTAGCAGTCGGGAAGGACTTGGAAGCCTCGTGCTGCCACTGCTCCGGAGCAGCTGCGCTCAGGAACTTCATGAAGTTATCAGTAGTACCGGACTCCTCAGAGCGGTAGACAACCTTGATGTCCTTCTCCGGAAGATCGACACCCTCGTTGACCTCAGCGATCTTCGGGTCGTTCCACTTGGTGATCTTGCCGTCGAAGATTTCAGCAACCAGAGCCGGGGTCAGAGCGACGTCAACACCCTCGAGGTTGTAGGCAACGGCAACCGGACCGATAACCATCGGCAGGTGCCATGCTTCATTGCCGTCGCAGCGCTTCTTAGCCTCTGCGACCTGGTCCTTGCCGTCCTTCTCCTTCAGCGGGGAGTCAGAGCCAGCGAAAGCAACGGTGCCGGCAATGAACTGAGTCTGACCGGAACCAGAGCCAGATGCGTTGTACGACAGGGTCGAGCCGGTCTCTTCAAACTTGGTGGCAAACAAATCCATGGCGCGCTGCTGCGAGGTAGCGCCCTCGCCCTGCAGCTCACCGGTGACGTCAGCCAGACCCTCAACGTTAGAAGCGCCTTCGCCGCCCTCTTCAGAGCAAGCAGCCAGGGTAAGGCTTGCAACAGCGGCCAAACCAATGACAGATGCCGCACGGTTCTTCTTCAGCACAGTAAATCCTCCGGGGTTTTACACAATGAGTGAAACAGTTCACGTGGAACCGCCACACTCCGGTCCACTGCGCTGAACCTATCTACCGATAGTAACCGGAACCTGTTCAGAACATTAACAATTGGTGAACGGCGCAAGTAATTCTTTATTTATCCTCATTTTCCCTGTAAGAGGCCCTAAAATGCGCCCCTGAAACACTGAGGATTGGACAGCATCTCCTCAAAAACACAAGAATCATTGCCCCCGCGCCAGAGGAAAACCACCTAAAACTGAGATAAAGCTAAGCTCCCCCTTCAACAACTCGCCTTCAATAACTCCCCCAATAAACCGAACCGTCGCATCTACGCGCCGTACATCACATCACGGCGGGCCACCTCGAAACCGACCGCACGGTACGTGCGCACTGCCGGCGCATTGTCGCCTTCCACATAGAGAATTACCTTTTCCGCTCCCCGGTTCCGGAGATAGGAAAGCCCAACATTGGTCAGCCATCGCCCCAGGCCACGTCCGCGTGCCTTCGAGCTCAGCCCGATCACATACACCTCACCAGTTGGCACAGACTCCTCGGCGTGCCACTTCGTCCAGTGGAAACCGCAAATCTCCTCCGCACTGTCGCGCGCCCCGGCCACATCCGCAGCAAAGAAAACGCCCTCCGGGTCGAACCACTGCACGTTTCGAGCTCGATCGAGTTGTGGCTGCGACCAACCACCCTGCTCCGGATGCCAGTCAAACGCCTCGTTATTCACAGCCAACCACGCCCGATCCACGGCCGCCTCACCCCACTTCGCACGTGCCGCAGTCAGGGTTAGCGCTTCAACATCATCACGCTTATCGACGTCCCCCGCCGCCTTCTCCAACGCTGAGCTCGAAATGGACATCTGCAACAGCTCGCGGATGACCTTGCGTCCCGTCAACTCTGCCAAACGACTGGCACCGGCAACATCTCCGTGAGCCCAGATAGGCAGGCGCTCGCCGACCTCAGCATCGATGTGCGCTAGCAGCTTCGCCCCCACTCCTTGCTTACGAAACTCCGGGTCAACAGCCATTTCCACAGCATCTGGCGCAACGGCTGCCAGGCCCAAGTAACGGTCGTTCTCAATAATCGCAAAGTGTCGATGCCCGAAAGATTCGTCGTCAAGCCCTCGGACGAAAGCCTCGCCGAACGCCTCCACGCCGTCGGCGGAGTGGGCGTGCTGCAGTAGCGTATCGGCGGCGGTGGTGTCTACGTCAAGCAGTTCGGTTACGTTCATACGCCCCACCCTATACACAGCAGCGAATTCAACACTTCCCCGATGTCGTCTGAGCCAAAAGCGATGGGGTACTAATAGAGTGTGTCCATTTCCCGACGACAGAAGAAGATCGGTGGCTCTATCCTCGCCGTTGCCGCGCTGGTGATTGCCACCGACATGGGCTTCGCCAGCCATGCGGAGTACAAGCTCTCCGAGCATATTCAGGAGACTGCTCAGCTGGAGATGACCCCATACGTCGCCATTGGTGGCAAGGCCTACTTGTCCTCTTTTGTTACGGGAAAATGGAGCTCCGTAACCTCGCGCATCCGCGATGTCGAGGTGCCCGACTTCGGCTTGGTATCTCTGGAGTACGGAGCCTCCAACGTTAAGGTCCCGGCATCGGCGGTGCTCAGCGGTAATTTCCCAGAATCGCCGACGAAGCAGTACTTCACTAAGCTCTCGCTCGACGGTGTCTCTCTGGGAAACAAGCTGGGACTGACAGACTTGAGTATCCAGAGCCTGAAGGACTCCTCCCCCACCGGCGGCTGGGAGACCGAGGCTATCTTCGAGGCCACGCCAGCCGGATGGCAGGGAAAAACCCAGGTTACGGCGAAGTTGCGCATTGTCAGCCGCGACGTGGTCATTACGCCGATGGAGATTATTTCTGCGCCCTCGTCCCCAACGGATTCTAAAAGCCACATCAAACCTGAGCTGTCTGAGGCTGATACGCAGCACATCATGGACACCTTCGCTCTGACGCTGCGGGATTCAGAGATACCGATGGGCATGCCGGCGACTCGCGTGTACGTGTCGGGCGGTTCTATCACCATCGAAGGCGAACAGATTCTGTGCACCGTGTCGCCAACAAACTTCATGCCGCCGACATCCCAGCAGGATGCCGAGGCGTCAGCTCAATCCACGGAGAAGCTGCCGGAGAAGAACTGTCGGGTGCGTCGCTAAGGCCGTCGTCAAGCATCGCCGTTAAGCGTCGGTGCAGCGTTAGCACCATGCGACAACAGCCCATACATGGCCACAAGAGCTTCAGCGGTAGAGTGTGAAGCATGACCGAGAAGAATGGCAGCAACCAGACAGACGCCGCTGCACAGGAGCCTGCAGCTGCGGAAGCCCCTCGCCTCGACGGCAACGAGGCCATCAACCGCGCGGCCGAACAGGCCAAGAGCACCGCTACGCGCAACATCACTGAGCTTGAGGGGCTCCCGATCCCCGACGAGACCGCTAACCTGCGCTTCGGCCCGAATATTCACGACGGCCTGCTGGCACTACTGCCGCTGGTCGGCGTGTGGCGCGGTGAGGGGCAGGCGAACACTGTCGTCGACGGCGAGTACAACTTCGGCCAGCAGCTCATTTTCAGCCACGATGGCGAGAACTACCTGAAGTATGAGTCGCGCATCTGGAAGCTGGACGAAGAAGGCAAGCCGACCGGCCCTGACCAGCGCGAAACAGGATTTTGGCGCATTAACAACGAGGACGAGATTGAGTTCATCTGCGTCCACTCCACCGGCGTCACTGAGATCTACTACGGCAAGCCGGTTTCCGAGCGTGCATGGGAACTGCAGGCAGCCTCCACAATGGTCACTGCTACCGGTCCTGCATCCCTTGGCCCGGGCAAGCGCCTCTACGGTCTGATGCCGAACAACGATCTCGGGTGGGTGGACGAGCGCCTGCGGGATGAGGAATTCGCTCCCCGCATGTCCGCGCAGCTCAAGCGCTACGCGGGCTAGGTTCTCCCCGCTTTACGACGGGCGTTGTGTGGCCTTACTGCGTCGCCCAACTGCATCAAGCCCTACTATTTGGGGCCCTACTGCGTCGCCAGCGCCTTGTCACACAGGTCGCGGAATTCCTTTTCCGCGATTGCATCCGGCTGCCGGATGGGCTCACCATCGATGGACTTAACCACGACCGCGATACGCACCGAAGACACCAGCCATACCGCATCGGCGGTGAATAGGTCCCCGGGCACCAGGACCGTCGGGGTGACTTTCCAGCCGCAGTTGGCGGCTGTTTCAAACAGCGCTGCCTGAGTTGTGCCCGGCAGCACTCCTTCACCGGGGTTGGGAGTCAGCAGTTCATTGCCGCGCTGAACGATGATGGTCGATGTTGGGCCTTCCAAGAGCTTGCCCTCTGCGGACGTGAAGATGACATCGTCAAAACCCTTGGACTTGGCATAGCGCAAAGCGGCCATATTAGCTGCGTATGACAACGTTTTCGCGCCGATGAGCGCCCACGGTGCACGGGAGCCAAGGTCGAGCGAGAAACCGCGCTCTGCAAGCATGACCGATACCGGCTTCAGACGGTTTTCCGCCACCTTTTCCGCGGAGCTAGCCAAAACGTAGCCAGTCGGCTCTCCGGTGGACTCACGACCACGCGAGTACACCCACCGCAACGTCGCATCCCCCTCAATTGACCTATCGCGCAACTCCTGTAGTGCGACCTCGGTAGCCGCCCGCCACTGCTGCAGATCTGGGGTTGGCAAATCCAGCATTAGCGCTGACGATGCGAATCGCTTCTCGTGCCGGTCAGTATTACAGGTATGACCACCCCTGACCAGGAGTGTTTCAAAAACTCCGTCGCCGCGAATAGCTCCGAGATCATCCGCGTAGAGGAACGGCTGTCCTGCCTCGACAGCAATCGGGCCGCCGTCTGCGAAGACGTCGATAAGCACTAGAGAAGAAAGCGAATCCGTCATACACACAAGCTTAATCCATGCTTAATTTGAGGATTTCTGGTTAACATGAGGGAGTGAGTGTTGAGTATGTAAGTCCTTTGATGTCTCACGTGGCTGGCGCCGCTGCCCTCGAACTGGGCGGACAGATGGAAGGTTTGGAGAAGGCCTCAGAGAACGCCCCAGACGGAAACTCAGCGAAAAACGTTGAGCAAACCACAGGGCAAGCTAGCGTGGCATGGCACTACGGCCGTCCGCTGGTAGAGCAACGTCACCTGCAGGAGGACTGCGGCGTAGTAGATCGCTCGTACTACCGCGTTATTGAGGTCACTGGCGAGGATCGCCTGACCTACCTCAACACACTTTTTTCGCAGAAGGTCGACGAAGCCGCTCCCGGCACTGTCACTGAAGCACTGAACCTGGATGCAAACGGTCACGTTCTCCATCACATGACGTTGACTGTTTTGGACGATTCCGTGCTTATCGACGTGCCCCCTGCCGGCTTCGACTCCCTGTTGAAGTACCTGAACATGATGGTGTTCTGGTCCAAGGTGGAAATTGCTGAGGTAGAAAGGGCGATTATTTCCGTCATGGGGCCGAATGCCCCTGAGGTCCTGGTAGCCGCTGGTCTCGCATTCCCGCAGGTGGGTAAAGCTACGACTGTGGGACATTCCTACGTCCGGCACCTGCCGTGGCCACGCGGCGGGCGTGTGGATGTGCTCGTACGCCGACAGGATTTAGTCGGTGCTTGGGACGCGCTGGTGGCCGCTGGCGCCTCCCCAGTCGGCCTGATGGGCTGGGAGGCCGAACGCGTAGTCTCCTTGCGGCCCGAGCTGGGAATCGACGTAGACGAGAAGATGATTCCGCATGAGGCTCCCCGCTGGATTGCTTCTGAATTCGACACGGCTGCCGTGCACTTGGACAAGGGCTGCTATCGCGGCCAAGAGACGGTATCACGTGTCCACAATGTTGGTCGCTCCCCACGAGTTTTGGTGATGCTGCAGCTCGACGGCTCGGCCACCCTGCCGGAAACCGGCAATCCAGTGATGATGGGCAAGCGCGCCGTGGGCCGCGTGGGCACCGTCGTGCAACATGCCGATTACGGCCCGATTGCTTTGGCTCTGCTTAAACGCTCAGCTCAGGAGCGCGAGGGCCTTGTGGTGGGTGACTGCGCCGTGGCCGTCGACCCTTCCTCCATCGACCGCGTTGAGCAGCTGCCGCCGGGCCGTGTGGCCATCAACCGCCTGCGTGGGAAATAGGTAACAGGAAATAGGTAAAGCCACCAGACAGAGTGGTGAAAAAATAACTTTTTCCATTCTTTTTCAGAAAGGACATTTCCCCAGGCCACAGCACATATTGAGTTGTCTGAGCGCGAGGACACGACCCACTATGGGCCTCCCCGCGTAACCCCTTCGTCTAAAAATCGGCTATGGTGTCTTACAGGAATTAACGCAATAAGACATAAGTGGGTCGGCCGTATCCCCGTGCCGCCCCACGGATTACACAAGGGGGTCAGGCCATGGGTCGCGGCCGTGCGAAAGCAAAGCAGGCGAAGGTTGCCCGTCAGCTCAAGTACGATTCACCAGAAATGGATTTGGAACGTCTGCAGCGGGAACTCGTCGGCAAGTCGAACGAGTCCGATCGAGACGACTATTACTCTGACTGGGAGGAATGGGCCTCAGGCGCTGGTCGCGACAGCTAGCGCAAGCTAACCGCTGTCGTATTTTCCGCAAAGCGTTTCTATTTCAATAAAGCAAGCACCCACCAACGATTCCGTTGGTGGGTGCTTGCTTTTGCTTAGTCGACTGCGTTTATGTTCCGCCGATTATGTTCGGCGGTGGCGGATCAATCCGAGTTACTGACTGCGTTTATGACAAAAATCGCCCGAAAAACGGCTCGAAAGTGTCATAAACTCATACAGTTTCACATTTGCAGCCCGTGGTTTTCTGGGATCTCCGTTGTGCAACCCAGAATCTAGACCGCCCCGTCGCATCAGTAGGCCGCCCTCCACGGCAGACCAGCCGGCCCAGTCCCCGGCCGCCCGTCGCAGTAAACCGACGGCCGGCCGACGCTTAGAAGCGCGGGTGGCTGCCGCGCAAAACAGCCCCGTCCTCGCCAGCCTCGCTCTTGCGGACAGTACCCAGCTCCCAAGCGTTGATGTGGCGGGCAGTCAGCAGAGCCAGTGCACGATCGCGGTCCTCTGCGGAAACAATCGCAACCATGCCAACACCCATGTTGAAGGTCTTCTCCATCTCCTCGCGGGAGACGTTGCCGAGCTCAGCAATGGTCTTGAAGATCGGCCCCGGGGTCCATGTTGCGCGGCTCATGTCAGCGGTCAGGCCTTCCGGCATGATGCGAACCATGTTGCCAGCCAATCCACCACCGGTGACGTGGCAGAAAGTGCGGACCTCGGCCTCGTTCATCAGAGCCAGGCAGTCCTTCGCATAAATCTTGGTTGGCTCCAGCAGCTCCTCCCCGAGGGTGCGGCCGAAGTCCTCGACGTAACCGTCGAGCTCCAGACCGGCCTTCTCCAGGAGAACGTAGCGAGCCAGCGAGTAGCCATTGGAGTGAAGTCCAGAGGACTCCATGGCGATAATGACATCGCCCTCACGCACGCGGTCCGGGCCGAGAAGCTTGTCCTCTTCCACGACACCGACGCCGGTAGCGGAGACATCGTACTCACCCGGTTCCATCACACCCGGGTGCTCTGCAGTCTCGCCACCAAGGAGGGCGCAACCCGCCTGGACGCAACCCTCGGCGATGCCGGAAACGATCTCGGCGACGTGCTCCGGCACGACCTTGCCAATTGCAATGTAGTCCTGCAGGAACAGCGGCTCGGCGCCGCACACAACCAGGTCATCGACGACCATGGCGACCAGGTCCAGGCCAATGGTGTCGTGCTTGCCGACGGCCTGCGCCACGGCCAACTTGGTTCCCACACCATCGGAGGATGCGGCCAGCAGCGGCTTTTCGTAGTTGCCCAGTGCAAACAGGCCGGCAAAACCACCGAGCCCGCCACGGACCTCTGGGCGAGTGGCCTTCTTGGCAATCGGGGCGAATAGTTCAACGGCGCGGTCGCCGGCTTCGATGTCGACACCGGCTGCAGCGTAGGAAGCACCAGAAACGTTCTCGGTCATTAGAGGCTCTCGCTTTAAACTTTCTCCCCCGGGCGGCGTTACTGCCGTATCCGGGAGTATTGGCGGACCGGGAACAAAGCAACGGCTGCAATCTACAGCACCGCTTGCGCTTCGTTCTCGGTTCAGTTCTCGTAGTTCATTCTAAGGAGGTTTCGAGGCTAATTGCTCGTTGCGGCTTTGGCAGCCTGGGCTGCCTGCATCCTCTCAACCGCTGCCGCATTCGGATTGCCCTCCGGCAGACCCAGCGGGTACTTGCCATCGAAGCAGGCACAGCACACTTCGCTCTTTGCCTGTTCGGAAGCGGCGACCATGCCATCGATGGAGACAAATCCCAGGCTGTCGGCACCAATCGCGGTTGCGATACCGGAGACAATGTCATTCTCATCGACACCGTTGGCCAGCAGCTCGCCCGGAGAGGCGAAGTCAATGCCGTAGAAGCACGGCCATTTCACCGGCGGTGCGGCGATGCGCACGTGCACTTCCTTTGCACCGGCCTCACGCAGCATGCGAATCAGGGCACGCTGGGTGTTGCCGCGGACAATGGAATCATCGACCACGACCAAGCGCTTACCGGCGATAACTTCCTTCAGCGGGTTCAGCTTCAGTCGGATGCCCAGCTGACGAATCGTCTGCGAAGGCTGAATGAAGGTACGCCCCACGTAGCCGTTTTTGGTCAGCCCCTGTCCAAACGGGATGCCCGATTCCTGGGCGTAGCCAACAGCGGCCGGGGTACCGGATTCCGGCACCGGCATCACCAGGTCACCGTCAGCCGGGAACTCACGTGCCAACTGGCGGCCCAGCTCAAGACGCACCGCGTTGACGGAGCGACCACGGATGTTGGAGTCCGGGCGCGCCAGGTAGACGTACTCAAAAATGCATCCAGCGTGGGCGGTCTCGGCAAAACGCTGCGAACGCACACCAGAAGCATCAATGGTCACCATCTCGCCTGGCTCGATCTCGCGGACGAACGATGCACCGACGATATCCAGCGCGCAAGTCTCGGATGCGACTACCCAGCCACCGGACAGGCGCCCCAGGCACAGCGGGCGCACACCGTATGGGTCACGCGCGGCGTACAGCGTCTCGCCATCGGTGAAAGTAAGACAGAAAGCACCCTTCAAACGCGGCAGCAGTGCCATCGCGGCCGCTTCTACATTGGTGCTGCAGCCGTAATCTTCGGGGTGGTCAATCTTGCCGGTTTCGTCGGCAAGCAAAGTGGTCATGATTGCGGAGTCACTGGGCAGCTCGCCCTCTTCACGCAGCAGGCCCTTGTCGACCGCCTCATGGAACAGCGTGAGGTGGTTGGTCAGGTTGCCGTTGTGCCCCAGCGCGATGTCCGTGCCGTCAGAGGCCATCTGGAACATCGGCTGTGCATTCTCCCACGCAGGAGCGCCAGCGGTGGTGTAGCGCGTGTGCCCCACCGCTACGTGCCCCTTCAGGGCGTCGAGCGTCTGCTCATCAAAAACCTGGGAAACAAGCCCGAGATCCTTGAATACGAGAATTTGGTCGCCGTCGCCGACTGCGATACCGGCGGCTTCCTGGCCGCGATGCTGCAGGGCAAACAGGCCATAGTAGGTGAGTTTGGACACGTCTTCGCCAGGTGCCCAAACGCCAAAAACGCCACATTCTTCGCGCGGGGATGTCTCCCCCAGATCGTCGTAAGGCGAAATTGGCAAAAGTTTGGACTTTGGTGCACCTGAAATGTTGGTATCGGCCACGACATTCACACTAATAGCCCCACCCGCCTAGGCACCAATTCAGCATCCCCCCCCCACGGGCTTTAAGAAATGCGCGCCACCGGCAGATGATTCCCAATTTCCGCCGCGCGCGTGCCCGACATATCGATGTGCGCCTGCACCTGCTCTAACGTGATCATTCCGCACGCGAGTCCCAGCCAAATCTCCGGCGACATCTCCACGACATTGGGCGGCGTACCGCGTGTGTGCCTGGGCCCCTCAATACACTGGACCGCGACGAAGGGCGGCACACGCACCTCGACGCTATGCCCCGGCGCCTCTTGGGCGAGCATCCGCACGGACAGACGCACCGCTTTGGCAAGGCTCGCACGCCTTAACGACGACCCCTGCGCCCCATCCGCCCCGATGAAGGGGACAGCCTCTTGGTCAGACAGCAACTCGCGGCCGAGAAGCCGTTGCGCCGCCCAGGGTGCGGCGGTGGAAAGAGCGCTGCGAACGTCGAAAGGCGAGATTTTGGATACCATAACCTCATCCTAGAGTTATGCTTTCATATATGGATACGCAGTCAACTGAAAAAGCTGAACAGGTGCATGCTCCAGCGTCACCATCTCTTGTACTCCGTTTTATGGCGTCGCCGACCGATGTCATTATGGCCGGAACCAATTCCGTCCACGGCGGCCGTGTGTTGCAGTGGATTGACAAGGCCGCTTACGCCTGCGCGACCGGCTGGTCGGGACGCTACTGCGTGACTGCGTACTTCGGTCACATTCACTTCACTCGCCCGATTCCCAGCGGCCACATTGTTGAGGTGCGCTCCAAGATTGCGCATACCGGCCGCAGTTCCATGCACATCGTCAATGAGGTGCTCTCGGCTGATCCGCGCGAGGGCAAGTTCACCCGCGCAGCTGACTGCCTGGTGATCTTCGTAGCCATGGATGAAAACGGTAAGTCGACTCCGGTGCCGAAGTGGGTGCCGCAAACAGAGGAAGAAGAGCGCGTTGAGAAAGCCGCTCTTTCCCGTTTTGAGCTCCGCCGCGACATCGAAGCCAGCATGCGCGCGCAGACCTACTCCGCGGACTCTTCCGCACCCGAACTGACCACACGTTTCCTGGCAAAGCCGACCGATGTCAACTGGGGCGGAAACGTCCACGGCGGCACCGCCATGGAGTGGATCGACGAGGCTGCGACGGCAGTTACCACCAACTGGGCAGGGCGCCAGACCATTTCTGTCTACGCAGGTGGTATTCGCTTCTACAGCCCAATCCACATTGGCGACCTGGTTGAGGTGCGCGCACGCATCCTGCGTACAGGCACGACCTCGATGCACCTGTCGGTGCAGGTCTACTGCTGTGAGCCCCGCAAGGGTGTCGGCGGCCTGCGCAAGGCACTGCATTCGACCATGACGTATGTCGCAATTGATGACGATTTCAACCCGCAGCCGGTACCGCACTTCCAGCCGACGACGGATGAGGACAAGCGCCTGCACGCTCACGATCTGTCACTGAAGGCATTGCGTGACAAGTACAGCCCGCTGCCGCTGATTGAGCGCGAACAGGATTAAGCCGCCTGGCTACCCGGCTTCCTGTTTTTCCACCAGATGGATAGGAACATCCAGCCAATCAGCGCGAAGGTGATGTAGGTGACGTACCGGTCAATCGTCTGCAGGGAGCCCTGGATGCTTGGGCCAAACTTCAGGCCCAAGTACAGGTAGAAGCACTTGAGCATTGCGGCACAGAAGAAGAGGTACACGCCTACTACCCAGCCGCGCACCTTCGCAATACCACCGATGGCCACGACAATCGTGGCCGGAATCGGCGAGAATGGCACAAACGATGCCAGCACACTCAGCCCGATGCGTTCATAGATGAAGTTCTCCATCTTCTTAAACCATCGCGGTGGGTGTCCGCCGAAACTCATCGTTATGAATTCCGTGCCCCACTTCTTGCCCATCCAGTAGAAGAACGGCATGAACTTGATTGTCGAAAGCGCCGCAATCACTACAACAGCGAAGAGGAAGAGCGGCCGGTCCTCGTTTTCCGACGCGAGAATCAGCACCGACAGATTCGATCCTGTCAGCCATGTGTGCAAGAACGTGTACTTGAGCAGCAAAACCGCACGGAACGGGATGATTGCAAAGCCGTACACGGCAACCAGCATCAGCGATGCATAGAGAAGCTTGTCTATTTTGTCCGGCTCACGCAGGAAGCTCGGCAGATCCTCACGAGGGTCGTGCTCGGCCTCGTTACGCATGTCGGGTGAAGTCATGAACCACAGTTTAACTGCACGCCCTCTTCTGCAGCAGGAGCCGCAGACTAGGCCATTACGTACGGCTCAGACGCACTCGCCAAGGACGAGCGCAGCGCCGCCTACTATCCTGAGAAGATATGACCACCGATTCACCCGCGCCTGTGCCCGCACAGCAGCCTCACGCAGCACGGTCTGAGTCTTCCTCACCATCGCTTGACGACGGCCAGGAGAACGCATCCTCACCGAGCATGCTGCAACGTGTTCGCGCCGCTATCCCGCCTGTTTCCATCCTGGTACTGACGGCGGTATTCCTCTTCGCCGGGTGGTTCACGCTCTTCGGTCCTATCAATGTTCTGGCGTGGCGTGGTGGCACGTTCCCCCGCACCGAGGCAGACCGCCCTTACTATCAGCAGGCTCTGAAGGATGTTGCGCGCTATCAGTACGAGGAGCAGCCCTCCCCTGAGGTTTACTTCGGCCTGGCGTGTGGCGCTACTGATGACGACATCCGCAGCGTTATCCCCAAGGTCGGCGAGCACCCGAATTCAGACGCAGACCCAACTGCTGATGCAGATGCCGTCGCCGCCGCTGCTGCCACCAGGCCGGGTTCTGCACCCACAGCTGCGAACCAGACCGCGAAGCTGAATCCAAACCTTGACGCATTCGGCAACACGGTCGACTGCTCCGGTTCCTGGACTGCGCCATTCTTGTCATTCCTGCTCGCGTCCGCGGGTGTTCCGGTCTTTGATACGCCCGAGGATTCGGCTGCCGCAGCCGAGAACCCATGGCTGGTTACGGATGTCGAACAGCTCATGGATGCCTACAAGGCACATGATGCTTTCGTCACCGACAAGGACTTCTCTCCTCAGGTGGGTGACATCATTTTCTACCGCTACCCCGCAGGCCTTGGGGTGCACGCCAACATGGTTGTCGCGGTTCAGGGTGACTGGGTCACCATCGGTGGCGATGAGCTTGGCAAGGTCGGTCTAGCTAGCATGACCCTGCGCAACCGAGGTGGCATCGTGGGCTACGGTGCCACGGGCTACTTCGAGCAGGCACCGCTGGACGCCACCAAATAGCCAAGTTTAAATAGGCAAGTTTTCCTCGATGAGGTCGCGCAGAGCATCGTCGTCAGGCGAGACCTTGGAGCGGAAACGGCCGATGACCTCACCCTCGGGCGAGACAACGAACTTTTCGAAGTTCCACTTCACATCCCCAGCCTCGCCGTCGGCGTCCGGGGTTTCCTTCAACAGCTTGTACAGTGGGTGCGCGCCATGGCCGTTGACCTTCGTCTTTTGGAAGAGCGGGAAGGTAACGCCGAATTCGCGCTGGCAGAACTGCTTGATTTCCTCGGCGTTGCCGGGCTCTTGCCCACCGAACTGATTGCAGGGGAAGCCGAGGACGAAGAAGCCACGGGGTGCGAATTCGTCGAAAAGTCCTTGCAGATCGTCGTACTGATCCGTGAAACCGCACTCCGAGGCGGTGTTGACGATAAGCAGAACGTGGCCTGCCCAGTCATTCATCGTTGCTTCGTTGCCGTCGATGGTGGTCACTGGGATGTCGAAGAGATTGCTCATAAACCCCACACTAGGGCAGTCCCCCGATAGCCGTCAGAGGTAGCGACTAGCCGACCTGCTCCATGCCTTCAAAGAGCTCGCGGCCCAGCGGCACCGAAGAGTGGTTGACCGGCTGCGCACCCCCATCGACCGCCTGGTCAATGATGCCGACAACATCCTGGCGCAGCTTGTGCTCCCGCAGTTTCGAAGCGTTAACGGAGATGCGCACCGCGCGGCCCTTCTCCAGCGAGCGCTGCACCGAGGAGCGCACCGCACGGCGCCACCAACCGGCGCCGCCGAAGCCCTCGCCGATAGCCAGCACGCGAGTCGGATCAACAGCACCAGTGGTCAGGTCGCGGACACCATTTCGGTCCGCTGCCACTCGGAAGCCCAGCTCCGGCAGCACGTTCATGGTCTCGGGCGACATGGTCCACTTCGGTGGTGCAAAGACGTCCGTCTCAAAACCCATCGCACGCATCTGGCGCGTTGCGGCGGTCAGGCGCAAACGCGCTTCATGTTCGCTTAACGACGCAAATTCCGCGCCTCGGCCTCGAACTGACTGATCGAACCCCGCGAGAACAATCTCGATGCCGTCATCGCTACGACGGCGGAGCCAATCCAGCACCGCCGGAGCTTCCCGCAACGACCAGTTTTTACCCGCATGCGGCGCTACCAGCAGAGACGGTGTAATACCGCGCTGTTCCATCGCTGCCACGAAACGAGCGACGTCGAGCAATGTGCCATCGCGCAAACCCGACACCGACACCAAAAGCGGCGAACCGACCACACCACCGTCAACAGTTACGAGCTCTTTGCCCGCTGGACGAATGACCTGGTCGGTCGTCCGAATCTGTTCTTGCACCCCACTGCCTGCCATGGATTCAACAAAAACAGGCGTATGTAAATTTTTGGTAACGGAGAGGACAAGGCTTGGAGAATACTCAGAAGCCTTTCAAATAAGAGTTCAAAAAGCGCCATCGCAGCACATCAATGTGCGTCTGCAGCGCGGATTATCCCCAATGCACAACCTCATCGAGAGCCAGTCCCTTGCGCCAACCGAACTTCTCCAAGTCACGCTCCTCGGCCAGGTGCGTTACTGGACCAATGCACAGCCAGGCCACCGGGCGCACGGGTGCCTCGACACCGACAAAGTCAGCCAGGAAATCCTCATGGTAGAAACTGACCCAGCCGACGCCGAGCCCCTCTGCCGTAGCAGCCAGCCACAGATTCTGAATAGCCAGCGCGACTGACATGAGGCCGGTGTCATCGACGGTGTCGCGGCCGAGAATGTTCTTGCCGCCACGGGTCGGGTCATAGGTGACGACGATGCCCGTTCCCGAGTCCACGATTCCTTCAATCTGAATCGGATTGAAGGTCTCACGCCGCTCGCCTTCGAGCTTGGCCGCGAATTCAGCGCGACGTCCGGCTACGTGGTCGGCAAACTGCTGCAGGCGGTCCGGATTCTGAATGATATGAAAGTCCCACGGTTGGGACAGCCCCACCGACGGGGCTGCATGGGCCGCCGCCAACACGCGCATCAATCGCTCCCTGTCCACCACTTCTCCGGCGAATTCGCGGCGCACATCCCGCCGCCGAAAAAGGGTGTGGTAGACGGCCAACTGATCGTCGGAAAGCGAATCGGTGTCAAAACCCTGCGCGGACAGCAGCGTGCGCATATCCATGCCGTTACTCCACCGCACCAGCAGTGTGGACAATCCAGGCGTACTCGAAGGCAGTCTGACGCCAGCGTTCGTAACGACCGGAAACACCACCATGACCTGCGGACATCTCGGTCTTGAGCAGGAACTGCCCCGGCTGGCCTCCGACAACCTCGCGCAGCTTGGCGATCCACTTTGCCGGCTCCACGTAGAGCACGCGGGTGTCGTTCAAACTAGTAATCGCGAGAATCTTCGGGTACTTCGCATCGGCCGAGATGTTCTCGTACGGCGCGTAGGAGGCCATGTAGTCGTAGACCTCCGGGTCGTGGTAGGGATCGCCCCACTCATCCCACTCCACCACGGTCAGCGGCAGCTCTGGCATCAGCATGGATGTCAGGCAGTCGACAAACGGGACCACGGCCTGAATGCCCGCGAACCTATCGCCAGCAATGTTCGCGACCACGCCCATCAGCATGCCGCCCGCCGAACCGCCGAGTGCTACCAGCTGCTCGCGTGTGGTCCACCCAGAATCCAGCAGGTAGTCAGCGACGGCGACGAAGTCAGTGAATGTGTTCTTCTTCGTGGTTGCGCGACCGTTCTCCCACCAGCCGCGGCCCATTTCGCCACCACCGCGGACGTGTGCAATGACAAAAATCATCCCACGATCCAGCAGCGACAGTCGCGCGATGGAAAAGCCAGGATCCATCGAGGCTTCATAGGAACCGTAGCCGTAGAGCAGCGTCGGATTCGGCTTGCTCAGGTCCAGGTCCGCGCGGTGGATAATCGATACCGGAATCTGGGCACCGTCGGCTGCACTCACCCATTCACGCTTGGCGACGTAATCACCGCGATTAAACTTCCCGCGAATCTTCTGCTCCTTGAGCAGCACCCGCTTGCCCGAGGCAATATCAATCTGCCAAAGCTGCGACGGCGTGGTGAAGGAGCCGTAAGCGTAGCGCAACACCGGGGTGTCCCATTCAGCATTGCCGGTAGTGCCTGCAGAGTAGAGCTCTTCGTCGAAGTCGAGCTCGACGAAGTTCACAGCGGACGCTGGCACTGGAGCAGCAGCATGGCTTGTATCAGAGGCATCACCAGCGGAGCCAGCACCATCCTCATCCTGACCCAATACCGCCAGCGCCACACGGCCAATACCGCCACGACGGTAACCAAACGCGATGTGCCCAGCGAAGCAGTCGACGCCCTCAACGCGGACGTCATCGCGGTGCGGAACCAGCTCAGTGAGATCCGAAATGCTGTCGAAAGACCCCGCCGGCACCATGGCCAGTGCGAAGTTCGAACCAGTCATATTGTGTGTAATCAGCCACATATCCCGGCCACTAATGACGGCGTGATCGATGTCGTATTCAACACCGGCCTCACGCGGGCGCACGCAGGTGAACTCACCGGTCGGGTCACTGGCGTCCAGGTACCAAACCTCGGAAGTAATCTTCGAGGAGCTCTCAATAATCAGGTACTTTTCGCTGCGTACCGTGCCGACTCCAACCCAGTAGGCCTCATCGGGCTCATGGAAGACACAGACATCATCCTCGGTGGAGGTGCCCACGCGGTGACGCCACACGGAATCCGGCCGCCAGGCTTCGTCGACCTTCTGGTAGAAGATCCACTCGGAGCCGACCCAGGTAGCACCTGCGGCGATGCCCGCAATTTCGTCATCAAGCAGTTCACCCGTGCGCAGATCCTTTACGCGCAGCGTGTAGCGTTCGTCGCCTGTGACGTCGGTGGAATAGGCCAGCAGATTGCCGTCCGCGGAGACGCTCGCTGCGCCGAGGGCGAAGAAATCATGGCCTTCGGCCAGCTCGTTGGCATCCAGGATGACCTGTTCTCCTGGTGCTGGGGCATCGTCGGCGATGGTCGGCGGCGTCCACGCGGCAAGACCGTCACCGGCCTCCGCACGCACGCGACAGCTCATCCCGTAGGACTTGCCCTCCTGCGTGCGCGAGTAGTACCACCAGCCGTTAAGGCGAGTTGGGACCGACATGTCGGTCTCCTGCACGCGCGACTTGATCTCCTTAAAAATCGCGTCCGCGGTGCCGTCAAGATCGGAGGTAAAAGCCTCCGTATAGGCATTTTCAGCCTCTAGGTAGTCGATAACCTCGGAGTTTTCCTTATCGCGGAGCCACTCGAAGTTATCGGTGAAGTCCCTTCCGTGGAAGGACCGAGTCACCGGCTTCCGTTGTGCACGGGGTGCGGGCAAATCCTTTTTTGCAGGCTTGCCGACGGATGCCGAGTCCAAGGTCACTTCGCTCACGCAGGTTCTCCAATCCAGTCCGAGAAGCGGCGGCCCGACAGTCGTTCGTAGGCCTCGACGTACCGCTCGCGAGTTGCTTCCACAACACTACCCGGCAGCGCCGGCGGCGGAGTGCCCTCGCCCTTCTTCCAGCCGGACTTGGAGCAGGTCAGCCAGTTTCGGACGTACTGCTTGTCGAAGCTCGGGTTAACCGAACCCTCCTGGTAGGAGTCGGCTGGCCAGTAGCGGGAGGAGTCCGGGGTGAGAACCTCGTCGGCCAGCACCAGGTTGCCGTCGGAGTCGAGGCCGAACTCAAACTTGGTGTCGGCCAGGATGATGCCGCGCTTAGCAGCCAGTTCAGCAGCCTGGGAGTAGATGCGCAGGGTGGCATCGCGAAGCTCTTCGGCGCGCTTCTGCCCCAGGGACTCCACAACGGCGTCGAAGGAGACATTCTCGTCGTGCTCGCCCAGCTCAGCCTTGGTGGCCGGGGTAAAAATCGGTTCTGGCAACTTGGAGCCCTCGACGAGGCCCTCTGGCAGCTCAATGCCACAGACAGTGCCGTTTTCCTTGTACTCGACCAGGCCAGAGCCTGTCAGGTAGCCACGTGCGACGCACTCGAATGGCAGCATGTCCAGCTTCTTGCACACCAGCGCACGACCTAGGCACTCCTCCGGAATGCGCTCATCGTCAGCCGGGCCAGCCATGTGGTTCGGGAAGTCAATCTCATCGAAGAAGAACACGCTCATCGCGGTGAGCACTCGACCCTTGTCAGGAATCGGGGTCTCCAGAATGTGGTCGAAGGCAGAAATACGGTCACTGACCACAAGCAGCAGAGTCTCAGGGTCAATCTCGTAGATTTCCCGGACCTTGCCCGCGGAAAGATGGTTATACGAGGAAAGTTCAGGTCGCATGGCGATAAAGTCTAAACCCCTATACGCCTTTGCACTCTATTGATACCTCCGGCCGCCACCCCAACTAGTGGGGATTGACGCAATTACCGTCGTCAAGCGGGAAAACTTTTGAGATTTCGGAGTGCTGCCCATCGAATTTTTCACAGGTGGACGACGGTGTTTGCCTCTCACCTCCCCCGCTCGGTAGATGACTGGACAAAAATATTTCTAAAAACGTGACAGAAAACACCGATACCAGTATTGTCTAAATTTAGTAATTCACGTCACACTTCAAGGATTTTGAAGGGAACAATCACATGGCAGCTCAGGCCAACAATAACTCTCTGCGCCGCGCAGTCGTCGTCGGTGGTAACCGCATTCCGTTCGCTCGTTCTAACAAGGAATACGCTAACGAGTCGAACCAGGACATGCTGACCGCCGCAATCGACGGTCTCGTCGCTCGCTTCGGTATCGGCGGCGAGCGCCTCGGCGCAGTCTCCGCCGGCGCTGTACTGAAGCACTCCCGTGACTTTAACCTCACCCGTGAGTGTGTCCTCGGCTCCGCACTGGCGCCGGACACCCCGGCTTTCGACATTCAGATGGCATGTGCCACCGGCATGGAAGCCCTCAACTCTGTCTCCAACATGATCAAGCTGGGCCAGATTGACTCCGCCATCGCCGGCGGCGTGGACACCACCTCCGACGCTCCGATTGCTGTCAACGACCGTCTGCGCAAGATCCTGCTGGAGGCCAGCCGCCAGAAGTCCACTCTGGACATGGCAAAGGTCTTCCTGAAGGCTCGTCCGTCCGACCTGGCTCCAGACACTCCGTCGACCGGCGAGCCACGCACTGGCCTGTCCATGGGTGAGCACCAGGCAATCACCACCGCCAAGTGGGGCGTTACCCGCGCCGAGCAGGACGAGCTCGCCGCCGCTTCCCACCAGAACATGGCAAACGCTTACGACGAGGGCTTCTTCACTGACCTCGTCACCCCGTACAAGGGCGTTTCCCGCGACACCAACATGCGCCCGGACTCCACCCCGGAGAAGCTGGCCAAGCTCAAGCCAGTCTTCGGCCGCGGCCTGGAAGCAGAGCCGACCATGACCGCCGGTAACTCCACTCCGCTTACCGACGGCGCCTCCGCCGTCCTCGTCTCCACCCCGGAGTGGGCCGCTGAGCGCGGTCTGCCGATGCTTGCCGACGTCGTCGATTCCGAGGCGGCCGCAGTTGACTTCGTCCACGGCGACGAGGGCCTGCTGATGGCTCCGGCTTACGCCACCCCGCGCCTGCTGGCCCGCAACGGCTGGACCTTCGACGACTTCGACTTCTTCGAGATCCACGAGGCCTTCGCCGGCACTGTCCTGTCCACCATGAAGGCATGGGAGGACGAGGAGTTCTGCCGCACCAAGCTCGGACTGGAAGGCCCGCTGGGCTCCATCCCGCGCGAGAAGCTCAACGTCAAGGGCTCTTCTCTGGCAGCCGGCCACCCATTCGCCGCTACCGGCGGCCGCATTGTGGCAGCCCTCGCCAAGATGCTGCGCCAGAAGGCAGACGAGACCGGCAAGACCACTCGCGGCCTGATCTCCGTTTGTGCTGCGGGCGGCCAGGGTGTTGTCGCAGTTCTCGAGGCTCGCGTCTAAAAGCGCACCACCGATAAAGACACTTTTACTTTCAAGGAGAATTTTCCATGACCGATAAGTACCAGGAACTCGTCAACGGTGGTCCGCTCACTGGACTGGCTAAGGCCGCTGGCCTGCCGCAGCCACCGTTCCTGCGCCGCCACAAGCCGGGCGGTCCGCTGCTGAACAACGACAAGGTGCTCGTCACCGGCGAGGGTGCAGATGCAGACGCAGTTGCAGCTCAGCTGGCTGAGTGGGGTCTGCAGGTCCGTCGTGGCAACGCCGCTGACGACAAGATTGGTGCCATTGTCCTCGTCGCCACTGAGGCCAAGCGTCCGGCAGAGCTGCAGGGCCCAGTGCTCGCTGCTGCAAAGCACATGCGCAAGCTGGACAAGGGTGGTCGCATCGTCACCGTCTCCCGCGCCAAGGATGCTCACCACAACGCAACCCCGGCCGAGATCGCTGAGAACGCTGTCGCCGGTGGTATCGAGGGCCTGATTCGCTCCCTCGGCCACGAGGTTCGTGGCGGCTCCACCGCCAACGGCATCCTCGTTGCTCCGGGGGTCTCGGTCACCGCGCCATCCGTGATTTCCTCCCTGCACTTCTTCCTCTCCGGCCGCTCGGCCTTCATCGACGGCCAGTTCCTCCGCGTCACCTCCGACGCGGGCGAGATCCCGTCCGACTGGGATAAGCCGCTGGCTGGCAAGGTTGCCGCTGTCACCGGTTCCGCCCGTGGTATCGGTGCCGCTATCGCTCGCCAGCTCAAGGCTGACGGCGCAGAGGTCATCGTCATCGACGTTCCACAGGCGGGCGAGGCTCTGTCCAAGGTTGCCAACGAGCTCGGTGGCCTGGCTCTGCAGCAGGACATCACTGCCGACGACGCCGGCAACGCCATTGCCGATGCCGCTGTGGCCCGCTACGGTCGCCTGGACATCGTCATCCACAACGCAGGCATCACCCGCGACAAGATGTTCGCCAACATGGACGACGCCAAGTGGGGCTCGGTCATCGCCGTCAACATCGAGTCTCAGCTGAAGATGAACGAGCAGCTGCTGAACCACAAGGCCTTCGAGAAGGCTCCGCGTATTGCCACCATGGCTTCCACCTCCGGTATCGCAGGTAACCGCGGCCAGACCAACTACGCCACCTCCAAGGCCGGCGTTATCGCAATGGTCGAGGCTTACGCTGAGGAGTTTGCTAAGCGCGGCGGCAACATCAACGCTGTTGCTCCGGGCTTCATCGAGACCGACATGACCGCTGCTATTCCGTTCGTCAACCGCCAGGTTGCTCGACGCGTGAACTCGCTGCAGCAGGGTGGCCAGCCGGGCGATGTCGCCCAGGCAATCGCCTTCCTGGTCTCCGACCGCGCTCTCGGCGTCAATGGTCACGTCCTGCGCGTCTGCGGTCAGAACATCGTCGGCGCCTAAGCGAAGTCGCGGCTTCCGCATAGGCTCCCGATAAGGAGGAAAGAGGAAAACTTATGGCTAAGACCCTGGATGCCATTCCCAATCTGGTTCCGCTCTACGCCAAGGCAGCTGCTGGTTCGGCGAAGAAACGCCCGAACTCCACCGAAATCAAGGTCGATGAACTAGTGGTCAAGGGCGTCACTGTCGATGCCGACCGTGACCAGGACTTCCGCGACGTCGTTGGCGCCCCGAAGTCTGAACAGGCTTTCTTCGGCCACATCCACGCCCTAATCATGCCCATCCAGATGGAGCTAATGGCTGCGGATGATTTCCCGCTGCCGATGATGGGCCTGGTCCACACCGAGAACACCTACCGCGAAATCTCGCCTGTCACACTCGGTGGCAAAGTTGATATCGCGGTGAAGGTTGCCGCATTCCGCGCTCACCGCTCGGGCACTGAGGTTGTTCTGGAGTCAACTGTTACATCGTCCACATCCGGCGCCACCTTGGTCGAGGAGCAGTCGGTGTATCTGGCCAAGGGCGTTCGCCTGAAGGATGCCGAGGGCTTCGAAGAGGTCCAGGCACAGCGTGAGGCCATCAAGTCCGGCGCCGAGACCATCAAACGCGAGCAGTTCAAGGTTCCCTTCCCCACCGCTCAGTGGAAGCTGGCTGGCAACACCGGCCGCAAGTGGGCCAAGGTTTCCGGTGACTGGAACCCGATTCACATCACCTCTGTCTCCGCGAAGGCTCTGGGCATGCCAGCAGCGATTGCACACGGCATGTACACCGCCTCCCGCGCGCTGGCTGAGGCACAGGTTCTGCCGGGTCAGTCGTACGAGTTCCAGATTTCCTTCGGTGCGCCGGTCGTTCTGCCGACCACCATCAATGTCGCACTCACCCACACCGGTGACGGTGCAGGTGCTGCTCACAACCTGACTGAGGGCAGCTCCAACATCGGCCGCGCAGTCAACATTGTCGCGTGGGATCGCAAGAAGAAGCGTCCGCACTTCACCGGAAGTGTTCGTCCGCTGAAGTAGTTGATGCGAAAGCGCTGTAGAAAACGCCGCGCTTTGGAAAACCAGTCTCCTCATCGACTGGGCCTTTCCAAAGCGCGGCGGTTTTGTTTCCCTGTTGTGCTTTTGCCCGGGGCACGACTGGAGCCCCCTCCGAGAGACACCACCTCCTCCCTCTCCCCCCGGCCGGCAACCCCGCCACTTTCCCGCCTTGAAGATCAGCTGCTGGGTTTTTCCGCCGTTAATGAAGAGTCGCGGCTTTACTTCGCAATTGCGTGACTAAGCACTTTTCAACCGCATGTAGGCAACGCCTTGTTGACACCCCATTCACTCCTCTATTTTATGTTCAATCCATTGAACATAGGAGGTAATCGAGTGTCTTCATCATCGAAGACGCCGCTGACTTTCACGGAACTCCCACCGGAGGAGTCACCCCGAATCGTGTACTTCTCCAGTGCTTCTGAAAACACTCACCGGTTCGTCCAAAAGCTGGCTCAACCAGCAGCACGCATCCCGTTACATCCGCGAAAAGACGGAATGATTCGCGTTTGCAGCCCATTTGTCCTGATCACACCGACTTATGGTGGCGGATGTCGGCGCCGCGCGGTACCTAAGCAAGTCATCGCTTTTCTCAACGACGAAACCAACAGGAGTTTCATCCGCGGTGTCATCACCTCGGGCAACACAAATTTCGGCACCGACTTTTGCATAGCCGGAGCCATCATTTCTGCAAAATGCCAGGTTCCGGAGCTATACCACTATGAGCTACTGGGGACAGACCACGATGTGGAGAACGTCAAAGAGGGCCTGGAAAAATTCTGGAGGAGCGCTACTTCTTGAACATCTACAGCTATTCAACTACGCCACCGTCTTTTCGAAAGGACCCAGCTGCCCGCCTTCGGCCAATCAACTGGAACCGAGTGCAAGATGACAAAGATCTCGAAGTGTGGAATCGCCTAACAGCAAATTTTTGGCTGCCCGAAAAAGTTCCGCTGTCCAATGACCTTGCAGACTGGCGACGTCTCACCGATCTAGAACGCGAGCTGACCATGAAGGTCTTCACCGGACTGACCATGCTCGACACAGTCCAGGCGTCTGTCGGGGAGATTTCCCAAATTCAAGATGCCCGCACCGAACATGAAGAGGCCGTCTACACGAATATCGCTTTCATGCAAGCAGTGCATGCAAAGTCTTATTCTTCAGTATTTTCTACGCTATCCAATACCCCTGACATCGACGCTGCCTACCAATGGGCAGTCGCCAATGACATCCTGCAGGCTCGGTCAAAAGCTGTGCTCAAACACTATTACGGCGACGTTCCACTCAAGCGAAAGGCGGCAGCAACGCTTCTTTCGTCCTTCTCGCTCTACGCCGGCTTCTACCTCCCGCTGCACTTCGCATCACGTGGCATCCTGACCAATACCGCCGACATGGTGCGCCTGATTCTGCGTGACAAAGCTGTTCACGGCTATTACTCCGGCTACAAATTCCAGCGAGGCGTAGAAACCTACGACACCGCCACGCAAACGCAGATGAAGGCTTTCGTCTTCGAACTTCTCGATGATCTATACCAGCTCGAACTGAGGTACTCCGAAGCCCTATACCAACCACTCGGGCTCTACGACGACGTTGCCAACTTCATTCGATACAACGCCAACAAAGCGCTCATGAACTTGGGATACCCGCAGCGGTTTAACCATGAAGAGACCGCCTTCAAGCCCGAAATTCTCGCCGCCCTCACCCCGGGGTCAGATGAAAACCACGACTTTTTCTCCGGTTCCGGCTCCGCATATGTCATCGGAAAAGCCGAAGACACCGCAGATGAAGACTGGGATTTCTAAATCCACGTCTTTCCCCATACATCCTAAGAAAGGAACATTCGCATGACTGCACAGATTTCTATCCTGGTAGGAAGCTTGCGTCGAGCCTCCTATGCACGAAAGATTGCACTCAAGGCAGCCACGTACTTCCCCGATGACTTCAAAGTCGACATCGTCGAGATTCGTGACCTCCCTCTCTACAACTTCGACTACGACGACCCCGCAGTGTCCGATATTGCGACTCCCGCGGAATACACCAGTTTCCGGGAAACCATTAAAGCCAGCGATGGCATCCTATTTGTCACCCCAGAAAACAACCGCACAATTCCTGCAGCTCTGAAGAATGCCGTTGACATCGGATCTAAGCCCAACGGTGATGTGGCATGGAAGAACCTGCCCGCGGGAATTATCAGCCACTCCGTCGGCCGTATGGGCGGTTATAGCTCTCAGAAGAACTTGCGACTCGCGCTGTCGTACTTCGACATGCCGATGCTCGGTCAGCCAGAGGTCTTCCTGGGACAATCGCCAACACTCATTGACGAACAAGGAGAATTCACGTCGTCAAGCACTGAGGACTTTGTTCGCGACTACATCAACAGATTTGCAGACCTAGTTCGCGAGCAGAGCCCACGCCACTAACTGAAATCCCCTAATCAGCGCAGCGTTACTGGGGATATCGCCGTATGAAGATTCTTCACTGACTAGGATCAAACGCTGCGTTCTCTGCGCGGTTAGGCGCTCGTCGTTAGGCTCATTTTCATGACTGTTTCTATCTCGGCCGTGATCGCGCTTAACGACGACCCCCGCGCCGCTGCGCGGTTTTACGCCGAAGGTTTTCACTCCAACATCAAGCCCAACTCCACCACGCTCACCATCGGCGGGATGGACTTTGAACTCATTGAGAACGGGAACCGCCGATTAACCCCCGCTGTGTCTTTTATGGTGCGATTTGCCCCTGGTCAGGAAAACCAGCTGCGCAGACTGTGGGAGCATCTGATGGCGGGTGATGAAACCATCAGCGGTGGTGCTACGCTCATGCCCCTGACCAGCTACGATTTCTCGCCGCTCTTTGGCTGGTTGGTCGACGGCAATGGGGTCAACTGGCAACTGATGATTGATTCCTTAACCAGCGGGGCTGCAAGCACGGACGCTGCCGCAAAGACAGCGAATCCCGCCGTTATTCCCTACTTCATGTGGACAGGCGACGAACCACAGGCTGCCGCCGCCACCGAGGTATACAACCGGCTTTTCGGGTCAGGGAATTTCATGACGCTCGACTCGCCGGGCATGCACAATTTCACCTTCGGCGACGGTGTGGCGATGCGCCTCTCCAGCGATTCGGCCGAAGAGGTCGAAAGCGCCTGCCAAGCGCTTGGCCTAACAGGCGCTGAGGTTGCCGAGGGCACGGAAGCCGTCGTCAAGCCTGACCGATTCGGCGTGTACTGGACGCTCTAGCGTTACTTACGGGTCAACGCGATTGCTGCGCCGACGACGGCTAACAGAACTGCACCAATAGAGAACCACATCATGTTGGAAGAGCCGTCATCCTCGTTTTCTTCGGTGCCCTTCGGATTCTGCTGGCTACTAGTCGGGGCCTCGCTACTTGGCGACTTGTGCGCGACCTGTTCAAAAGCTGGGCCCGGAATCTTCTCGCCGACCAACTCCGTGGTCAGCTGGTAAGTCACCGGGACGTTTTGAACACCCGCGACATCGTGGGATTGACCGGCACCCCAGCTGTTGTTGAAGAAGACAACGATGTACTGGTCGCCATCCAACCAGGCTCTTTCAGCCTCGTAATCGCCCGACTTTTCACTATCTTCGCCGATCCGATTGCGATAGTTAATCCGGGCCGAGTTACCAAATGTAGTCTCTTCACCGATCTGGTGTTCATTGGCCGGACGGTTTTCCTCGCTGCCGGCGAGCTGGCGTGCCGAGTTCAGCGTCTTGATATCCAGGCCGGAGATCTGTGCAAGCTTGTCCGCTTCTGGGGCGTCAATGAGTTTGACGGCGCCGCGGAGCTGCTGCCCATACTCGGACTTGATCTTGTACACGTGCGTCTCACCAGGAACAATGTCGGCCGTGACGCTGCTGATGTTGTCGGCAGTAAGTTCCGTGGCGTCATCGAACCACGAACCTGGGGTGACCTTCTTAGCCTGATCTGCTTCCGGTGTCGCGGGCGGAGGGTTCAAGCTCTCCTTGTCGGACGGGAACGCCTCCGGCACATCAATCAGGTTTTCGTTGGCGAAACGCTTGATGGTTACTTCTGCAGGAATGTCCTGGCCCTCGAAGGAGCCGCCTTTCCGAGCCACGGAGAACACCACATTGCCCGGCTTACAGTCCCCCTCAGCTCCCCCGGACTGCTTGGTTGTTATCGATGCGAAAAAGGGGCCATTGGAGTCGATGATGCCATTGCCGAAATCATTGGCCAGGAAGCAACTGCTGTCATCCAAATGCATAGTGAGCGCGAAGTTACGAACATCTAGGTCCATCAACGTCGCGCCTGACGACGCTCCCGGCACGGTAGCCGCACTAATTGCAAGCCGCTCTCCCTCAGCAACCGGGACGGAGAAGTACTCAGCACCGTCGCCTTCCTGATTACCGATGCTGCGCTCGGACTCAGGAGTCTTTTCCCGCAGCTTGGTCGAGAACGTTTCCACGTCGGCAGGCACCTTGGTAGCGCTCGTAGGAGCGTCGCCGCCCTGTATCTCTTGCGCGCTGGACTGCGCGGTGCGTGCGGTGCGGGTCGCCAGCGTCTTCATGGACTCAGCCAGCGAATCGGAGTCCTGGGCGTCCAGGTACTCACCGCCAGTGGCCTCAGCAATGCACTCCAGTTCAGCACGTGCACCTGCATCAACAAGGAAACCAACTGTGTTGATGACCAGGTCAATGCCCTGCTGCTTGAGTTCCTTGGCTACCTCGCACACCGGTGGCGGAGCACAGGTGTCCTCACCATCGGAGACCAACACAATCGAACGTTGCCCTTCTTTCGGCAACTCATCGGCAGCCTGACGCAGCGCAGGCCCCATCGGGGTGTGGCCGGAGGCTTGGACCTTTCCTACTTCAGCAGGAATCTTCGCCGAGTTACCCGCCTGCACGGGCAGCAGCGTGGTGATGTCCTGACAGCCAGCTTCCCGCTCCTCCGGCGAATTGCCAACTTCCGTGCCGTAGACCATGAACCCAATTTCGGAGTCCTCTGACACCGATCCCGCGAACTTACTCGTGGCAGTCTTCGCTGCCTCCATTCGGGTCTGGCCGCCCGCGTCGTCGGCAAGCATTGACCCTGAAGCATCCAGGATCACCATGGTTGGCGAGATAGTACTCGCGGCCTCTTGCGCCTGTGCACGCCCTGTTGTGATTCCCGCAAAAGAGCCTACGAGCACCAGCAGCATGGAGATGGTGAGCACGACCGCTGAGAGTTGTCTTCTTCTGATCATGTGGTCGGTTCCTTTTCTTCAAGCGTAAATCTTCAAGCGTAAAAAGAACGTTACATGACAAAAGTATGTCTGATTCTCAAGATAATGACTGGGCAGACCCCAAAAATTACGGGCGCCAAATATGATTACGGGCTGCAAATGTGAAACTGTATGAGTTTATGACACTTTCAGGCAATTTTTCAGGCCATTTTTGTCATAAACGCAGTCAGTAACTTGCATCGCCCTGCCGCCGCTGACATAAACGCAGTCAGTAACTCGCATTGGGATAAGTAGCAAAAGATGCCCACCGGTCGACCCGCCGAACGGGCATACTTTTTGTCTATTAACCAGCTCCCCCTAGCGGGACTCCAACCACGCCACAATGTCGGAGTAGACCTCTTCCTTATTCAACTCGTTGAGAATCTCATGGCGACCATCCGGATAGACCTTAAAGCGCACGTCCTTCTTGCCCGCGTTCAGGTATTTGCCCACGACCTCAGTCACACAGGCAGCGCCACCCGCCGGATCAACGGCACCGGAAACCACGAAAAGCGGCAGCTCATCAGGCGCTTTCTCATAGGCTTCAGGCGAGTTCGCGTAGTGCGTGCCGACGAGAAGGTCGCGGAAAAAGGCATTGGTGGGAACGAAACCACACTTGTCGTCCGCAATATAAGCATCAACAACCTTGTGGTCGCGGGTGAGCCAATCAAACTTAGTGCGGCGCTCAAAGCCCTTGTTGTAATCAGCAAAGGTGAGAGTGTTGAGCAGCTTGCCCGGCGCGGTAGGACGAATCTTAGCCAGCAGGTTTGCCACCTTCATTCCCGCGTCGCCCTTAGCCCCTGGCCACGACACAGTACCCATGATAATGACGCCGGTGAGCCCTTCGCCGTACTTGGCGATGTAGTTACGAGTCAGAAGCGACCCCATGGAGTGGCCGAGAATATAGTGCTTGCTGCCTGGGAATTCAGCATCAACATACTGGCGCACCGCGTGGAGGTCTTCGAGAATCAAGTTCCAGCCACCGTAGTCAGCGAAGTAGCCCGGGATGCCAGCATCTGTCTTGGTCATACCGTGGCCGCGATGGTCGTGCGCGACGACGGCATAGCCCTGGGATACGAGGTACTCGGCGAACTTGGCGTAGCGGTTGGCGTACTCGACCATGCCGTGGACAATCTGCACCACTCCCTTAGGAGTAACGGGCGCGCCCTTGTCATTTTCTGGAACCCAGCGCAGCACATTCAATGTGGCACCTGGGCGAGAAAGCGAAGTCCTAACAGCCGATGTCACGTCGGGCACCTTTCGCGTAGAGGTTTCGATACTTACCGCTCATCGTACCGAGGAAGTTGGCTGCTCACTGGTGGTTTCGCCAACAAACAAAGAAAAACTCTGCCACCAACGTGACAGAGTTTTTCAAGGGACCTTACGTCTTTACGTTTTTGCGTTTACGCGTTTCGCGCGTGACGCTCGCGAAGCTACAGAATCTCGCCCGGCTTGTAGGCCGCGGCCTCTGGGTACTTGTCCACGACAGCCTGCACACGTGCAACTACGCGGTCAACCTGGGATTCCGCGGCACCGATGAACGCGTGGCGGTTCGCCAGAGCGTCGACAAGCCCTGCGGCATCCAGCGGGAAACGCTCATCTGCAGCGAGACGTTCAGTGAGATTCTGCTCAGCGCCCTTTTCGCGCATATCCAGTGCGGTGGCGACGGCGTGCTCCTTGATGATCTCGTGGGCTTCCTCGCGGCCCATACCAGCGCGAACGGCTGCCATGAGAATCTTGGTGGAAGCCAGGAACGGCAGGTAGCGCTCCAGCTCACGGTCAATCATGGCCGGGAATGCACCGAACTCGGACAGGACGGTGAGGAAGGTTTCGAACATACCGTCCATGGCGAAGAAGGCATCCGGCAGTGCAACGCGGCGGACCACAGAGCAGGAAACGTCGCCCTCGTTCCACTGAGTACCGGCGTACTCGGAGAGCATGGTCATGTAACCACGCAGAATGACCTGGAAACCGTGGACGCGCTCACAGGAGCGGGCGTTCATCTTGTGCGGCATGGCGGAAGAGCCGACCTGGCCTTCCTTGAATCCCTCGGTGACGGTCTCATTACCGGCCATCAGGCGGATGGTGGTGGCCAGCGATGCCGGGCCTGCACCCAGCTCGACCAGTGCGGACAGAGCGTCGAAGTCGAGGGTGCGCGGGTAAACCTGACCAACGGAGTCAAAGACGCGGTCGAAGCCGAGGCCTTCAGCGATTTCGTTTTCCAGGGAGGCCAGTGCGGACTCGTCACCGTCAAGCAGATCCAGCATGTCCTGGGCGGTACCCATCGGGCCCTTGATGCCGCGCAGTGGGTAGCGGGAAATCAGGTCTTCTACGCGCTCGATGCCCAGCAGCATCTCGTCCGCAGCGGAGGCGAAGCGCTTGCCCAAAGTAGTTGCCTGCGCGGCGACGTTGTGGGAACGACCCGCCATGACCAGCGACTGGTACTCGGAGGCCTTCTCAGCAGTGCGGGCGGCAACGGCAACGGCCTTGTCACGCACGACCTTCAGCGACTGCAGAACCTGCAGCTGCTCGACGTTTTCAGTCAGGTCTCGTGAGGTCATTCCCTTGTGAATGTGCTCGGTGCCAGCCAGTTCACAGAACTCTTCAATGCGGGCCTTCACATCGTGGCGAGTAATACGCTCACGGGCGGCAATGGAGTCGAGGTCAACTTGGTCGATGACCTTCTCATACGCCTCGATAGTGCCCTCCGGAACCTCAATTCCGCGGGCGACCTGGGCCTTCAAAACTGCAATCCAGAGCTTGCGCTCGAGGATGATCTTGTACTCAGGGCTCCACAACTCCGCCAGAGTCGCAGAGGCGTATCGGTTAGCAAGGACGTTTGCAATCTTCTTTTTCTCAGCCACGCCCTCAAGTATTCCATGACCCCGGCATCCGCGGTTATCTAGGCCATGGGTGACCACGCATTTCTTCCACGCCTTCGTTGAATTTGCGCATCAATCGCACGAACTCCACGAGCTCCGAGTCCTCCCAGTCATGCGTAATGTCATCGACGGTTTTCTTACGCGCCTCGATTTCCCGGTGCAGCAGCTCTAGCCCCTTGTCGGTCGCGCTATGCACCTTCGCGCTTGACGACGGCGCGGACCTCTTCGCGATATACCCCTGCCGCATGGCGGCGGCCAGCTGGCGGTGCACCGTAGAAATGTCCAGCCCCAGCGCATCGGAAAGCTCAGCGACTGTCATATCCGGCTGCGCTTCCAGTCGTGCCAGTAGTGCTGCGGCGGAGCGATCCAACAGGATGCCCTTGCGATGTGGTCGGTAGCCACTGGAGCTCACCCGAGATAGCAGCATGTTCTCGTAAACGAGCGCGGCTAGGTCGTCGTTTCGCACGATGGCAGTCAATCCTCTTGTCGCCTATATGTCGGCCCTTTAATGGGCCTGCGGGATGTATCTGTTTGCTGAACAGCTCCTATTCTAGCGCGCCGCGGATGGGGTTAAGGCCGAAAAAGCGCGTTTGCATCATACAAATCAATTGTTATAATTCGACCCCTAACTGCATTTTTGCATAATACAAATGCCGGGAAGCAGTTTTGCCACAGCACTAATTCCACGATCGTTTTCAAACGAGAAAAGAGACCGTATTTTCAGCATGACAACGCATACGACCACGCAGAACAGGCGCAGACAGAACGAGCAGGACGAGCAGCACGGGCAAGACAAGCTCTTCTCCCCCGCGTTCATCATCAGCTGGCTGATTAACTTCAGCATGTACCTGGTGTTCTACCTTTCAATCACGGTCATGGCGCTCTACGCCGTCCAGCGCTTCTCCGCCTCAGATGCCGCCGGTGGCTTCGCTGCCAGTTCTTTCGTGGTCGGCGCCACCATCGCGCGACTCTTTTCCGGCTACTTGGTGGACACCTTCGGTGGTCGCAGAATCATGCTTGGCTCGCTCGCTGTCATCGTGGCAGCCTGTGCCGCCTACATTTGGGCCGCATCCCTGCCGGTCCTGATTGCAATCCGCATCATCCACGGCCTGACCTACGCATTAGCTTCCACCGCCGTGATGGCCGCCGCCCAGACCGCTATTCCGGCTTCGCGCCGCGCAGAGGGAACTGGCTATATCTCGCTCGGCACCACCCTGGCCACCGCGATTGGCCCAGCTCTCGGCCTAGCCCTTATTGGCTCGGTCGGCTACAGCGTCCTCTTTGCCACAGCCCTCGGCCTGTCCATTGTCGGACTGGTGCTAGCACTCGTTCTGCCACAACACAACGGGCCCACCACTGCGGAAACCAAGGCCGAGGTCACCGAGGATTCGTCGGCAAGCGAGACGAAGCGCACATTTTCCTTCGATGACATCATGACGCCGAGAGTGGTGCCGATCGGCCTGTTCATGCTGCTCATCGGCCTGGCGTATGCGGGCGTGATTACGTTTTTGAACCGATACTCTCAGCTGGGCGGCCTGACTAGGGGCGCCAGCTTCTTCTTCATCGCCTATGCGGTGGCGATGATGGCAGCACGCTTCTCGCTGGGACGCCTACAGGATCGCCGCGGCGACAACCCGGTAATTGCCATCGGCCTGGTGTGCTTCACCATCTCGCTCCTTGTTCTGGCTTTCGCAACCTCTGACTGGCACGTCATCGCCGCTGGCGCGCTCTGCGGCCTGGGCTACGGCACGCTGATGCCGGCGTGCCAGACCATCTCCGTACACCTGGCGCCGGCGCACAAGTTGGGCACGGGTATCTCTACGCTGCTCTTGCTTGTCGATGCAGGCATCGGCCTCGGCCCAATCGTGTTGGGCTCGGTAGCTGCCACGATTGGCTTCGACAAGATGTACGCAGGCCTGGCGGTTGTGGTGGTTCTCGCGGCCGTTTTCTACTGGTTCGTACATGGCCGCAAGCCTGTTGCGCAGCGCCATCGCGTGGATCTTTAGAACTAATTGGTGTGCAGTCACTTTTTACAGGTGAATATCGGACAAGGAACACCGATAGCAGTTATGTGTCGTGAGTCACCTATACTTTCCCCCATGACTGAATCATCCACACCACAGAGCATGATTTCGATTGCCGAGGTGAACAAGCACTACGGCGATTACCACGCTTTGCGCGACATCAACCTGGAAATCCCAGCTGGCCAGGTCGTAGTTATCCTCGGCCCCTCCGGCTCTGGTAAATCCACACTGTGCCGAACCATCAACCGCCTGGAAACCATCGACAGCGGCGAAATTCGCATCAACGGCAAGCTCCTTCCCGAAGAAGGTAAGGAACTCACCCGCCTGCGCGCTGAGGTCGGCATGGTCTTCCAGCAGTTCAACCTCTTCAGCCACATGACCATTCGCGACAATGTCACGTTGGCCCCACTGAAGGTCCGCAAGATCTCCAAAGCCGAGGCCCGCGAGCGTGCGGACAAGCTGCTCGCCCGTGTCGGCATTGCGGAACAGGCTGACAAGTACCCGGCGCAGCTCTCCGGCGGTCAGCAGCAGCGCGTCGCCATCGCACGCGCCCTGGCCATGGACCCGAAGGTCATGCTTTTCGACGAGCCCACCTCCGCGCTCGACCCGGAAATGATCAACGAGGTCCTCGATGTCATGACCGACCTGGCCAAGGGCGGCATGACCATGGTCTGTGTCACCCACGAGATGAGCTTCGCCCGCCGCGTGGCCGACCGCATCCTGTTCATGGCCGACGGTGCGATTGTCGAAGACACCGACCCGGAGACCTTCTTCACCAACCCGCAGAGCGATCGCGCCAAGGACTTCTTGGCCAAGATCGTCGGACACTAGGCGGGGCTGGTCACCATGAAGCTTTCACTATTACGAGGAGGCCGGGGACGCAGTCGCAACCAGGGCCGCCGAGGTGTCGTCGGCAAGCGAGTTGCGGCGGCTGTCGTAGCTGTTGCCACGACGATGAGCCTCGCGGCCTGCGGTAGCGGCGGACCCCGAAACCTGCTGGCCGATATCGAAGCCGGGCACGTGACGCTGGGTACGAAGTTTGACCAGCCGGGCCTCGGTGAGCGCACTCCGGACCGTGAGTTCGCGGGCGTCGACAACGATGTTTCCCGCTACGTCATTGAGTACATCGCCAACAAGAACGGTTGGGATGTGCCCGAGATGGAGTGGCGCGAGACCCCGTCCGCTCAGCGCGAGACGCTGATTAACAACGGCGAGGTCAACATGATCGCCGCCACCTACTCCATCAACGCTGGCCGCCTGGCTGCCGTCGACTTCGCCGGCCCGTACCTGGTCACGCACCAGGCACTGTTGGTGCGCGGTTCCGAGGGTATCCAGGGGCTTGACGACGTCGCCCCGGGCACTCGCCTGTGTTCTGTATCCGGCTCCACCCCAGCGCAGAAAGTCAAGGACGCTCTACCGGAGGTGCAGCTGCAGGAGTTCGATACCTACGCCGCGTGCGCGGAAGGTGTGAAGCAGGGTGTCGTCGATGCCCTGACTACCGATGCAACTATTCTCGCGGGCTTCGCCCAGCGCTACAAGGAGCGCTTCGGCGACGACTTCCGCGTGGTCGAGCTGCGCAACCCCGATGGTTCCTACTGGACCAATGAGTACTACGGCATCGGCCTGCCCAAGGGTGATGATGCCAGCCGTGAGGCCATCAATGAGGCGCTGGAGTCGCTGTACGACACCGGTGAGCTTCAGAAGATCCTGAAGAAGCATTTGGGCGACAAGTTCGAGCTCGACGACAAGCCGGCAATCGGCGATCTGTCGTTCGTAGAGAAGAAGTAGGAAGGGGTGCGAGCAAACAATGAATCCAGAACTATGGAGTGAAATGGGGCCGGAACTGCTTCCGGCTTTCTGGGTAACCATCAAACTGACGATTGCTTCGGCAATTGGTTCCCTGATTTTTGGCACGCTTCTCACCGCTATGCGCGTGAGCCCCGTGGGAATCCTACGTACCCTGTCGACCTGGTACATCAGCATTGTCCGCAATACCCCGCTGACGTTGATTGTGCTGCTGGCCTCGATGGGTCTCTACTACAACTTGGGGCTGCTGCTGGCTGCGGAGAATGACTCCTTCATTGTCAAGCAGAACTTCCGTCTCGCGGTGTTGGCGTTTGTTGCCTACACCTCGTGCTTCGTTGCGGAGTCCCTGCGCGCCGGTATTAATACTGTGCCGTTCGGTCAGGCCGAAGCCGCCCGCTCCCTGGGGCTTAGCTTCGGCCAGAGCTTCCGCTACATCATCTTCCCGCAGGCGTTCCGTGGCGCTATCGTGCCGCTCGGCAACACCCTGATCGCGCTGACCAAGAACACCACGATTGCCTCGGTAATCGGTGTGGCTGAAGCGTCGCTGCTGATGAAGACCATGACCGAAAACTACGCCAGCGATATCCTGATTATCTTCGGCATCATCGCTGTCGGCTTTATTATTCTGACTCTGCCGACCGGCCTGTTCTTCGGCTGGGCTGGCAAGCGATGGGCGGTGAAGCGCTAATGGCTACTCGCGCAACAGTTCTTTACGACGCGCCGGGCCCCAAGGCTCAGCGCTTCAACCGAACCCTCACCTGGATCGTGGCCGCAATCACCGTTGCGATTCTCGCCTGGGTGGGAATGAAGCTGGCCGACAAGGGCCAGTTCGAGGCCAATAAATGGTCGTTCTTCCTCGAATCCACAACCTGGACCACATACATTCTGCCCGGTCTGGTCAGCACCATTGTCGCGGCTGTCGTCTCTATTGTGTTGGCACTGGTTATTGGCGCTCTCCTGGGCGTCGGCAGGCTGAGCCCGGTCGCACCGGTGCGCTGGCTGTGCTCGGTGATTGTCGAGTTCTTCCGCGCCATTCCGGTGCTGGTGCTCATGCTGTTTGCCTACTCGGTGTTCGCGCTTTGGCAGCTGTTTCCGTCGAACTACCTCGGCTTTGCCGCCGTTGTGTTTGGCCTGACCATGTACAACGGCTCCGTCATTGGCGAGACACTGCGCTCCGGCATCGAGTCGCTGCCGAAGGGCCAGCGTGAGGCCGCGATTGCGCTGGGTCTCTCCCACCGCCAGACGATGGTCACTATTTTGCTGCCGCAGGCAGTCGCCGCCATGCTGCCGGCGATTATCTCGCAGATGGTCATTGCGCTGAAGGACTCCGCGCTGGGTTACATGATTGGCTACGTCGAGGTTGTCCGCTCTGGCCGCCAGCTTGGCGAGTACTACGGCGCCATGATTCCATCGCTGGTCGTCGTGGCGATCATTCTCATTGCCATCAACTTCGGCCTGGCCAACCTTGCCGAGCGTATCGAAAGCCAGCTCCGCGCCGGCCGCGCCCGCCGCAACATCATTGCGAAGGTCCCGCATCAGCCTGATGTCGGTGTCACCACCAAGGACCAGGCCAACGTGGATTGGCACGATGAGGACTACAAGGACCTCCGAGGCACCTACGAGTAAAGCTAATCACGGCTTAACGCCACACTTGCTTTACGACGAACACAGCGACGCCGCCCACGGAAACTGCTTATGGTTTCCGCCGGGCGGCGTTTTTGTTTGGCTACGGCCTTTGCCTTCGCTCCTATCGATGAGCTACTCACTGATGGCCACGCTACAGCGCAACGATAGGTGAATAGCGTGGCCACAAGTGCCGGGCACTACTGCGACCGTGCTCTACTACGACTCAGACTTCGTCCCCGACTCCTCTGGGCTCTCTGATTCCGACTTTTCGCCAGACTCAAACTCGCCTTCAACGACCACATCGGACTGAATAACCAGACGTCCCTCTTCATCGTGGGTGTACTCAAAGCGCGGCAGCTCATTGCCCTCTTCGTCGTAGCCCGGCGCGGGTGCGGCTTCGTGCTTCTCCAACTTCTCTGGAGTATCGGTCTTCTCCCACTGGCGGGTAACCGGCTTGCGCACTGCCATGTGGTCATCACTCATGCCTTTGACCAAGGAGTACATCATCACAAAGTGGAGGAAGAAGAACGGTACACCGATAACAATCACGGCAGACTGCAGCGCTTCCAGTGCGGTTTCACCAGAAATCAGCAGCAGAGAAGCTGCCACAGCACCAATCATGACGCCCCACAGCACGCGGTAGAAGGTCGGAGCCTTGTTTTCCTCACCGGTAGACATCATGTCCATCACCATCGAAGCGGAGTCAATGGAGGTGACGAAGAAGATCATAATCACAAAGAGCGCAAACACACTGACAAGGGTTGCCAGTGGGTACTGCTCCAGCAGGATAAATAGAGCCGGCGAGGGATCCCCTCCTTCGACGACTGGTTCCGTCAGAATGCCCGGCTGCTCATTTTCCAGTTCGAAGCCAGCGCGGCCGAAGATAGAGAACCACATGATTGACACGATTGTCGGCAGTGCAATCACACCGGCAATGAACTGACGCACAGTACGGCCGCGGGAAATACGGGCGACGAACATGCCCACAAATGGCGACCAGCAGATTGTCCAGGCCCAGTAGAAGACCGTCCAGGCGCCCTGTTTCCAATTCGGGTTGACGTCGTAGGAGTCAGTCCAGAACATGATGCGAGGCAGCGCATCCAAGTAGACACCTGTCGTATCGACGGTCTGGCGCAGCAGCGTCAATGTCGGGCCCATGAGCAGCACGAAGACCATCAATGCCATGGCGGCCCAAATGTTCGCATTGGACAACACCTTAATACCTTTGTCCAGACCGCGGGCCACGGAAATCGAGGCAATCACAATAATGATGGCAATCAGAATGAGCTGCACCATCGAGCTTTCCGGGGTACCGATTACACGTGCAGCACCGGAGTTAATCTGCAGCGCACCCATGCCCACCGATACCGCGATACCGACGACGGTACCGATGATGGCGACGGCGTCGATAAGCTTGCCCGGCCATGAGTAGATGCGGGTACCGAGCAGCGGCGCGAAGATGGAGGAGACGCGCGGCGGCAGGTGACGCTTGTAAATGAAGTACCCCAGCGCGAGCCCCGGCAGCGCCATGATGACCCACATGTGAATACCCAGGTGGTAGATGGTAAATGCCATCGCAGTGTTCTGAGCTTCGCGGCTCATCGGCTCTTGACCGAACGGCGGGTTGTAAGCGTGGTTGAGCGGTTCAGCCACGCCCCAGAACATCAGCATGGAGCCAGTACCACCGGCGAAGAGCATGCCGAACCACTCGGCGATGGTGTATTCGGGCTCTTCGTCATCATCGCCAAGCTGGATGCGTCCGTAGCGGGACACAAACAAGCCGATGAGGAAGATAAAGCTTGCCGAGACACCACCGATGAACAGCCAGCCCATGTTAGACGTAACCCAATCGGAAGCGGCCGAGTAGGCATCCCGAGCGGTATCCCCCAGCGCTATGGTCACTGCCACAAAGAGGACAATGAAACCCATCGCCGTCGTGAAGATCAACGGGTCGGTCGGCAGGTTCTTAAGAAAACCGCCCGACTTCTTTTCTTGCGTTTTTACTTGTGGCGTTTGTGTAGATCCCATTATCGGGGTCAGCGCCTTTCACTTCTAGATTGTTTGTCTCAGAAAAGACAGCTCGGAAGACACATTCCTCCCAAGTCGGTTATCTACGTTACAAAAGGAAGCCCAGTCATTCTCAATAACTAAGCCTTTGTTCTGTAATTGCGACTTTTTCCTTCGAGTTCACGCTGGTTTAACTGAACGTCAAAGTGGAAAACCTATCGTTCGACTCCATGCAGCTTTCCCGTCGCAGCGCTCTACGTTTAGGCGCATCCACCGCACTTGCCACTTCAGTCACGCTCGCTCATGCCTCTAGAGCTGCGGCTTCAGCTACACCGGGTTCGCCGTCACTGGCCTCCCCAGGGTTACTGCGTTCTCGGCCACAGCTCACCCACGGCGTTGCAAGTGGCGATATCCGCGGCGACGGCGCATTGATTTGGGCTCGCTCAGACCGCCCCGCCCATATGGTGGTTGAAACTGCTGCAACTGAGAGCTTCCAGAATGCCAAGGTATTCCGCAGTAACTCTCTGTTAACTCCAGACACTGACGGCACCGGACGTCTACGTGTCGTCGGTCTCGAACCGGGGCAGGAAATCTTCTATCGTGTCACGCTCGAAGAGGCAGATACTGGAATCTGCTCTGATCCCGTTATCGGCACCTTCCGTACTGCCCCAAACCGCGCATCCAACATCCGCCTGCACTGGTCCGGCGATGTCGCAGGTCAGGGTTGGGGAATTAACGACGAAATCGGTGGATACACCGGCTTTTCCACCATGATGGAGCGCAATCCAGACCTATTCATTCACTCAGGCGATACCTGCTATGCCGACGGTCCGCTGGATGAATCCGTCACGCTTTCCGACGGCACTGTGTGGCGCAACCATGTCACTCCGGCCAAATCCAAGGTTGCTGAAACCCTCGAAGAGTATCGTGGCCAGTACTCCTACAACCTCATGGACAAGAACTACTTGGCCTTCAATGCGCAGGTTCCGCAGCTAGTCCAGTGGGATGACCACGAAACAGTCAACAACTGGTACCCCAACGAAGTCCTAGACGATGATCGCTATACCGAGCGCGATGTCAACACCCTGGCCAAGCGTGCCTACCAGGCCTTCCATGAGTGGCAGCCAATTGATCAACAAATGGCTGTAGATGGGCGCGTCTACCGCAAGGTTTCCTACGGCCCGTTGCTAGACATATTCATTCTGGATATGCGCAGTTACAAGGGAGAAAACACTTCCAATAATCCGCGCTCGACAACCGAAGAACCAATCCTTGGCGAAAAGCAGACCAACTGGTTAATCGACTCCCTCAAGGACTCCCGCGCGACGTGGAAGATTGTTGCTAATGACCTACCGCTTGGAATCATCGTCCCCGACGGCGACGATGGTGACCAAGAAAGCGTATCCAATGGTGCCGCCGGTGCACCTGCAGGACGTGAACGTGAAATCGCCCGCCTGCTCAGCGCCATTAAAGATGTTTCAAATGTCGTCTGGCTCACCGCCGATGTGCACTACACCGCGGCTCACCACTACAGCCCAGAGCGCGCACAGTTCACCGACTTCGCACCCTTCTGGGAATTCGTCTCCGGTCCTCTCCACGCGGGCGCATTCGGCCCCAACGAAATGGATTCGACCTTCGGGCCGAAGGTGGAGTACGTCCACGCACCGGGTAAAGACAATGCCAACGCCGACCCCACACAGGACTTCCAGCACTTCGGCGAAGTCGATATCGACGGCGACTCACGCGAGATGACCGTCCGTCTGCTCACCACTCGTGGCACCGAGTTGTGGTCGACAACGCTGAAGCCGCAGGCGTAGGCACACTGTTCAACAGCGCGTGGCGGTAGCCACTAATTAGTGCGTTCCGCCACGCTTTACGACGGTCTCCTGCCCCGCAGCCTGCCAGGCCACAATGCCCCCGTCCAGATTGATGAGCTCCGGTATGGCGCCATCAGCCTCAATCTCGCTGGCCAGCAGCTCAATCGCCTGTTGCGAGCGGACCCCCGAGTGGCAGTGAATGAGAACTCCCTCTGCCCCAGTTGCGACACCGTCAGCCTGCGCAAGTGCCTCATTCACAGCAGCCCACCCACGGCTGCGAATGTCGCCGAGCGGTACAAGCACCGATCCGGCAATGGCGACCTCCGCGTGCTCATCGGGTTCACGTACATCGATGAGAGGCACTCCCCTGGCAAGAAGCTCGTGCGCCATGTTGGGACCGATGCTGCGCACGCTCTGCGCCGGGTCCTCTTCATCCTCGGACCACGATGCTGCGCACACCTGCGCAATTTCGGTCAGGTCGGAAACGGGTTCGCGCTCCGGGTCGGCTGCAAAGGACAGTGTGCGGGTGGTTGCCTCCAGAGCGTCGATAAGCACGAGCTTGCCGACGGCGACCTTGCCGACACCGGTGAGCACCTTGATTGCTTCGACGACCATCATGGAGCCAATCTGTCCGACCATTGCGCCGAGGACACCACCTGCGGCGCACGACGGTACGGAGCCGGGGTCGGGGATGTCGGGGTAGAGATCGCGAAGCATGGGTCCGTGGCCTGGCCAGAAGACGGACAGCTGCCCGGCGAACTGCAGAATCGTAGCCCAGACCAGCGGGGTTCCGGTCAGCTCCGCAGCATCGGAGGACAGATAGCGGGTGGCGAAATTGTCCGCGCCGTCGAGCACTACATCGTGAGTGGCAAAGAGCTTCTCGGCATTGTCGACGCTCAACCTGTCGACAATTGCGGTCACCGATGCCTCGGAGTCGAGGCGCCGCACGGCATCGGCGGCGGATTCGGCCTTCGGGCGACCAATGTCAGACTCGCGGTGAATAACCTGGCGCTGCAGATTGGACTCGTCGACCACGTCATCGTCAATGATGGTGATGTGTCCGACCCCTGCACCTGCCAGGTACAACAACGCGGGCGATCCGAGGCCACCAGCTCCGACGACGAGGACGCGGGAAGCTCGCAAAGTTCGCTGCCCCTCAGCGCCAAAGCCCGGCAATGTTAGATGCCGCGCGTACCGGCGAAGGTCGCGATCCGATAGATTGACACCCTGCTCAGCCATTACAGGGAATCCTGCTCGCGTGCGCCGCTGACACGCTCGGTGATGATTCCCTCAAACGACGAGCTCGCCTGAGCCAGTCGGCGGCGTGGAATGCGACCGGACTCGCGAGCAGTCAGACCCGCTTCAACGCCGAAGCGCATCGCCGTGGCCATGCCCACCGGATCATGCGCACGCGTCACGGCGGATGCCAGCAGCACCGCATCGCAGCCCAGCTCCATTGCCTGCGCTGCCTCGGAGGCGGTGCCGATGCCCGCGTCCAGGATGATGGGCACATTCGCGCGGTCAACAATCAGCTCGATGTTGTGTGGGTTGAGAATTCCCAGGCCAGTGCCAATCGGAGAGCCCGCCGGCATGACCGCCGCACAGCCCAGATCCTCCAGGCGCTTGGCCAGCGCCGGATCGTCATTGGTGTAAGCGAAAACCACGAAGTCGTCAGCCACCAGCTGCTCCGCAGCGGCGACCAGCTCGACCGGGTCCGGCAGCAGAGTGTCCTCGTCGGCGATGACCTCGAGCTTCAGCAGGTTGGTCTCCAGCGCCTCGCGGGCCAACTGCGCAGTCAACACCGCGTCACGAGCGGTATAGCACCCCGCGGTATTCGGCAGCGCCGCGATATTGTTGCGCTGCAGAATCTCAAAAACGTTCTGCTTCGTGCCGGGCGTAAAGCGGCGCATCGCCACCGTAGTCAGCTCGGTGCCCGAAGCCACCAGCGCGCGCTCCAGCGTATCCATACTGGTCGCACCGCCAGTTCCCATAATCAGACGGGAGTTCAATTCCAGCCCACCAATGCGCAGCGGTTCCTGTGTAAGTTCGCGCGTCAGTTCGCTCGCCGCCCCGGTTTCGTTTGCTTGTGCGGACATATTTTCCTGTGCGGACTTCTCAGTCATCTCTAGCCTCCCTGAACTGCTGTCACGATGTCGATTGCACCTGCCACGGGCGTGGTCGCCCACTTGGCACGCGGAATCACCGCACCATCCACGGCTACTGCAATCCCCAGGCGGGTACCGTTCGCGGCGGTGCCGTCGTCGTTAAGCGCGTGCCCCGTGTGCTTTGCGACGAGATCTGCGACCATCTCCCCCGCAGCCGGTGTGTAGCCTTCGCCATTGAGTGTTGTGGTGGACATAAGCGAGCCTCCTCTAGTCGCTGAAGCGGAATGGATCGACGGCGGAAAGAAGCGCTGGGTCGTTATCATTTTCTCGACCTGCGACGACATCGGCCGTGAGCTTGGAACCGATGGCCGTAAGCAGAATGCCGTGACGGAAGTAGCCGGTGGACACGGTCAGTCCTGGAGCCACGCGGCCAATCATGGGGACATCGTCCGGGGAACCCGGCCGGGCGCGGGCGGTCATCTCGTAGATTTCGCAGTCGAGAATGCCGGGCACCAGGCGGTATGCGTCGCGGAGTAGCTGGTGGACTCCTTCGGCGGAGACACCGGTCAGGTCATCTTCACGCGAGGTTGCGCCGAGCACGACGGTGCCGTCGGCACGCGGGACGATATAAACCGGACGCCCCTGAACCACACCGCGAATAGTGCGGGTGACCAGCGGCTGCAAGCGCTCCGGCACCCGCAGACGCAGCACATCCCCATAGACCGGGCGCAGCGGCAGATTCAGATTCTCCGGCAGACCGGCCATATCGGCGGTGTTCAGCCCCGCAGCCAAAACGACCTCATCGGCGAGGTAGTCATTTCCGTCCGTACCGCGCAGCCCAATGGCTTGGCGGGGGTCGGCATCGGAAGCGTAGATAACCTCTTCCACGCGAGTGCGGATGACGCGGTCTCCTAGAATGGTCAGCAACGCCTCTGCGAGCAGACGCGGATTGACCTGGTGATCTCCCGGAATATCCACCGCACCAACACAGCCCGGCCCCAGTGCCGGTTCTGCCCGGCGCGCCTCGGTGGCGGTGATGCGGTTGATCTCCATGCCCATGTCATGCTGCAGCTCAACGAGCTCGCTGAGTGTCTGCCGGTCGGCAGCATCGCCCGCACAAACAAACGTGGAATTCTCGATGTAGCCGACATCGTGGCCCGATTCCTCGGCGATAGCCAGGGCAAAGTCGCGGTAGAGCTTGCCCGATTCCACCATCAGCGGATACAGCGTCGGCTGATCCCACACGACTTCGGCAACCGGCGCCAGCATGCCAGCCGCGGCGAAGGTTGCGCCGGAAACGGGCTCGGCATCGAGGACGGTCACATCGAATCCCTGGCGGAGTAGTCTCCATGCCGTCGCCAAGCCGATAATGCCCGCGCCTGCGATAACAACGCTTGACGACGTATCCCCTGTGCCGCCCTCACTTGTCGAGGCGGCACCCATAGCGGCAGCATTCACTGCCATTCCTCCCTCCGGCGGCATAACCCGCATCAGGTAAAAGCGGTCGGCGTTATTCGCCCTCTCAGCCAGCGGCATCTCATCGATACCGAGTACGGCTCCCGCGGAACGTGGTACTCCCCCATCATATGACTTCGGGCTCTCCGTCACGACACCGCATCCTCAACCTCGCCTAACATGGGGACATGAACGCCTCATCAGCTGCCACTCGCACAACACGACGCGCCCTGCTTGCCGACGCCCGCCTGTACCTCTGCACCGACTCGCGCGCATCCCGCGGTGATCTGCGTGAATTCCTGCACGCCTGTTACGAAGGCGGCACCGACATCATCCAGCTGCGCGACAAGAAAGTCGACACCCGCGACGAGATTGCCGCTGTGGAGACCCTCGCCGAGGTCGCCGCTGAACACGGCAAGCTCTTCGCCGTCAATGACCGCGCCGACATTGCCGCGCTGACCGGCGCAGACATCCTGCATGTGGGTCAGGAAGACCTCACCACCGAGCAGGCCCGCCAGATCGTTGGCCCCGAGGTTCTCATCGGCCGATCCAACCGAAATCTGGACATGTTCGCCACCTCGCTTGCCGACGATGGCATCGATTACGCGGTGATCGGTCCGGTGTATGCCACCCCGACGAAGCCCGACCGTCAGCCCGTCGGAGTCGAGATGGTCCGTGAAGCTGCGGCACTCGTGCGGAGGGCGCGTGCACAGGGTTCAGCGGAGTCCCACCAGGATTCCGTGGCCGATATTGTGCGCCCGCACGACCGCGGCGCAAGTGACCCGGTAAAGCCATGGTGGGCAATCGGCGGTATCAACGCCGAGACCGCCGGCGAAGTTATCGCCGCTGGCGCGGAGCGCATTGTGGTGGTTCGCGCACTAACCGAGGCAGCAAATCCGGAAGAGGCAGCGCGTGCTCTGCGCGCTGTGGTTTCACCAAGGAGCTAGGACGCTGTGAATATTAATTCACAACAAGACGACCTTCTGACTCAAGCTAAAGCGAATAGCAATGGCCGCGCTGCGGAAATTGTTGTCCACGACGGCCCGCTACGCCAGACTCTCATCGCACTGACTGAAGGAACTGAGCTTTCCGCCCATAACTCGCCGCCCGCAGCCTCGATGCTTGTGCTTGTTGGCGAAGTTGAAATCACCGGTGCCGATAAAACCACGATTTCCGAGGGCAATCTCAAAGTGCTCACCCACGTCAAGCACGGAGTGAAGGCTCTAGCGGATTCCGTGTTTTTGCTGACCACGGTCACAGGCGTCGACGGAATCGACAGCCACGGCGACAAGTAGCAATCAGCGCCTACTCCCCGGCGAACGTCTCCAACTGCCGAATGGCACCGGAGACAATCAACAGGTCACCTGCGGTAATGCGGTCGTCGGCAAGCGCAGGGCGGAAGCGCTGACCGCGCTTTTGCACGGCGACAACCGTAACCGGTGCGCTCTGGTTAATCTCCGCCACGGTCTTATCCAGGCAATGGATCGGCGGCGTGACCTTACCGACTGCGTAGTCGCGATCGAACTCCAGGAAGTCCTGGACCTTGCCGCCGATTAGGTGCGCAATACGACGGCCGGTGTCTGCCTCCGGGCGAATGACATGGTGCACACCGATCTGGCCCAGAATCTTGGCGTGAGCCTGGTTATCGGCTTTCGCCCAAATCAGCGGTACATCCATGTCCACCAGCGCGGATGCGGTCAGTAACGACGCCTCGATATCACTGCCGATTGCAATGACCACGCGTTCGGCTTCATCGACACCGAGCTGCTTCAGTACTTCCGGCATGGTGGTGTCGGCGGTAACCACGTGATCGAAGGTCGAGGACAGCTCCTGGACCACCTTTTCGCGGTGGTCTACGCAGAGAACCTCGATACCGCCAGCGACCAGCTCCTCGCCGAGCGCCTGTCCGAAACGCCCCATGCCGAGAATGACAACAGGAGAAGAGCTGGCTTGGTTGGCGAAATGCTCTGCAAAACCAGCAAACGGGTTGAATTTCGAGTTAGCCAATGAAGGGCCTTTCTTCCGGATATTCGTAGATGCGCTGGCGTGGGCGGGCGGCCAAGGCCGTCGCCAAAGCGATCGGGCCAACACGTCCGGCGAACATCAGCACGATGAAGATTGCCTGTGCCGCCACCGGTAGATTAGCGGTGATGCCTGTGGATAGGCCTACCGTGGCGAAGGCGCTGACTACTTCAAACAGGATTTGGTCAGTAGAAAACTGTGGCGCTAGGAAACTGACGGCGATTACTGCCAGAAAAACCTGGCCAATACCGAATGCAAGAACGACGAGGGCCTGACGCAGCACTTTTGGGTTGAGGCGCCGCCGAGCCACGGACACGGAGGTGTCACCGCGAATCTCCGCGAGAACGGCGGCGAGAATGACTGCCGACGTCGTGATTTTCACGCCACCTGCAGTACCACCGGTGCCGCCGCCAATGAACATGAGGAAGTCAGTGCCCAGCAGTGTCGATGGGTGGAAGTCCGCGTAATCGAGTGCGTTGAACCCCGCGGTACGCGGGCTCACACTAGCGAAGAATGAGTTGAGTATCTTCTCCCCTGTAGTGAATCCAGACATGGCATTGGACCACTCACCAAATGCCACCATGATTGTGCCCAAAGCAATCAGCAGGATGGTGCCTTTGATAGTGAAGCGAGTAGTCAGAGACCAGCGTTTAGGCAACTGCCCTCGCGTGCGGACACTAAGCCACGCTTTCAGGTGTCGCCAGGCCTCGAGCAGAACAGAAAAACCCAGACCACCAACGATAAGAGAGAAGGCCAGCGGCAAAAGTATCCAGGCATCACTGCGGAACCCAATGACGTTGTCCGTATACAGAGCAAAACCGGCATTGTTGAAGCTTGAGATGGCATGGAACAAGCCCTCCCACGCAGCTCTCCCCCAGCCGTACCCATAACCTAGGTGGAACCGCAGCATAAGTGCCACTGCCACAACAAACTCCACCAACAGCGTGAAGCTAACGGCAGCACGGACAACCCATGAGATCTCGCCCATGTCCATACCGCGGCCCTCAACGCGCGCACCAGCACGGCGGTTAAGGCCGAGTCTTCCCGCAACGAAGAGGCCAAAAAGTGAAGCCAAGGTCATGAACCCAAGGCCACCCAGCTGAATCAACAGCATGATGACAACCTTGCCGAAGGTTGACCAATGGGTAGCCGTATCTACGGTGATCAGGCCGGTCAGGCTTGTTGCCGAGGTGGCTGTGAACAGAGCATCAGACAGCGCCGTGGGCAGGCACAGATTCCCAGGGCTCGGGGCACAGTGCCCCGTGGGGTGGCTATTGGCTGCCGAGATCGGCAGCATTAACAAAACCGTGCCAACGGTTATGAGGGCGACATAGCACCACACCACCAACGTCGTGGGACGAACTCCCCGACGTGATTTAGTGGTCTGCCGCGACAGCGTAATCACCATCGGAACGTTAGTCCTCGTGGCCAGCGGTGTCGAGGGGATCCGAGAATTCTGCCCCTTACGCGTACCCGACTAATAGGGGAACTACCCTACACCCCAGGCACAGTTGCGATATCCCGTACACATTTCGCGCCCAATCCCCGCCCCCACACCCCACCCGCTTTGGCTACTGCGGAAACCTTGAGTTATGGTCAGATTCATGATGACACCCCTGATGAACACACCCGCGCCGTGCGGCGCACAGTGGTGGTGGCTCGCTTAAGTCCGCGAGCAACGTCACGTCATCTCATTAATGTCGACGGCAAACCCGTCAAGTACGAGCTCGCAAGAAGATAAAACTGGCGGGCTCTTTTCTTTTGTCGGCTCGACGAAGAGAACCAGGGCCCGCTGAAATAAACAACAGCAACGAAAGGCCCCCTCAATGACTGATTACAACCCCAGCGCGGATGCCATCGCCAAGGCTTCAGCACCGACTGCAACTAGGGTGCCGTCGGCAAGCGTTAACGGCGCGGGCGAGGTGCGCGAAACCCTCTTACCTGCATTTTTCGGTCGCTTCGGCGGACAGGAAGTGCCAGAGTTCCTGCTGCCAGCTCTCGATGAACTGGAAGCGGCTTACATCGAGGCGATGAGCAATCCGGAGTTCCAGCGCGAGCTGGAAGAACTGCGTCGCGATTTCCTCGGCCGCGCGACCCCGCTGTTCGAATGCCGTCGTCTATCCACGCCGAACACGACGATTGTGCTGAAACGCGAGGACTTGAACCACGGCGGCGCGCACAAGGGCAACAATGTGGTCGGCCAGGCGCTGCTGGCAAAGCGCATGGGAAAAACCCGCCTCATTGCTGAGACAGGTGCAGGCCAGCACGGCACGGCCACCGCGATGGCCGCAGCACTGCTGGGACTTGAGTGCGAGATTTACATGGGCGCACACGATGTCGCCCGCCAGCACCCCAATGTCGAGCGCATGGAGCTCATGGGCGCGAAGGTCGTTCCCGTCACCACCGGCGAGGCCGGTTTGAAGGATGCTATTGACGAGGCACTGGTCGAGTGGAGCAAGACTCTCGACTCCACTTTCTACCTGCTGGGCACAGCCGCCGGACCGCACCCATTCCCCACTATCGTGCGTGAATTCCAGCAGGTCATCTCGGAGGAGTCACGCAGTCAGATGGCCGAGCGTTACGGCAAGCTTCCCGACGCTGTCATCGCAGCCGTCGGTGGCGGCTCCAACGCCATCGGCGCATTTGCTAACTACATCGACGACTCCGATGTCGCCCTCATTGGCGTCGAACCCGCAGGTGAGGGTCTCGACACCGACCGTCACGGCGCGCCCATCAATGCGGGCAAGACTGGTGTCCTTCACGGCATGCGCTCATTTGTCATGCTTTCCGACGACGGCGAGGTGTTGCCATCGCACTCCATCTCGGCGGGCTTGGATTACCCGTCTGTTGGCCCGGAGCACGGCATGCTGAAGGAGAATGGCCGCGCCAGCTATGTCGGAATTACCGACGAGGAGGCGCTGGAAGCGTTCCAGCTGCTCAGCCGCATGGAGGGCATTATTCCGGCGATGGAATCCTCGCATGCGCTGGCGCAGGCCATTAAGATTGCGCGACTCCGTGAAACCGACCCTGCCGCTGTTAGCGAGCTCGGGCTGCCGGTTCACGAAGGCGATGAGCCTTTGCTGTTGCTCGTGAACCTGTCGGGTCGCGGTGATAAGGATATGGAGCAGGTCCGGGAGTTCCTGAACCAGTAGGAATAACCAGTAGGGATTGCTTCCCCACTAGCTGCCTAGCAGGAATCGGACCAAAGCTAATTCTTGTTAGGCAGCACGGCGATCGTCGGCGGCGATGCCCTGCTTCGGGTTCGCCTCCACGATGGCTTCGGCAAGCAGCGATGCCAGCGCATCCTGCTTGGATTCCTTGCCGTCCTGGAAAATCGGGGACACAGTATCCATAATCTCGTTGAATGCGTTCATCAGAGGTCACCTCTCTTAAGATCTCTTTGATCTTTATTGTTGGACTTCTCCAACCGATTCTTTGCGATTCCGCAGTTGAAACGTCGTTTCATCGAATCGTTTGGAACTTATGACTTGCAACCGTAGACGACAACACAAGACCTGGCAAGCGCTAAACTTTATTTTTAGTTAACCTTTTGTTAACTTTTGGACGCTTTTTAGCTCAGGCACTGAGCCACAAACAGCGCCCCTCGACGCCGCCCCATACCTCGCTTTACTGCCGTTGATAACGGCTTCAAAAATCACGCTTTTACACAACCAAAAACAGGGCGCGGAAGTCTCTTTTGGTCAGACATAAACTATCCCCACTAAAAGCGCTTGCAGCCAACATTGAATGTGGGTTACACACCGCGCTCAATCGTCACCCCACGCAGGGATAGCCGCCAGTTCCTCAGAGGTCAACCCCATCGATAATTAAAGAAAAAGGGGCCCCTGCCAGCGGAAATAGACCACCGACAGAGCTGCCGGCTGTCAAAGATGCTGCCGCGAAGGCCACCCCACCCCACTATCGACCCAACCCCAGCCTCACTTGATGTGACCGCAGCCACAGAACCCTCAATCTGAGGCAGTTTTTCCGCCTTTACAGCAAACCGGCGATCAAGAAAACAGAGCCCCAACGGCCCCTTCCAGGAATGCCCCCAACATCGGCTCTACCAGCGACCGTCGGTAGAGGGTTTAAAGCAGCGATTCGCCCGTCGAGCACCCTATCTCGCCCGACTGAAAAACACCCCTAAAAGGGTGAGGTAAATCACACCGCGAGCGCCACTAAAAGCCGTTTTAACGACGATCAGTGAACACCCCAATACGCCGAACAGCCTCTTCCATCTCGGACGTCTCACCGGCGAAGCAGAGGCGAACCCACTGATGGCCGTTCTCTGTGTCGAAGTCGATTCCAGGGGCAACGGCCACGCCCGTTGCGGCCAACAGTTCCCGAGCCCAAGTCATGGAGTCGACGGAGTTCGGGTCGTCGTAAAGCCCTGCGATATTGGCGTAGATATAGAAACCGCCGTCGGGTGGGGCGATATTACCGAGACCGACGCGGGGCAGCCCCTCGAGCAAAACGTCGCGGTTGCGCGCGTAACGCGTCACGTGCGAATTGAGCTCGACAATGGACTCGGCGCTGAACGCCTCTACCGCGGCTTCCTGCGAAATTGCCGGCGGGCAGACAGTGAGGTTGGCTTCGAGGCGATCAAGCGGCGCACGCAGCCACTTGGGAACGATTAGCCAGCCGACGCGCCAGCCGGTCATCGAGAAGTACTTACTGACACTGCCGACCACGACCGCCGCGTCGGAGAACTCGCGTGCAGACGCACACTGTCGGCCATAAGTAATGCCGTGATAAATCTCGTCGGAAATGAGCAGGCAATCGTGCTGCTCACACCACTTCGCAATGGCACGCAGCTCGTCGGCATCGATAATGGTGCCAGTGGGATTGTCCGGACTGGTGACGATCACGGCCTTGGGCACGCGCGGAAGTTCCTGCAGGTGTTGGACAGTGAGCTGAAAGCGGGTCTCGGGACCACAGTCAATCTCGACAATGTTGGCGCCGAGCGCCTGCAGAGTATTGCGGTATGCGGGATAGCCCGGGCGCGCGAGCACAATATCGTCGCCGACGTCGAGCGCTGCGAGGAAAAGTGCCACGAAACCGCCGGAAGAACCGGTAGTAATGACAACATCGGCAGCTTCCGTGGCCGTGCCGTAGTTTTCACGATGCCAGGCGGCGATGGTTTCGCGCAGCTCAGGCGTGCCGACGGCCGCAGTGTAGCCCAGAACCTGATTTTCCAAATCGGCACGAGCACGGGCAATCGCGGCAGCCGGGGCCGCAGTCGCGGGCTGCCCCACACAGAGGAACAGAGCGTCACCGTGAGTACGCTGACGCTCCTGTGCGAGCGCGAGAACATCCATCACATGGAAAGGTGCGACCTCACTGCGGCGGGATGCTAGATCGCGCTCGGGCTGGGATGCCTGCGGAGGCCCCGAGAAGTTTAACGGCTGCGGTGATTGCGGTGACTGCAACGACTTTGGCGACTGCGGAGATTCGGCGTGCATACCTTCATCTTTGCAGCCACCGAGGCCCCCGGGAAATCCAATTCAGCCCGGGTGGGTGCACCAGTGAGGTATTCGAGTGCAGCCTGACCGCCTCGAGCATTATTTAAATGGAAATGCGGCCCTCAACTGCAGGTAGTGCAATGTCGGTGCGGTAGTGCGAGCCCTCGAGCTTAATGGTCTTGATGGTCTCGTACGCCTTGTCGCGAGCCTCTTCCAGCGTGTCACCAACGCCGATGACGTTGAGCACACGGCCACCAGCGGAGACCAGCTCACCTGCAGCATTGCGGGCAGTACCTGCGTGGAGAATGCCATCTGCCTCACGACCAGGCTCTGCACCTTCAATGACATCGCCCGTGCGCGTCGACACCGGGTAGCCTTCAGCTGCCAGCACAACAGTCAGAGCGTACCCATCACGCCAAGACAGCGGACCGAAGTCCGCCAATGTGCCGGTAGCAGCGGCGTTGAGCAGCTGCGCCACCGGGGACTCCAGCAGCGCCAGCACGGCCTGGGTCTCCGGGTCACCGAAACGGCAGTTGAACTCAATGACAGCCGGGCCGTCCTCGCCCCAGGCCAGACCCGCGTACAGCAGACCCTGGAACGGGCAGCCGCGAGCGGCCATTTCACGAGCGACCGGCTCGCAGACCTCGGTGACGATGCGCTCAGTTGCGCCTTCCGGCAGCCAGGACAGCGGGCTGTAAGCGCCCATGCCACCGGTGTTCGGCCCCTCGTCGTTATTACCGACGCGCTTGTGGTCCTGAGCCGGCAACAGCGGGACGACGGTTTCGCCGTCGACCAGGCAGAACAGGGAAACCTCCGGGCCATCCAGGAAGGACTCCAGCAGCACCGGGTTACCGGCTGCCAGCACCGCCTTTGCGTGTTCAAGAGCTTCAGCGCGGTCCTTAGTGACCACAACGCCCTTGCCAGCAGCCAGACCGTCATCCTTCACGACCCAGTTCGGACCAAAGCGGTCAATGGCGGCCTCGATGTCTTCATCGGAAGCCTCCGGCTGAATGGCCTCTGCCGAGGCGGTCTTTACTCCAGCCGCCTTCATGACGTCCTTAGCGAAAGCCTTAGACCCCTCAATCCGAGCCGCGTCCGCGTTCGGGCCAAAAACTGCAAAGCCAGCGTCGCGCAGCGCGTCTGCCACACCCGCGACCAGCGGAACCTCCGGGCCAATAACAACCAAATCGGCCCCAATTTCCTTGGCCAGCGCAACAGCGCCAGCGGGGTCATCCACGACCAGTGGATGCATGGTGGCAATTTCACTCATACCCGCATTACCAGGGGCTACGTGAAGATCAGTAGCCTGCGGGTCCTTACTCATTGCGTACAACAGGGCGTGCTCACGGGCACCGGAGCCAATTACGAGGATGCGCATAGCAATCATCTTACTAATCAGCCCGGATAACTCTCATCGCGCCCAACCCCTCAATCCGCTATTCGGGTTACCCTTGGCACATGAGCACAGTATTTACCAAAATCATCAACGGTGAACTCCCCGGTCGTTTTGTCTACCGCGATGACAAGGTCGTCGCATTTTTGACCATCGAGCCAATCGCACCTGGTCACACTCTGGTTGTCCCTATTGAAGAGGTGGACAAGTGGACAGACGCCTCGCCTGAGCTGTGGGCTCACCTCAATGAGGTTACCCACAAGGTTGGTCAGGCTGTTGTCTCCGCTTTTGACGCTCCACGTGCTGGCTACCTCATCGCCGGCTTCGAGGTTCCGCACACCCACATCCATATCTTCCCTGCCCACGACATGTCCGGCTACAACCTCCAGTCGGTCGATCGCAATCCTTCCGCAGAGTCCATGGATGAGGCCGCCGCTAAGCTACGGAAGGTCCTCGGGACTGATGAAGACGGAAAGTTGGTGCGCTAATCGCCGCTTCAAACGAGGATTTTCGGGAAGAACAACTTCCGGTTCCTGCCCCTGAAGCGCAGGAACCGGAGGCGCAAAAACCGGCTGCAGCTGAAGGATCAGCATCGCTCCCCTATGCCATCTTCCGTCCGCTGCGCGGTGTTTTCGAAGATAATTGGGGAGCCAAAGTGTCCAAATCCCGGCCGTGGCCGGTCATCCTCCTGCATGGAACAGGCCAGGTCAAGGGTATTTGGGAGACCCTCGGCGGTCAGTTACGGGAGGATGGCTGGGCTGTCTTCGCGCCAGATTTTGGACACCGTGCAACAGACCCCATCAATCAGTCCATCGACATGCTCGTGCCTTACATCAAGGCTGTCCTGCACGCCACTGACGCAAAGCACGCCGTTATCGTGGGGCACTCGCAAGGCGGCTTAATTGCCACTCTGCTTTCTCTGCGCATTTCCAAGTACATCAAGCATGTTGTCTGCCTTGCCGCGCCCAATCACGGCACCAATCTGGGCGGCATCGCTTCCAGTATCACTAAGATCCCCGGCACAAAGTCGCTGATGAGCAACTTCGTTCAGAGTTACTGGGGCGTTTCCGGTTTGGAACAGCTCACGGGTTCAAAGATGGTTTTGAACTCCAATTCCCACGATATCCTCGGTCCCGGTGTTACTTACACCTGCATTGCCACCAAGTATGACCAGCTCATTTCCCCGCCACAGTCCTGTTTCTTGGATGATGGTGACACAGGCATGGTCACCAATCTCTATGTGCAGGACACGTTCCCTCAAGCAATAATTTTGCATGAGCAGATGGCGCACGATTGGCGTCCCCGCGCACTTACTCGCGAGGCACTATTCAAGCTGGTAGGCGAGGATTTTGACCCAATCGAGCATGCGGAATAGACCGCTCCTAACGCGGATTTTCCCACCGACAGCCGCACATCCGTCCTCACCAAATCCGAGTCCAGCGTCGGGGGACCTCAGAGACCCCGTTCCGGTTATCGCACTTCATGGCACGCTCGATAGTCCCGGCGCGTGGGCACCGCTTGCCGACGGTCTCCGTACCCTCGGCCGCCGAGTCTATGTACCGTCCTACGGAGACCGTGGCACTGCTGCCCTTGTAGATTCTGTCGCCGAAGTCGAGTCCTATATCAACGGAGTCTGCACTGAAACGAACTCGGACACGGTCGATATTGTGGCTCACTCGCAGGGTGGGCTACTGGCTTTCCTGCTGTTTACGCGTCTTGCAAACCATGAATGCGAGCGTTTTTCGTTTCGACGTGTCATCAGTGTGTCGGGCTCTGTCGGCGGTGTAAATCTGACTGGAATCTCCCGCATTTTGGGCTGGTGGAATGGGACTCCTGCCCGCTGGCTAATGGGACAGGCTTTAGCCGATCAGATTGCGGTAGCTGCAGGAAAATATGAACTTCCTGCAGCCAACACTGCCCCGCACCTCCGAGGGCGCAAGGCAGCCGCACCTGACTGGATTAATGTCATCAGCCACCATGACAACCTGGTCATTCCGTGGTCCGATACCGCGCAGAGCTTCCTGCCAGACAGCCAAACTGTTTTGCTCGAAACCGAGCTGGAGGGCAGGTCTGTTGCGCATTGGAAGCAGCAAACAGACTCCGAGGTGATCGACCTAATCACTCGGCTATTGGCGTAGGGCTTCGACCTAGAACTTGGTCAGCGACTCGCGCGCGGTGACGACATCCGCAAGCAGCTGCTGCGCGGCTGGCGAGGGGTTATCGGAGGTGAGGGCCTCGATGACGACGTCGGGAAGCCCTGCGGCGCGGTAGTCGTCGACAGTGACATCGCCGTACTCGAGGACCCCGTGGAGCCATGCGACTGCACGCGACTCTGGCGAAATGCAGCGTCGTGCGGTGCGTTCCTGCTGGACGAGCACATCACGGTTTTCCACCCCGCGCATCCCCAGCCGCGCAAGAGTGCGAGCAGCAGAGATGAGGTTCTCACCGGCAACACGATCCTGCTGATTCGGATTGGCCGGCGGCTTCTTACGACCACGACGGCGCACGTAGAGCTCCTGCTGACCAATACCGACCAGGGAACCATCGCGGTTTCGGATTACAGAGGTGTATGGAACGACCGTCGAATAGCCACCTTCGGTTTCGGCCTTAAGCTTTTCGACCATCTCATCCGGCACCTCTACCTCGAGGTACGCACCATTCTTACCCGGCCGGATAAATTCAAACGACCCAGTTCGCGTCCACGCCTCGTACTTCTTGACATCCAGGCGCTGCATAACCAGCGTGCCAAACAGCACATCCGTCATCGAAAACAGTGCACCGCCAAATGCCGCGCCATGCATATTCGCAGTCAGAGCGTTTAGGCGCAGCTCCAATCGTCCCTCAGACCAGTCATCCGCAATCTCGGTGATACGGATGCCGGTGCCAAACAGCGGCGGCCAAATGTTCAGCAAGAACTTTGCCTTAGCCGGGGACATCTCTTTCTCAGCAAGTTTGTACAGGGTGCGTCGCAGCGATGGACCAATAGACATAACTACTTACATTAGGTGTTGACCGGGCGAACGCGGGCATTATTGTCAGAAAACAAAAGTGTGTCAGCTTCAGCACATGCTTTACGACGGTTCCCGCGCCCTACCTTCTATTAAGTCAGCGACTATTTCAGCGACTATTTAGGCAGCAAACCGTTCCGCCAGCGTATTGACGCGCAGAGTGAAGAAATCCCGCAATTCCGCGTAGCGGGAATAACCATAAATCCCGCGGTCAGCTGGGTCATCATATTCCCAGCGCTCAGTCTCTACATCTGGCGCGATGTAGTCCGAAACGTCGATTTTCCCCACAACAATGACCACATCCGCACTGTCTGCGAGAGACGGCGTGAGTTGATGAGGATCGCCATCGCACCGTGCCCCCACCTCACAGAGCGCACGCCGCGCGTCTTCATCCAGACCGCGGTCATCATCATCGATGCTGATACCTGCTGACAAAACTGTCAGGCCTGGGGCAGCTTGCCGCAGCAGCCCTTCGAGTACGCGTGAGAGTCCCATGTTTGAACTACTGACAAAGAGCACCTCTGACATGGCTCTATCGTAGAATATTTTTCTCGGAGAAATCACCCCAGCTTGTGGGGTTTTCTGGAAGGTTTTGCAGAAAAATGCCAAAAGCGCCCATAGCGCAGGCCCTTCCCCGAGACCAGCCCTATCGACGCTTATGACTTAAAAACAAAGTCCACTTTACATGCGCATGCAACCCCTGTGAAGCATGGGGCTAGAGTTGCAGATGTGAACGTTCCGTGGCCTGTGATTTTCCGGCTGTCGGTGTTGCGCTGTCCGGCTGTCGGTGTTGCGCTGTCCTATCGATGCAATATTCACCTATCGATACGCAGCAGCGTGGCCATAAGTGGAAAGCTCATCCATATGTCGACCGGGACTTCCGACAACGTGCGCATAAGTGACAGAAAATTCCCCCGCCCCAGCCCCCGACAGGCATTTGCCCTTTAATCTGCCTTCAAAAGAATCCTTTGCTCCCCGCCCCGGCCCCCTTAGACCGGATAAAACTGGCGGGGCCAATCGCTCGCGAATAGGAGAATCACCGTGACCGACTCTCGCGATATTAAACCTTTTGCAGCCAACCGCAGCTCCAAAGTGACCTCCATCGGCTCCATCATCGGCGCAGCAGCAGTGAGCGGCCTACTTCTCGGAGGTGTCGGTGCGGGCACCTGCTTGGCAATTCTCGATGTGCCCGAGCGCTCCGACTACGTCATGAAGACTGCGCAGCGTGAGGTACAGGCTGACATCATGGACCCGGACGATGTGCTCACCCCAGAGGAAGAAGAGCGCATGCTTCGCGATGTCTCCCTGATCGCCGCCCCTGACGTGGTCCAAGAGCTGCACTACATGGTCTTTGCCGAGAACAAGGAAAACGTTAATGACTCCGTAGAGGAGTACCTGCGCGATAACCACCAGGAGCTCATCGGCAAGGATAAGTTTGCTGATGGCCAGGTCTTCGTCGGCGTGGGCCTTGATCCGCGCCAAGCCTTCGTCTTCGCGGGTGAGGACGTGGCTGCTCAAATGAAGCTACGCAAGAATGACAGCCATCTGAAACAGTCCATCGAAGCAATTAAGCCGGGCGTGCGGGATGGCAACATTCCTGCTGGCCTCTTTGCTGGCGCAGCGGCTGCAATCGACGTAGACCGTGCTGCGGATACTCAGTACGAGGGCGCAAAAGAGGATCGGATGGGGGCGGCCGTTGGCCTCGGGGTGGCGGGCCTGAGCGTTGGCGGCGCTGGTGTCGGCCTCGCCGGCGGTATACGCCGCAGCCGACAGAAGAAGGCACAGCAGGCACGCGAGGACTGGGACTACGTGTCGCAGACCTACACCGATGTGGCGCAACGGCTAAGGGAGATTGATATTCGAGCGCACTCGCTCCAATCAGGACTGGTGGATGAGCGCCTGCGCCAGGACTGGGAGGGTTTGCGCGATGACTTCCTAGCGATCGATAGCCAGGTTGGTTCCCTCATGTCGATTCCGGCGGATGCGCCAGATGAGCAATTCCGCTCACGCTCTGAGCTCATCGCCAATGCGCGCCAACTGTGCGAGCGCGTGGAAACCGCTGAGGTCAATATTGAAAAGCTGCACCGCATTGAGAACGCTGATGCGGATGCTCGCCGCTATGAACTCTACGAGCTGGGGAAGGATCTGGCACAGGCAGGCTACTTGGCCGCAAGCATCGACTCGACGCTTGAGCGCCACGCGAAGGAGTTGGAAGATGCCGCCACTGAATTATCCAAGGAACCACACCATCCGCAGTTCATGGAGCGCTACCTAGAACTCTTGGATCGCTCCGCGCTCTTGTCGGAGCACGTGCAGTCCCAGCTGCAGAAGCGCAATGAGGCCGACGAGCGCCCCGAGCGCACGCGCATCTACGACTCTAATTTCTTCGCTGGCTCCGGCTACCACGGCTACGTGCCCTTCTATGTCGTGAGCACCTGGGATAGCGATGCCACCACTGCCCGCGACAGCTCTTCTAGTAGCGGCGGCGTCAACAGCGGGTTTAGCTCGGGGTTTTCCGGTTCAGGTGGTTCTTCCAGCTTCTAAGCCGGCTTACGGGGCAGAAGGGATGCGGACGTTCTGTTAGACGATTTCACCCCTCACGCTACTTAACCCCCTACTTTTCTCCTTTAAACCAAAGAACCCCAGGCCGGAAAACTTCCTGACCTGGGGTTTTGGAGCCGGAAATGGGATTCGAACCCGTAACCTACCGTTAGGGCACCCTGTAAAGGTTTGACCTATAATGCCATTTATGCCTGTCAAAGGCCGTTTCTCGCGCCGCACAGGGGCACCTCCCCTACTAATTTTTGAGGAAAGCCTTTGGGGAAGTGCGGAGTTTTCCGAAGTAGACCCGCAGCTAGACATACGCCACAGCCTGAGTACAAGACTTAACCCGTGGTGGCTGCGCGGTGTCGGCTAGGGGCCACACACCCCTTGCCCCAGCAACCCCTGCCCGTCGCCCCCTACCCCGCGCATAAAAAGGGACTGAGATTGCCCCCAACCCCTCAATTCCGGTTACTGCTCCTGCCACCCCACGTCGTCGGGTATGACATCCCGGCGCGGGCCCAGTCGCGCAGCCCTCGCCACTAGCATCTCGGATGCAGTACTGCAGATACCCGTCGAAGAGCTGGACACCTATCTACCAGTCCCGCAGCAGCCCGCCACTCCGCAATTCCCCCAGCCCCGACCAATCAGCTAGGGCTTTGTCATGCCTTCTGCACCGAGGCAGACGCTCATACCCTTCGACAGGCCGGCGAGGCGGTAGGCGGCTAGCGGGTCACAGGCACCCGCGGCAGGCCGCCCGGCGCGGGCAACGGCGCCCCTCAATGGGCGAACACAATTGGTAAATTGGTCGTCTCAGGCTATCAGTAGTGTTGCAATGAGAGCACCTAGTGAAATAGCGAGCATCCCTAAGCAATTGACCCAAAACTCGCTACCTAGAAACTTGGCTCGGATATGTGCGATTGCTGCGGTGCAGAAGTAGGCAATGACTCCAACCATCGTCGCTATTCCAATGCCTGGTATCCAGAGCCCAATAATGAGTCCACTTGCTGCTAGGCACTTGATAACGATAAGAGCCCACCACCACTCTGTAGGAAGTCGTACTCCTCTGAGGCAGGCCTCGATGAATGCTACGGGTTTGAGCGAGAGTACCGCATCTCCGAACAAAATGGCGGCAAGAATGATGGAGGGCCAAGCAGGCGAAGATTCGAGAATCATTATTTTACTCCGTACGCGATTTTAAGACGGGAGATGGAGCTGTTCGCGTGAATGGATAGTTCGTCGGTGTCGTATGCACCGGCAGCCCAGCCAAGAAGCAACCCAAGATAAATGTTGTAAAGGATTGTTGCGAACTCTCTAGCGTCATCTTTAGGGAGCATGTTGCCTAGGCGCAACACGATTTCATCTACCAAGAGAGTTCGAAGCCCGTTGAGAATCTCTCCGTTGCTTCCCTGTGTGATTAGGGCAGCGCCATACGCTTTCGATAATTCTTCCTGCCCAGTAAACATTTTCAGAAAAGGAGCGAGAACGTCGAGAAGGTTGTCTGATTGTCCGCGGAGCTCATCGTGCATGACGGTGATTCGATGTCCGACGGTCTGAACCAACAGCGACTGCTTGCTCCCGACGCTCATAACGGTTCCAACGCTGACGTTGGCTTTCTGCGCGATGGCACGCACATTTGTATCCGCGTACCCGACTGACACAAAAAGGGCATAGGCGGTGTCCAAGACTTTATTGCGCGTCGCCTCCTTTTGAGTAGCACGACTTGATTGAACTTGTTCACTGAACATGTTCAAAGCGTATCGCTGCATCAATCTACGGTCAAGTAGCGATGTGGTTATCCAAGTACATTGCCGTCATGAGAGGCGAGCGGGTTTCCTGCTTACAGGGAGGAAAGTTATAGCTGATCGTCACACCTACATGTTTTTGCTAGACCAGCTTCTCAGACCAATAGACTCGAGGATTGCCGAGCGCTTGGCCGATAAGCCTATCGAGCTTATTCCACGGCCAACGCACGACAGGGGCACCGACGACGCGGGTACTGCCTATGCGCGACGACCCATCCGGCACACGCCCCACCCTGGCAAAACTCTGGCCGGGCTCTAACATGAGCAGGCTTGCCACACCTCGCCGGCGACGATGTTGACACAGACGGATAGGGAATTACTGCCCGCGATAATATCCTGTCATGGCCTACGTCACACGGCAGCCACAGCTACGACTGGGGCCGGTAACGCCGCGTTGGCCACCTTGCAACTGGGGCATGCCTCCGTCTCTACGACCGAGGCGGCCTACATCAACCGCGCGGGTGGGTTTGCCAACTCCGCGATTATCGAGGCGTTCGCCACCGACGCACTGGCGATTTTCGGCGGCTAGTCGCTGCCCCCCCCCCGGCGCCCTCCCGGTGCGGGTTTTTTGCATTGAGACGACGAAAACAATTGCAATACCGTTGCAAGCACCGTTTAAACCAAAGAACCCAGGCCAGAAAACTTCCTGACCTGGGGCTTTGGAGCCGGAAACGGGACTCGAACCCGTAACCTACTGATTACAAATCAGTTGCGCTACCAATTGCGCCATCCCGGCAACTTTAAAGCGACCCTTTTGGCGTTAGCCGTCGCTGGCTCGAAAGAATCAGAGTCAACCTGAGAATCGAACTCAGCTGTGCCGCTGACAGGCGATTGTACAGGTTGGCAAGCAGAAGTTAAAAACGACACCACAGGAATACTGCAACCGCACTTCTTGAACACTTTTCTGCACACTAAAAGCCCCGCTCAGATAGGTAAATTCACCCCACCGAAAACGAATTGAGATTCTCCGTCACCGACGGGGTAGTGTGACTATCGCTAAATCACTGGGGCTATGTTGCTGCAACGCCTCTAGAACTCGTCTTTGCAATAGCGCTGCAACGCACCCCAGGCAGTATCGGGGAAAGGAAGTGTCGACATGCCATTCGATGGTGGCAACAAATCCAACGCCGAAGAAAACTCCGCTGCGAAGGATGATGCCTACGATGCCGAAGCCGCTGTCGCTTACCCCGCTGACCCCACTGTCTCTTACGACGACACTCCGCAGACCCAGTTTCCTGCAATCGACAATCAGTCCACCTTCAAGCAGCGCGTGATTGATTTCGTTTCCGGCCCAACGGCAACTGTCGACCTAGTGCACTCGACCACTACCCCACTGCCGCTGGCACCGATTGATTATTCCGACCCCAGCCAGGTTACGGCCGTACTCGATCTCGCTGCTCGCATCGGAGGACTGCTGCTGGCATGTGGCTCGGGCAACCGCGACACCGAGCTGCAGATTAAGACCGTGACCTCAGCCTATGGCCTCACCCAGATCCAGGTTGACATCACGTTGACCTCGGTGACGGTCTACCACCTCATCGGTGCCCGCCGCACACCAATTACGGCTATGCGCGTAGTCACCGCACCAGTGCCCGACTTCGAGCGCTTGCGCCACACGGACCGTGTCATCCGCCGAATTCGCGCGGGCCATCTGAGCCTGGAGGAGGCTATTGAGGCTATCGACAAGGTCGAGCGTGAGCCCGCAAAATACCGCCTCCGCGTCATCTACACTGGCTGGGCATTGCTGGCTTCATCTGTGACAGTGCTGCTCGGCTCGAGTTTCGAGGTCGCTCTCATCGCGGCTGCCGTCACACTGGCCATTGTCATTGTGATTGGCGAGCTTGCCGCCCGCGAGTTGCCCACATTCTTCCAAAACGCAGTCGGCGGTCTCATCGCCACACTCTCCGCTGCTGTACTCAATGCGGCACAGGCATACCTTCCCTTTGAAATGCAGCCATCCAGGCTAATTGCCTCGGGAATCATCGTGATGCTCGCCGGCCTAACCCTCGTGCAAGCACTGCAAGACGGCATCACCGGCGCGCCAGTGACTGGCTCAGCGCGCTTCTTCGACACCATGCTGTTGACCGGCGGCATCGTCGCTGGCATCGCGATGGGCATCGAGTTTTCTGGAATGCTGGGCATTCCGCTTCCCGACGTCATCGCGGGCTCCGACCTCAACCTGGCCCAGGCGACAGTGCGGGTGATAGCGGGAACTACCGCCTCAATCGCATTTGCGTTGGCCTCGAATGCTGGGTTCACCGCGTTGGCAGTGTCCGGAACGGTCGCCCTGCTGGGGTCAATGACCTACTACTACGTGTTGACTCCGCTGGGAGTTCATCCGGTGACCAGCGCAGGCGCGGCAGCAACACTGATTGGTCTCATCGGTGGCCTGCTGGCACGACGTTGGTCCATCCCGCCGCTAATTACGGCAGTGGCAGGCGTAACCCCACTGCTTCCGGGTATGACAATCTACCGCGGTATGCACGCACTGCTGCACGACCACCCGACCAAGGGGTTTACGGCGCTGGCCTCAGCGCTGGGCATTGCGACGGCACTAGCTGCGGGCATTGTCCTCGGTGAATGGATGGCGCGTAGGCTCCGTCGCCCTCGCGCACTGCGCGAAGACAGTGGCCTGACCCGTCCAATCCGAGCCGGTATGCGTCGCATCCGTCCTGTGAATCCGCGGAACAAGCCTCGCCGTCCACGCAACTACCGCTTCAAGGGCGGTATGAACCCGCGCCTGGACTAGTCGCTGCGTGAACTGGTCGCTTCCGGAACCAGGTTGTCCACACCGCGCGACCTATCAACAACGTGGTAGAATTAGGTTTTTGAATTGTAAGTAGCGCTTAAAGCCGAAACTGCGTCATCACAATCCCATTCCTTCTCCGCTGAACTCGGTTGAGCTCAGTGACGGGAGCATATGGCTAGATGGCTGGCAGAAGTAGGTGTATTGGGCGCAATTAAGGCCATGCTTGCCAGGAGGATTCGTGCCACCGAAGGTCACAGACACTCGCACTGCTCAGAACGAGGCTCTTCACAAGGTCGAAGAAAAGACCGCTGCTGGCGCACGGCGAATTGTGGCTACCTTCGCCGAGGACTTCTACGATGCCGTCACTCTGATGTGCATGCTCGGAGTGGAGAAGGAAGGCCTGAGCTTCAAGAAGGTTCACGAGGAGTACGAGAAGGAAAACGCTCCGAAGACCGCAAAGCGCACACGCAAGTCCACTAAGAAGACCGCAAAGAAGACTGCAAAGAAGTCGGCCAAGAAGGCAGCAAAGAAGACCACTCGTAAGACGGCGAAGAAGGCTGCCAAGAAGACGGCGAAGAAGGCTGCTAAGAAGAGCACCAAGAAGGCAGCTAACTAACGGGGTCACGCAGCATGGGGCGGAGCGGGAAAAAGGCGGTTGCCACAGTAGCTGTCGTTGCGGCGGTGTCCATGACGGCTACCGCATGCCAGGCAAAGCCGGCAGCGGAGATCGTCGGCAAGCAATGGCAGATAACCGCGATTTTTGATGACCCAAACCTGCCCCACGGTGTGCCGGACGGAACTCAGGCGCCAACTATTACGCTGGGGCAGACAACATATACTTTTGCTGATTCCTGTGGCAACGGCTCTGGTTCGCTGCAGTGGAAGGGCGAGGCGGTCGAATTCGGCACCCCGGAGCAGACTCGCAGTTTGGACTGCTCAGACCAGGCGCAGACCTATTCGGAGCGCTTCCACAAGATTGTTGCGGGCGAATTCGCCTACAAGCAGGACAACAACGGTCTGCGCATGCGAGAGATGAAAGACACCAAGCCAGGCGAGGATCGCCGTGGCTGGACTGCGACAACCTCGGGTTACACCGAGGGGCGCTGACGCCACTTTTGATCAACAGGCGCATCGATGCCGGGGTGAGAAACCCGTGCGTAAGAACCGCGGTGGTAAATGAGCGGATTGATTTCTTCACGCTTGCCGATGGCCACAATATCCGCCGTCACGATCCAGTGATCGCCGCCTTCGTAAACATCAACTACCGTGCAATCGATCCACACGGAGCAGCCGTGCAATAACGGATTTCCCAGCTCAGAGCGGGTCCACTTCCCCGTCTTGAACTTTTCGCCATTACTGCGACCGAAGGCTGCCGAGATATCCTCCTGATCCTCAGCCAACACATTGACGGAGAAACGTCCAGCGTTCCGTATGTGCGGCCACGACCGCGAGGTCTTCATGACAGTAAACAGAACCATCGGTGGAGTGAGGCTGAGAGAGGAAAAAGACTGGCAGGCAAAACCGTACGGCTCACCTTCGTCCTCGGTGGCGATAATGGTCACGCCAGTGGTGAACTCACTCATCGCGCCACGGATAGACATTTCATCTAATTCGACGGGGCCGCCAAGTTCGACATGGTCGTGGCCGGTGGCTTCCAGATTATTGAAAGCCGCGGCTGATCGGTCGGTGCTCGAATTTGTTGAATCTGTCATGTAATAGACCTTAATCTGAATCCGAACACAGTAAAGACGAGGTGGGGTTTACCACCCCAGGAACCTCCGATAGCGCCACGATGTTGTTACCTCGTCGGCCCGCTACCCGGCTGACAGTGCCGACGGCGCTGCAGTTGTCGCTCCAACGACAAACTCAGTCTCCAACAAGACGCGAGGAGCGCGACCGCCGTCCTCGTGTGCGACCTCAAGCTCCTCGGCCAGCGCGCGGCCGACGGCAATGCCCTTCTGCCTATTCGGCTGAATCACAGTGGTCAGCTTGTGGAAGAGGGCGCGCTCAATTCCATCAAAGCCGGTGATGGACAGATCCTCCGGAACACGAATTCCGTTCTCCTCGGCATATTCCAAGACCGCAATTGCCTGAGTATCGGTAGTGCAGACCACTGCCGTGAGATCCGGGTTATCGGTCAGCAGCTGGCGAGCCGCATCGCGGTTGTTCTCGCGGTCATTGAGGTGACGCTCGATGATAGGCACATCTGCCTGCTGAATACCGCCCTCAGCAAGCGCTTCCAGCGCACCTTCGACACGATTCTTCTGCACCTGGTGATGAGCTTCTGCCAGCCGCTTCTCCGTGACATATCCCGAGTTCGGGGTACGCGACAAACGCACCGAAAGGATTCCCACCTTGCGATGCCCCAGCTCAGTCAGGTGCCGCACCGCGGGCTTGATGGCCTCACGGTCGTCGATGCCCACAAACGGTAGAGCCGCCGCATCTGCAGGCTGGTCGCACACGACCGTCGGCAAGCCGCGAGCGCGCACCGCAGCGAGGAACGGATCGTTGTCCGCGACGGAGTAGACCACGAAGCCGTCGACCACCGCCTGCCGAATCAGATTGAGATCTACGTCCCCGCCCTCCTCGGAGGAAGCTGGAATGACCAACATGGAGTCGCCCATTTCGCCGAGCTCTTCTGCAAGGCCGGCGAGAAAATCCACCGACGCAGGGTCTTCAAAAGCGAATGGGAGGTGCTCGGTGAACAGCACGCCGATGGCGCCAACCCGGCGCATGCGCAGACCCCGAGCCATTGGGTCCGGCCCCGGATAGCCAAGCCGCTCCGCAGTTTCCAGGATGTGCTCGCGCAACTTCTCTGAGAGCTGGTCAGGGCGGTTGTAAGCATTGGACACAGTCGTGCGCGAGACCCCAAGTTCTGCTGCGATGGAAGCCAAGGTGCCACGACGACGCCGACTTTGCACGGAATACCGACCCTTCTTGAAAAACCAACAGTGACTGCCCGCTCAGCTATCTTCGCTCAGCTATCTCAGGTAGAAAACCTCAGTTTTATGGAAAAGAACTGCAACGAGCATTACACGCATCTAATCGCGGACAACTTTACCCAACGAATGTGCGCGACTGTCATTTCTGCCACTCCGGCAGCGATCCGCCTTGTGACTGGGTCTCCGCAGCCCCTACTATATTCTTTGAACTAAAAGACAACTGTTTTCAATAGCGGTTAATGCTCAGAAGCTGAATAGAGGAAATAATTCAGCTCGCAACAGGATTGGATACAAAAATGAAGGCACGCTTTTCCACGCGCATCGCGGCGCTAGTCGCCAGCGCCGGCCTCGTCGCAGGTCTCGGCGCATGCTCCAGCAATGATGACAGCACCACGTCCGCGGGCAAGTCCGAAGACACCATCAAGGTGGTCACCTCCACCAAGGTCTGGGCGGACGTCGCCGACGCAGTCACCGACGACGAGAAGGTCGCCATCGACCCGATTATCGCGTCCAACGACATCGATCCTCACTCCTACGAACCGGCCGCAGCCGACATGGCAAAGGTAGAGGACGCCGATATTCTCGTCGCAGGTGGCGGGCATTACGACGCATGGCTGACCTCCTCTCTGCGTGACGCAAAGGATAAGGTCATCATCTCTGCGCTGCCGCAGGAAGAGGGCCACAACCACGATCACGACCACGATCACGAGGGCCATGACCACGACCATGGCGACCACGACGGCCACGAGCACCACCACCACGATGGCGAGGCCAACGAGCACGTCTGGTACAACACCGATGCGGTTGAAGAAACTGCAGAGCAGCTCGCCGAAGCTCTGACCAAGATGGGCGCCAAGGCCGACACCAAGGCTGTCGATAAGGAAATCAAGGACATCGAAGAGGCCAAGAGCAAGCTCAAGGCCGCTAAGGTTGCTCAGGTTCACCCGCTGGCCGATGACATCCTGAAGGACACGAAGGTCGAGGACATCACCCCGAAGGGCTACCGCCAGTCCACGCTGAATGAGTCCGAGCCGTCGGCAAGCGATGTCAATGAAATGCTCAAGCTGATCGAGTCCGGCGAGCTGGACTACCTCATCGACTCGCCACAGACCCACGACCAGGTCTCGCAGCGACTCGTCGAGGCAGCCAAGGCAAAGGGCGTTAAAATCGTCGATGTTTTTGAGTCGCCGAGCACTGACCAGTCGTTCTTTGACCTCTACAAGCAAACCCTTTCCGATATGGAGTCCGCATAACTTTGCCCTCACTGACTTTTACTGACGCAGCCGTCGAACCGCTGTGGTCCGGTCTGAATTTGGATATCGAGCCCGGCGAGTTCTTGGCCATCCTGGGTCCGAACGGCGTCGGCAAATCCACGCTGCTGACCACCGCCCTTGGCATGCGGCGGCTGACTCACGGTTCAGTAAAAGTCGACGGGAATCTGGGATACATTCCGCAGCAGCGGATGTTCGAGCCCTCGCTGCCCATTCGGGTTCGCGACCTCGTCGAGCTGGCAGCTGGCAAGAACCGCTCCGCCACCGACGAGATGCTGGAGTTTGTCGGCGCAACGGGTATTGCGGACCGTCGTGTCGGCACGCTCTCTGGCGGTCAGCAACAGCTTGTGCGTCAGGCGCAGGCGCTCGTTTCGGCACCGGATTTTTTGCTTTGCGACGAGCCTCTGCTCTCCCTCGACCCTGCGGCACAACGGACCACGGTCGAGCACCTGGACCGGCATCGCCGGGAAAATGACACGGCAGTCGTCTTTGTCACCCACGACATCAATCCCATCCTGGGTGTCTGTGACCGAGTGCTCTACCTCACGCCGCATGGACATGCGGTCGGATCGGTCGAGGAAATCATCACCTCAGAGACGCTCTCGGAGCTCTACCAAACCAAAATTGTGGTTGCCCGTGTCGAGGGAAAGTTGGTTATCGCCTAATGACCCTACTGGCTCAGTATTTCTCCGACACCGCCGCTCTACTCCAGGTCGGCTTCGTCCACAATGCCCTCATTGCAGCGGCACTGCTTGGGCTGATTTCCGGCATCATCTCGCCACTAATCGTCATGCGGCAGATGAGCTTCACTGTCCACGGCACCAGTGAGCTGGCACTCATGGGCGCATCCGCGGCTCTATTACTGGGTGTCAGTGTCAGCAGCGGCGCCATTATCGGCTCGGTGCTCATCGCAATAGTCCTGGCAGCACTGTCGCTTCGAGGGCGCCAAGATGCGGTTGTGGGCGTGGTTTTGAGCTTCGGCATGGGCTTATCGGTGCTGTTTATCCACCTCTACCCTGGCCGGACAAGTACCGCGTTTTCACTTCTCACCGGCCAGATCATTGGTCTGACTGACACTTCTCTATGGACGATGGCCATCGTCGCGGTCATCGTCGTCGGCGGCGTTGCCTGGAAATGGCGGCCGCTGCTATTCGCCTCCGCCGACCCCATCATGGCCGCCGCTAGTGGTGTCAATGTGAAGGCGCTATCGATCTACTTCGCGATTCTCACCGGTCTCGTCGCCGCCCAGGGCGTACAGATTGTCGGCTCTCTGCTCGTCATCGCCCTCATCATCACCCCTGGTGCTGCGGCCGCATTCGTCACCGCCTCTCCTGTAAAGGCCATCATCCTGTCGACCATCTTCGCCGAGGTCGCGGCCGTCGGCGGCATTGTTCTCTCACTCGCACCGGGCATCCCGGTCAGCGTTCTAGTGACGACAATCGCATTTGTCATCTACCTGATCTGCTACGCCATCGGAACGGTGCAATCGCGCAAGGCAACGCGTGACGACGTCCAGGCTGCCAAGTGGAGCAAATAGACACATACGCTTTTCGGAGTGGCTTTTAAAACAACAAAAACATCGGGCAGCCCCTCGAGTGACGATTGCGGAGAAGGTGCGCACCTTCCCTCTCGCCACCGAGGGGCTGCCCGTATTTTTGCTGGATTCTCTAAAAGCAGACTCCAATACCCCCAGCTCTTTTTAAGACTGCGAGACTGCCGAAATGGGTTGCCCCGGCAGACAGAAAAACTAACGCTGAGGATGTCGTGGTCTGACATCTCAGTGACCCAAAGCTAGCTGTACAAGCCACCGCTAGGTCCGTGCGCTTCCCTAAACTACGGCCAATTACGCCCCCATTTCTAGGAGCATGATATGCCCGCCCTCCCCTTCAGGAAACTACGGATAATTTTCTGTTGGAAGTGATAATAACGCCGTCATTTCTGCAGCGCACGCCGGAAATAGAATTATCTTTAAAGCGCTGAACTACTGGGGGTAGCCATAAGTACCGGCCGCCATTTAGAACGCAAAATACCCCACGTAAACGCCATTACTATAACGAATTGATAATGGCGCCTACGGGGGTATCAAATGCGCTACTGACTGCTCTTAGCCCGGCGCTGGCGGGCAAACTCACTCAGAGTCACGCCGGCAGCAACGGAAGCGTTGAGCGACTCAACCCAACCGGTCATCGGAATGGACATGATGGTGTCACAGGTATCGCGCACCAGGCGCGAAAGTCCCTTGCCCTCAGAGCCGACGACCATAACCACCGGGGTGGTGCCGTCGTAAGTGTCCAGAGTGTGATCGCCACCGGCATCCAGTCCAACGACCTGGTAACCAGCCTTCTGGAACTGCTTGAGCGAGCGCACCATGTTGGTCGCCCGCGCAACCGGCAGACGCGCAGCAGTACCAGCAGAGGTACGCCAGGCGACGCCCGTAATGGCAGCCGAGCGACGCTCCGGAATCACCACACCGTGACCACCAAAGGCCGCCACCGAGCGAATGACCGCACCCAGGTTACGCGGATCAGTGATGTTATCCAGGCAGACGATAAGGCCCGGCTCACCGGTCTGGGCCACAGAATCAATCAGATCTTCGACAGATGCGTACTTGTACGGCGGAATCTGCAGGCCGATACCCTGGTGCATGGTGTTGCCGGTCATGGTGTCCAACTCGTGGCGGGGTACCTCGCGAATCGGGATACCACGGGAGTTAGCAATACGCACTGACTCCTGCAGGCGCTCGTCATTGTCGGTACCCAGCGCCACAATCAGCGCGGCCGCTGGCACCTTTGCATGCAGGCACTCCACGACCGGGTTACGGCCAACTACCAGCTCGGTGCCATCCCCCTTGCGCTCATGACGCCCCGAGTCACGGCGGCGCTTCTCTTTCGCCCGCTTATGAGCTGCGTGATAAACGCGGTCCTCTGCTTTCGGGGTCGGCCCCTTGCCACGCAAGCCACGCTTTTGGCCACCGGAGCCGCCAACGTTCTTCTTGCTTGCCTTGCGCACTGCACCACGACGACCGTTGCCTGCCATAGCTACCTGCTTCCTGTTGTTAATAGTTTTCTTTAGCCTAAAGCCAGCTTTTCAGCCCTAGTCAGCGACAGACCATGCTGGACCATCCGCGGTATCAGTTACCTCGATACCCGCTTCCTTCAGACGGTCGCGCACAGCATCAGCCGTAGCCCAGTCCTTCTCTGCACGAGCCCGGGTGCGTTCCTCCAACTGGTGCTCAACCAGCACACCGAGCGCATGCATTGCCGCATCGGAACCGGAATCGGAGGTTGCCCACTGCTCATTCAGCGGATCGAACCCAAGGACTGCGGCCATAGCGCGGACAGCACCGGCAATCTCCTTGGCCTTGGTCTCGTCGCCGTCGGCAAGCGCCTGATTACCTCCGCGAACAGCGTTGTGGATTTCCGCGAGCGCGCGTGGGACGGCGAGGTCGTCGTCGAGCGCTGCTTCGAACGCCGGCGTCCACTCACCGATTTCTATATCGCCGAGCTTATCGACGGCACGGTGCATAAACGCCTCGATACGACGGTAGCCCGCTGCCGCTTCCTGCAGAGCCTCCTCGGAGTACTCCAGCACGGAGCGGTAGTGCGCACTACCGAGGTAGTAACGCAGCTCAACCGGACGAACCATGGTCAGGATATGCGGCACGGACAACACGTTACCGAGCGACTTCGACATTTTTTCGCCGGCCATTGTGACCCAGTGGTTGTGCATCCAGTAGCGAGCAAAGCCGTCGCCGGCTGCGTGCGACTGCGCAATCTCGTTTTCATGATGCGGGAACTGCAGGTCGAGGCCGCCACAGTGGATGTCGAACTCCGAGCCCAAGTAGTAGGTGGCCATGGCGGAGCACTCCAGGTGCCAGCCCGGCCGGCCATTGCCCCACGGCGTCGGCCACGAGGGCTCGCCCGGCTTGGCAGCCTTCCACAGTGCGAAATCGTGCGCACCGCGCTTGCCCGGAGTATTGGTCTCGCCCTGCTCCATCTCGTCGACGCGGTTGCCGGACAGGCTGCCGTAGTCGCTGCCTTCAGCCTTGGACCAGGCATCCACGTCGAAATAGACGCTGCCATCGACAGCGTAGGCGAAGCCGTTATCCATCAGACGCTGCATATACTCCACCATCTGAGTGACATGCCCGGTAGCGCGCGGCTCAACGCTCGGCGGGAGAACACCGAGCTGGTTGTAAGCCCAGGTAAATTCGCGCTCAAAGCGAGAGACCCACTCCCACCAAGGACGGCCGTGCTCGGCGGCCTTGTTCAAAATCTTGTCATCGATATCGGTGACGTTGCGCACAAAGGCGACGTCATACCCCTTGGCGATCAGCCAACGGCGCAAGATATCAAAGGCCACGCCGGAGCGAACATGGCCAATGTGCGGCTGAGCCTGCGGGGTCGCACCGCACAGGTAAATGGAGGCATGCCCCTCGCGGAGAGGCTCAAAATCCTTCAGTTGGCGGGTTGCGGTATCGAAGATTTGAAAAGTCACAGCCCCGAGCATAGCGGGGAAATAGATACGGGTGAAAAAGAGAAAACGGCTAGCGCACACGGGCAATGTATGTGCGCTAGCCGTTAACCGGAAAAGTGCAGAAAATCCCTACTGGAAGGAACCGAGGAAGGGAAACGACTTATGCGTCTGCGTCCAGGTCCACCGGCTTATCGTCGGCCTCGTCCTTCTTCTCACCGGCGGTACCTTCCTGTGCCAGCGCGCGGTGACGCTCGATAGTGGCATCGACGCGGGCAAAAACTTCCTCGACCTTGGCCTCATCAACGCCGTCGGCAAGCGCGAGCTCACCGACGAGAACCTGGCGAGCCTTGCTCAACATACGCTTTTCGCCGGCGGACAGACCGCGATCCTGATCGCGGCGCCACAGGTCACGAACTACCTCAGCGACCTTGTTAATGTCGCCCGAACCCAGGCGCTCCTGGTTGGCCTTGTAGCGACGGGACCAGTTGCCGGCCTCTTCTACGTCGGTCTCACGCAGAACGGAGAAGACCTTCAGCAGCCCCTCTTCACCGACAACATCGCGGACACCGACCAGCTCGGCATTCTTGGCGGGCACCTGGATATTCAGATCACTCTGCAGAATCTGCAGTACGAGGTACTGAACGGTCTCACCGTTAAGCTCTCGTTCAATGATGTTTTCGATTTTCGCAGCTCCGTGGTGCGGATAAACTACGGTATCCCCAATGCTGAATTCCATGTAATGCACACGCCCTTTCCAACGGCCTTCCACCCTATCATGTCCCCCCATGATTTTACGGGTAGTATGAGAACATCTTAGGAAGACACTAAGGTGTTCTTTAAATACTGAAAATCCTATCGCCCATCCTCAAGCTACTGGAGGAAATCTAGTCATGGCCTTCAAGTCCGTACTTCGCCGCAGCGCCCTCATCACCGTCTCCGCAGCATCCGCAGTTGCACTTGCTGCTTGTGGCGCCGGTCAGATTTCGCAGACCGCAAATCAGCACCCGGCTGTAGACGGTGCGATGAACGGCGGCGAAGATGCTGCCGGCAAGGGTGCTGAGAACACCAACTCGGCTCTTGGCTTCGTCAACATCCGCGACGCTCATATCCTGGTTGACCCGGAGGCTGGTACCGCTGGTCTGAAGTTCTCCGCCAGCAACCAGCAGCGCGCTACCGAGTCGGTCTACAAGCTGAAGTCCGTCACCGTTGAAGGTATCGGCGAGGTTGAGCTGAAGAAGGTCGCTGAGACACCTTCCTTCGCTAAGGCTGCAAAGGGCGAGGACTCCCTGCCGCGTGAGTGCCAGATTGTTGCCGGCCCGAAGTCCGTCATCGATCCGCTGGCTAAGACCGCCAAGGACAACACCGGCTGCATCGCGTACTACACCAATGAGCTGGACCCGAGCACCCTGGTTGGCGACAAGAGCAGCGCTGCTGGCCAGAACCGCGAGGCCACCTTCGAGTTCACTGACCCGCAGGGCCAGACCAACACCTACGACCTGGACATCACCATCTCTGCTGACATTCTGGAAGCTGGCGCACCGAACCGCGGTGCTGACGGCATGATTGAATCCAAGTAATCGCAGCACAGTGGTGTTCCTGCGCTGTTCGCGCGCAGCGCACTTTTAGGCGCTGGTACAGCGCAGTCCTGTCCCGCAAATAACGCGAGGCGCTTCATCGAGCGGGCATGGGCGATTGGTCGCTTGATACGGGTCACGGCAGTACAGTCATCCTTGACACAAGTCATTGACACTGCCCTGGCCCGCTCTCGCGTATCTGGGGTAAATTTTCTCGCGACATTCACCGCATACCGCACAACACACGTTGTGGAGTCTGTCGTGTCCCCTCTCTTGAAGCAAAGGTGGTTGCACCGTGGCCAAGACCAAAGACGAAGCCTACGAATGCTCAGCATGCGGCTGGCAGGTGTCGAAATGGGTCGGCCAATGTCCCAACTGCAAAGAGTGGGGCACGCTAGAGAAGGTCACTATCCGCTCCAGCGGTGGGAAGTCCGCCTCCACGCTGGAGGACAAAATTGCCGCGCGGGCAGCCAAGCAACGTCGCCGTAGCGCTGCCGCGACGGAACCCGGCGCGCGGGGTGGTCGTCGTAAAGCATCTTCCACTTCCGTCGCGGCTGAAAGCCAGCGTCTAGCACAGCGCGCGCTTGACGACGAGGCGGAGGAACGTTTCCTCGCCGAGACCTCCGCAACAGATCGAATCCCCACTTCATCTTCCGAGTTGACCGCGATCACGGGGATTTCCGCCAAGGCTGCGCACGCGGTGCGCACGGGCATCGGCGAGCTGGATCGAGTGCTCGGTTCCGGTATTGTGCCGGGTTCGTTGGTGCTCTTGGCAGGCGAACCGGGGGTTGGTAAGTCGACGCTGCTACTTGAAGTGGCCTACCGCTGCGCGGACGGCGATTTGGGGCCGACGCTTTACGTCACCGGTGAGGAATCGGTCGGTCAGGTGCGGCTGCGTGCCGAGCGCACTGGCGCACTGTCGGACTCGCTGTACCTGTCGGCAGTGTCGAATATCGAGGACGTCATCGATCTGACGCTGGAGCTCTCCCCCGGTCTGCTCATTGTGGACTCTGTGCAGACGATGCGTGCCGACGTCGAAGGTGCTCGCGGTGGCGTTGCCCAGGCTCGCGCCGTAACCTCTGCGCTGGCGGCGCTGGCAAAGGAGACCGGAACTGCGATTTTCCTGGTAGGACACGTGACCAAGGACGGCAATGTGGCCGGCCCGCGCACAATGGAACACCTGGTTGATGTGGTGCTCAACTTCGAGGGTGATAGGCATTCGGGGCTACGCTTCTTGCGCGGCCTGAAAAACCGTTTCGGAAGCACCGATGAAGTGGGCTGCTTCGAGCAGACGGCGGGCGGCATTGCGGAAGTTGAGGATCCCTCGGGGCTGTTTTTGCATCACCGAACGCCGACCTCGGGAACTGCAATTACCGTGGCCATGGATGGCCGCAGACCGCTGCTGGCGGAGGTGCAGGGCCTGGTAATCAATACCGAGGCGCACAACCCGCGACGCAATGTCTCTGGCCTCGACCCTCGCCGCGTGCCGATGGTCGCGGCCGTGCTGACTGAACATGGAAACTTCAAGCAGTTGGCCCGCATGGAGATGTACGTGTCCACCGTCGGCGGTATGACGCTGTCGGAGCCTGCCGCGGACCTGGCAATCGCGCTGGCACTGGCCTCATCCATGACTAAGCGGACCTTCCAGGACAAAACCATTGCACTCGGCGAACTGGGGTTGGCCGGCGAAGTGCGCCGAGTGACCGATTTGGAGTGGCGGCTTAAGGAAGCTCATCGAATGGGCTTCGACACGGCAATTGTGCCCAGAGGCGCAAAAGGCCCGGCGGGGATGCGGCTGCTGGAAGCAGGCACCGTTGCCGAGGCCATTGAGCTTGGGTTGGGAACTAAGCGCTAGCGCATGTTGAACGTGTAGGCGTCAGAGTTGTTGTCACCAATCACGCCGTAGAAGATGTACGACCCGGAGGGCGCTGGGACGCGGTCTTCTTCGGAGCACTTGTTCGGCGCCGAGGTCAGACGCGACCAGGTGGCGGCATAGTTGACTTCCTCGCCCGGTGCCAATACCAGTTCACCGTGGCCTTCGGAGTCATTGCAGTCCACATCCGACCAGACGCGCTCGTACGTTGCCAGGTCGTACACCTCGAAGCGCAACTGCTGCTCATCGAGGTTCACGCGGCATTCACCGCCGGTGGGATTGTGGACGGTAATTGCCAGAGTCGGCTGCTCATCGCCGTAGTTCGGCTGATCCGAGGTGGCTGTCACCTGCAGGTCTGCAAGGCTACAGTCCTTTTTGTTCGCAAGCGCCGCCTGAGCGTCATCCTTCGCGGAATCTTCGCCTTCCTTAGCGTCCGTCTTGGCATCCTTGTCAGACTTGTCCTTCGTCGAGTCCTTGTCAGACTTAGGCGCGTAAGGTTCCTTGGGCTGTTCCGGAGGGGTCACCTCTTTCCCGTCATCCCTGGTGACATTCACCGGTTCAGAATCCTCGCTGTCCCGGTTTACCAGTGCGGAAATACCCCAGCCCAGGAGAACGAGGATGATAACGAGCAACACCGCCGCGGCGATACGCCGACGCCGGTAGATTTCTGGAGGCAGCTTATTGGTCACACATTTAGGTTAGCGGGTTCTCGCTGACTCCATGGGTAACGACGGTCTCAGCGCGTCCGTCCTCCAAGCGGTACCGCATACCGACAACGCCCACCTCGCCGGTCACCAAGCGCGATGAAATCTCTGGCGAGCGATCAATAATGTGATTAACAATCTCGCGCACGTGGCGCCGCTCAAATTCGTCGATTTCCGTCTCGCCATCTTTGCGAGCCGCCAACAGCGACGGGGTGACTTTCTCAATCAGCACACGCTGGAAACCACCCGGCAGTTCGCCACCGTCCAGTGCATTCTTCGCCGCAGCCACAGCGCCGCAGGACTCGTGGCCGAGAACAATCACCAGCGGAACTCCCAGACCATCAACTGCGAATTCCAGCGAAGCCAGCACCGACAGGTCGGTGATCTCACCGGCAGTACGAATCACGAATACATCGCCCAGGCCCTGATCGAAGATAATCTCCACCGGTGCACGGGAATCCGAGCAAGCCAGCACAACGGCCTTCGGCTTCTGCCCCTGCGTCAGCTGCTTACGACGAACCAAGTCCTGGCGAGGATGCGCCGTCTTGCTCTCGCAGAAGCGGAGGTTTCCGCGCACCATCGATTGCCATACACTCTCAGGAGTCCTCTCAGAATTGCTCATAGTTATATTGTGCAACGACTCCGCTGTTTATGGGAAAGCGAGAATGTAGATTGACCTCTGCAATTAACCAATCCGACGACTTCGACGAACACGTCGATGCCGCCTTACGCGATTGGTATCGCGCCAATATGCGGCCACTTCCCTGGCGTGAAAAAGGCACTTCACCATGGGCTGTGCTCGTCAGCGAAGTGATGAGTCAACAGACTCCCGTCGCCCGCGTCATCCCCTCGTGGCGCGCCTGGCTGGAAAAATGGCCCACCCCAGCCGATCTGGCAGTCGCCCCCAAAGATGAAGTCCTGCGTATGTGGGGAAAACTCGGCTATCCCCGACGTGCACTCCGGCTGCGTGAATGCGCAGAAAAGATCGTCGAAAAGCACGACGGCGAAGTGCCGAGTGACGTGGACACACTGTTAGCCCTTCCGGGGGTAGGAGACTACACCGCTCGGGCGGTAGCGGCGTTTGCTTTTGGCGCGCGCACGCCGGTGGTGGACATCAACGTGCGCCGCGTACTCCGGCGACACCGCCAGGGCACGTACCTTCCCGGCATCGCCAAACGCGCCGACATGACCCTCGTCGAAGAGTTCCTACCACTCGACCCCACGACTGCAGCCGAGACTTCCGTCGCACTCATGGAACTCGGCGCTACCGTCTGCCGAACGACACCCGAGTGCGAGGTCTGCCCCATCGCTACCAGTTGCGCCTGGATCGCCGCCGGTCGCCCCGAACCCGAAGACCACGAAATCGCCGCTGCTAAACGGCGTGTGCAGAAGCTCGAAGGCACCGACCGCCAAGTCCGGGGCTTGCTTCTCGACGTGCTCCGCGCCGCCGACTCCCCCGTCGAACAGGCCGCTCTCGATGCGGTCTGGGATGATGCACATCAGCGTTCCCGCGCACTGTTTTCCCTGCTTGACGACGGACTTGCGGAGCAAACTCCCGATGGCCGCTTCCAGTTGCCCCGTTAAAGCCGAGGCAATGCTCCGGTAAAGACCAGATTCGAACAAGTGCGTTGCCTAGAATTAGGAGCATGAATGCCTCGCTCCATCGATCTCAGCGCCAACGCTGTCTCTTTGGGGCTAGTAAGCGCAGAATTGCGCTGAGCATGATGCTCGGAATTTCGCTGATTGGCACTAGCGCGGGTGTGCTCAGTGGTTGCTCAGCGTTGGATGGTCTAGGTGCGATCGGCTTCGGCTCCCCAGATTCTGACTCTTCTACGGTGAAGCGATTGCCTCCGGGGCAGGTAATTACGCAGACACCATTCCCGGTCAATGCGCCCGCACGCGCACAGCGGGTCGTGTTTTCCTCCACAGGTGCACGCGACCGCCGCCAAACAGCGGTATCTGGTACCGTACTGCAGCCCTATGCCCGCTGGTCAGAGAAGTCCCCACGGCCTCTGGCGGTGATTGCGCCGGGGACTCTCGGGATGGCCGATAACTGCGCCAGTTCGGTTGCGCTGCGCTACGAAGCACCTCCGACGCCTCCGGCACCTCAGCTGCTGGCACAGGGATGGAATGTTGCCATCGTGGATTACCAGGGGCTCGGCACGCCCGGGGTACATCCGTACCTCAACCGTGAGGTTGCCGGGAATAACACGCTCGATATGGCACGAGCGACTATTGAAGCTTTACAACTACCTGCAGATACTCCCATTGCGCTCTTCGGCTACTCACAAGGCGGAGGTGCCACCGCTGCAGCCGCCGAGCTAGCCGATGAGTACGCCTCGGAGCTGAACATCCGCGCTGTTTACGCCGGGGCTATTCCAGCCGATCTCACCGACACTGCGCTACATATTCGCGGCTCGGCGCTGGCGGGACTCGTCGGTTACTTCATGAACGGCTTGATTGCAGAGTACCCAGAGACCAAAGAACCGATCGAGCGCATGCTGAGCCCGCTGGGGCAGGACTTCCTGAAGCTCACCGCCGATGAATGCATTGGCGCCACTGTCGAACGTTGGCCTCGCAATGACACCAAGGCATTTACGGCCAACGACTTGGGGATAGCGGAAAATCTGCGCTCGCCGGAGCTCTCCCCCGTCGTTCGACGCCACGTGGACGAGCAGGCTCTGGGCACAAAGACTCCCAGTATGCCCGTGTTCGTTACCCATAACGCATTGGATGATGTGTTACCCGTGACGTCGGCACGCGAGCTTGTGCAGAAGTGGCAAAAGGCCGGCGCCGACATCACCTACGTGGAGGTCGACACTGACCTCGGTGATGGGACGCACGGCCTTGCCTACGTGCTCACCCACGAAGAGATGCTTGCCTGGGTGAATCAGAAAATGGGGTACTAGCGGCGACAACCGCCACTTTCCTCCATCTAGCAAGTACAGCTACTTTTTCTTCCAGCGACCACGGAAGGTTAGGCCCTTGCCCAGTCGGACGGTGTACCCGCCACGGCTGTTAATTGTCACTGGGCCGATACGCTTAGAACCAGAGACTCCCGAACCCGAGTAGTTCAGCCACGTGTCCTTGTCCAGGTTCTGCTTCTTGCGAAATTGAATCCCCATTTAGTTCTCTCCCTCGGAGTTATCAGATTCGGCCTCTGCCTCGGCAGTGGCCTGATCGGCAGTACTTTTGATGTCGCCAGATACAAACGCTCAGGATACCGTCAGCGCTGCCGAGAACGCCCGTCATCTTCCTCAGAATCGGCCAAGGCACCGCTCATCGGCATCAACGTTACCGACCTTGCCTCATATTGGTGAAGGTAACTTCGCCTTGCAGATGTCGTTGAACTCGCCGTCCCTGCGCCATAGATGCCTCAATCCGTTATTTGTGACCGCCCCTAGTGAGCTCATGAAACCGGCCACCGCCACAGCGCGCCGAACAATGACGACAGCTAGTTAGTGCAAACCGCCCAGGGATGCGAATGGCTCCTCGGCCTGGATGTCGTGCAAGGGCACGCGCACCCAAGGCGAATCACTGTGTGCGAGCAGCTCGGTGAGCCGTTGCGATTGATCCTTCATCGCAGCGGTGACGTCGGGCTCACCATCACTCGCCCAGATCATTCGACCCCACCAGAAACTTGCGGCTACGTCAGCCCACGACACGAAGTAGCGCTGCAGCGCCGCCACGGCCTTGTCTGAAATCTGAAGGAACTCTTCTGGAGAGATCCACCCCAGCTCCGTTGCCGCGCCACCAACGCTGTGAACACGGATTATGTCCCATGCGCGAGTAGTGGCGGGCAGTGCCGGGGCCGCTGCTTTGGCAAAGCCCTCCGAGCGCAACATCCGTACAAGGTAACGGAACTTATGTTCTGCACCACGCGGATCCACGCCTTGGACAACAAAGAAGTCTTTCAGAAACTCGATTCGCTCCTCCATCTCTGCCTCGAGCTCGTTCTCAGAGATGTCCTTCACTGCATATGCGAGCGGTAAAAGCAGGTCATTTTCCACGTGCTGGCCACCTTCGAGCAGAGCATCAATAACCTGATACGCTTCCTGTGCACCAGTGACCCCCCAGTTTTGCTCGAGAGATGTTTTGTAGTACTTGGCCGCCCTTGCGTTGATGGCCTCAACCCCTAGCGGGGTCGCAAACGCCTTATTGCTCTTGTACAGCATGCCCCAGGAGTGGCGGCGCACCTCATCTTTGCTCGGCGCCGGTTCCGGCCATGGGAACTTTGTAAGGCGGTAGATCCAAGTATCATCAAACTTTGCTGGCGTGAACGTTGAGCTCATACCCACACAACGTACCGAGGTTTCGGGGTTGAGTCAGCGTTACTTCACACGCCACCCCACACCTGGGGTGAGTTATGTCATAGCACTGAACGGCAGGCGCGGTTTTTATTGTGTTGTTAGTCTCGTGTGCATGACAGGACCCCAAATTGCAATGACAGACCGGCCAGATCTCGGTGCTGCACTTAAACGTGCTGGTGATTCCGAGATTGTGCACGCTGCCGCCGCAGCCGTTGCAGAAGGCCTTGGTGTCGACGAGATTGTGCTGGAAGCCGCCGCTACGAAAGCAAGTGGGGTGGATGGTGCCGCGTTTGTCACCAACCGCAGGATCCTCGTGACCGCCGATAAGAAGGATCCATCCCATTTTGAGTTCCTTGAACTTGACAACCTGGGCAACGTCACAGTTCTGCCTTACAAGGGCGGCTGGGCCGTCGTGGTCCAGCTCTACAACACATATAAAGTGTGGAGCGGTTTCACAGAAAAGGCTGCGAAACGTGTGCAATTTGCCGCCCAGTGGGCTCTGACCGCAGGCCGAGAGGCACGAACTGAGGCCTCGCGTGCAGTGTCGTCGACGGAGCTTTTTGAGCGATGGAAAGAAAACAAGCACCGTCTCAATCGCAATAGTTTGGAAGAGCTTGCAGAGTCGATGCGCTCCCTGTATTCCGACATTGATTCACGGTGGTGGACTGAATAATGATTCGACTTGCATACCCGGGTTCGCCCGACCGATTTAATGGGGCAGAAGACACATCACACATCGAGCAAAACCTGGCTATTGCGGAAAATGGCTATCGCCATTACATCAAGCATGGCTCGTTACTAGAAACTGGAGCATCTCCGGCAAATACGACTGCTATCTCCAGGTCAAACTCCAGTGCGGGCACGACAGGTGCTCAGGCCAGCGGCGCATCGAAAGGTCTCAGTGTAAAGAAGCAGCTATTACTCCTTCCCTTAGTGATAGCGGGCATCGTGGTGCTAGCGATTGCCTACGTTGCAGCTAAAGACGCGCTCTTTAGTGACAAGTCAGACGAGTCCGCTGCTCCCGCACAGTCCGCCGCTGAAGCACCTGCCGATCCCGGCGCTTCCAACGGTGGCGCTACCGGTGCCACTGGTGGGGATACCGCTGGCGGCCTCACCCCTGCCGACCACGCACCCGAACCGATTGCTAGTTTCGTGCGGGCCTGCACAGACTATGAAGTGGTGTTTAGCTACTATGGTGCGGATAGCGCCCCTGCCCCACAGGCAATGGGTACCAACTGTTCCGTGGATACTACGAAGGCACCCGACGTTGGTTACGTAGTCTTCACCGATGACCCTGCCGCCACCGCCGCCGTTCGTGACGGCAAGCCCGTCTTGGATGCCGTTGAGATTCCGGCAGAATCAACGCGCGGTTCCACATTCAAGGCGCAGAGAGTGGAGTCCCTCATCACAGTTGCGGAAATCCTCCCAGAGGACCAGGGAATCGTTGAGTACATGATCAAAAATGATGACCCCGAAGTGGCAAAGAAAGCATTGGTCGACCTCGGCGTGGCCAAGTAGAACTACAACTATCCGCGCTTTTAGGAAAGACCGCATATAGACACACTGCCGCCCCAGTTCCTCCCATAATGGAGTCGGAACTGGGGCGGCAGTGTTCGTTGGTACTGCTAGCGGCTAAACCTCTTAGAGCGGCTGGCCAGCACCCGCACCAGCCGGTGGCGGGTTGTGGCCGTCGTCATCGGAGTCGACCTCTGCCTCGGCAGCGGCTTGGTCAGCAGCACCTTCGATGTCGTCGGCTTCAACGCTCAGGGTGCCGTCAGCATTTCCGAGAACGTCCTTGTCTTCCTCGGAGTCAGCCAGAGCACCGCCGTCGGCATCAACGTTACCGGCCTTGCCCTTGTTGGTGAAGGTGAACTTCGCCTTGTCGACGTCCTTGGACTCGCCATCCCAGCCTTCGACATCGATGAAGACGGTCTCGCCGAGACCAACCTCACCGTAGAGAATCTTCTCGGAGAGCTGATCCTCAATCTCGCGCTGGATCGTGCGACGCAGCGGACGGGCACCGAGCACTGGATCAAAGCCACGCTTGGCCAGCAGGTTCTTGGCGCGGTCGGAAATCTCCATGGTGATGCGCTTCTCGTCGAGCTGGTCGCTGACGCGGGCCAGCATGAGGTCGACCATCTGGACAATCTCAGCCTGGCTCAGCTGCCTGAAGACCACAATCTCGTCGATACGGTTCAGGAACTCCGGACGGAAGTGCTTCTTCAGCTCGTCGTGGACCTTGTCCTTCATCCGCTCGTACTTGCCATCTTCATCGGCCTCGCCGACACCCGAGAAGCCCATACCAACAGCCTTGGAAATGTCGCTGGTACCCAGGTTCGAGGTGAAGATCAGAACCGTGTTCTTGAAGTCCACCACTCGACCCTGCGAGTCAGTCAGACGACCGTCTTCCAGGACCTGCAGCAAGGTGTTGTAAATCTCCTTGTGGGCCTTCTCAATCTCGTCGAAAAGCACGACGGAGAACGGCTTGCGGCGCACCTTCTCGGTGAGCTGGCCGCCCTCTTCGTAGCCGACGTATCCGGGAGGAGCACCGAAGAGACGAGAAGCAGTGAAGCGGTCGTGGAACTCACCCATATCAATCTGAATGAGTGCGTCTTCCTCACCAAAGAGGAACTCGGCCAGAGCCTTCGACAGCTCGGTCTTACCAACACCGGACGGACCAGCGAAGATGAACGAACCGGACGGACGCTTCGGGTCCTTCAGGCCAGCACGGGTACGACGAATAGCGCGGGAGACAGCACTGACAGCCTCTTCCTGACCGATGATGCGCTTGTGCAGCTCATCCTCCATGCGCAGCAGACGCGAGGACTCTTCCTCGGTGAGCTTGAACACCGGAATGCCAGTCCAGGAAGCCAGGACCTCCGCAATCTGTTCCTCGCCAATCTCAGCGATGGTGTCGGACTCGCCCGCACGCCACTTCTTCTCGCGCTCGCGGCGCTCTTCGCCCAGCTTGCGCTCCTTGTCGCGCAGACCAGCTGCCTTCTCGAAGTCCTGCTCGTCGATGGCGGCTTCCTTCTGGCGGCGCACATCGGCAATCTTGGAGTCAATCTCCTGCAGGTCAGCCGGGGCAGTCATGCGCTTGATGCGCATACGAGCACCGGCCTCGTCAATAAGGTCAACAGCCTTATCCGGCAGGAAGCGGTCGTTGATGTAACGATCCGAGAGGGTAGCTGCCGCAACCAGCGCCTTGTCCGAGATGGATACGCGGTGGTGAGCCTCGTACTTATCGCGAACACCACGCAGAATCTCGATAGTGAGATCCACGCTCGGCTCCGGCACGTTCACCGGCTGGAAACGACGCTCGAGAGCGGCGTCCTTCTCGATGTGCTTACGGTACTCATCCAAAGTGGTAGCACCGATGGTCTGCAGCTCACCGCGAGCCAGCTTCGGCTTCAGAATCGAGGCTGCATCAATTGCGCCCTCGGCGGCACCGGCACCAACCAGCGTGTGAATCTCGTCAATAAACAGGATGATGTCACCGCGCTGGTTAATCTCCTTGAGCACCTTCTTCAGACGCTCCTCGAAGTCACCGCGGTAACGGGAACCCGCAACCAGCGAGCCCAGGTCGAGAGAGTAAAGCTGCTTATCCTTCAGCGTCTCCGGCACACGACCGTTGACAATGTCCAGTGCAAGCCCCTCCACGACGGCGGTCTTACCAACACCAGGCTCACCAATCAGCACAGGGTTGTTCTTGGTGCGACGAGAAAGAACCTGCATAATGCGCTCGATTTCTTTCTCGCGGCCAATAACCGGATCCAGCTTGCCCTCACGTGCAGCAACGGTCAGGTTACGACCGAACTGATCAAGCACCAGCGAACCCGACTGGTGGTTACCCTCCTGCACACGAGCGCCGGAAGTAGCACCGACCGGACGCTGCTCCGGAGAACCATCGGACTCATCGCCCTGGAAACCGCTGAGCAGCTGAATAACCTGCTGACGTACGCGCGGCAGGTCAGCGCCTAGCTTAACCAGGACCTGAGCAGCAACACCTTCGCCCTCACGAATCAGGCCGAGCAGCAGGTGCTCAGTACCGATGTACTTGTGACCCAGCTGCAGAGCCTCGCGCAGAGAGTACTCCAGCACCTTCTTTGCACGCGGGGTAAACGGCACGTGACCGCTCGGCGGCTGGGAGCCACGACCAATAATGTCGACTACCTCAGAGCGCACAGCATCCAGGGAAATACCCATGGACTCCAGCGCCTTGGCAGCTACACCGTCGCCTTCACTAATCAGGCCGAGCAGGATGTGCTCCGTGCCGATGTAATTGTGATTGAGCTCGCGTGCCTCATCCTGTGCCAGGACGACAACGCGACGTGCTCGGTCCGTAAACCTCTCGAACATCACTGCCCTTTCAAGTGTCTATTTTTGCCGTAATTCAATAAAGGTTGTTTCACCTAGCTTAAACGCGACGCGACACAGATTAATCCCTATAGCCGTACGCCAGTAGCGAACAGCCTGGTCGAGAGAGGTATCACTGCTCGTACGGCAGCAAAAGCTCCCGGCGGCAATGCCACCGGGAGGAAACGAATGTTGGAATGAATTACTCCTGCGCGTTAAGCCAAACGCCAGACAAGAAGGAGTATTTGCACGGGATATCAGTCAGTCTCCATAATCTCCCACTCATACGGAGTCACTTCACCGCGCACCTCGTGGTACGGAGAACTGAAGTACAGGGTGCCATTCTTATTCAGGACCACGATCCCGTGGAAGCTGTACTTCTTCCCTTCCTTCAGTCGGAATGGCGGGCGCGAGGCATCCCAATTTCCACCGCTCATTCCGGCTTCCCAACTTCCAGATGCATCCTCGAGATCAAAGGTGACCAGATTGTGGGCGTTCTTCTTGTTACCCCACTTAGCTGTGGTCTGGCAGCGGAACATGTCCTGATTTACCGACCCACCACAGACTACGGTTTCTCCGTCTGTGGAATAGCTGACATAGTCACGGTTGATCTTGGGGTAGTTCGTAGCTGCATCGGCGACGGACGGATTGACAACAGCAAGCGCAGTGGCGGCAGTGATTGCGGCGGCTACAGCGGAAATCTTCTTGGTGAACATGATCTCAGATTAAAAACTCTCGGACACAAAAGAAACGGGAGTTCTCCCCGGGGAGTTCTCCCCTAGCTAAACCATGCTGGACTGCCCAAATCTGGACAGTGGTGCCATCAAACGCACCACGATTTATCCGCTTATGTCACCGGCACAATGCAGTCAGAGAGCGATGCTGTCCAAAGCAGCACGGTCAGAGCGCATGGCAGTCTGTGACGCACCGAGAATGGATTTATATCAATGGCTTTCAAACTATTCAGCTTCCGAAAGACCTTCCGCCCCACCCGCAACTCCCGGGTTACGCTATCGCGTTCTGGCCTCGGATATTCCTATCGCATGGGGCCCGTTCGGTGGACGAAGAATGCCCGTGGCGGCCGAACCACTACTGTGAACACGCCAATTAAAGGATTGACTTATCGCAAGTACCGTCGTTAAGCGAGCAGTTTCAAGTCGTCTGCAGTGACCAATCGTGCTTCGATTGCAGCGACAACTACCAGCTGCAGACGGCTCTTTTGATTAACCCGTTGCCACTCCTTGCTTGAGACCAGCCCCTTGCTCAAAGCGGATTCAAAAAGTGCGGTGCGGTAATGCTCGACTGCCTTTGCGGTCTTGCCTCCCAGCTTTCGGCCGGCCTCGGCATCGGTGCATGAAACCATAATGGTGTCGATTCGGCCGCGCAGATAATCCTCCGCATATGCAGCGATCAGAGCACGCTGGCGCTCCGGCAGCTCCCCAACCGAGATGGTTTCAGTCCCGTCAGTTGGCAGCACGACCTTCGCATCGGCGTGCTCAATATCCTGTTTAATCTGAATTTCGTACTGGTCATCCTTGACGGAAAAGCGGATGAAATACTCCGGGTAGCTCAAATCAAAACGCTGTTGCGGAGCCAGCCGGAATGACCGCGACACCTCCGGAATGTGCACCATTGCAGTCACGTGCTCGCAGTTATTGAGCAGAAACCACATTCCGGATTCCGCATACACATACATTGCTATGCGGTGCATGTAGCGGTTATCTTCGCCCACTTTGAGGTCGGCGTCACGCCCGATGGTCAATCCCTCACTCGGATTGGCAACAATCGCATCCCCACACAAATTATCAACCACAAGTGTTGGGAGCGATGTCACGTTGACCAGGCCTTTCTCTCGCACCACCAGCCACCAACCGCGAATCAGGAACCCTACCCAACGCTCCTGGGGGAATCGCCCAACGACGGCTGAAGTGACTGGCATTCATGATAGTTATCCGAAATATAACAAATATTCTCGGCGTTATCGCTTAATTCGTCGTGGTTTGCATTGCCCACGCCGCCACCGTGTCATAGGCAGCAGGACAAGGATCGCCTTCACTCAAAACGACAAATACCGGACGAAGCACTTCGGGACTGGATGGCGCAGAACTTTCCGCCGGCTGAACCAAGCAGTAATTAATCGGCCGTGTTGCCTCGGAACCTTCGCTGTTCACAGCTTGAAATGAGCCTGACGTTTGTAGGACATCCAGCCGGCGACCATCGGGCTCCATTCGCAGTTTCACCACTTCAGAGCCAGCTGGTTCAGCCACTGACCGGTTCTTGCTCACGGCATCCAGAATTTCACCCCGCCATTTGTCATTTTCAGCCTCTGCAATCGGCTTCTTCTCATCAATACCGTGGCGAAATGGCAGCAAGAATTCATCTGCCGAAGCAAACTGCGTCGCGTGATATGCAGCACCGTTGAATGTTCCCATCCGCTGAATCCCCTGCCAGCTCTTCTCACCGATGGGGACGTCGCTTAACGACGTAAGGGTCCATCGGTCACCCACCGGAATCCGAGGCCCCTTCGCCAAATCGGGAGCGCGAAGTCGCATCGGTTCCGCAGAACCTCCGATAGCTACTGGCTGTGCCAAGTGCTTGGCACTAAAGAGACCGCCATCTCCAATGCCGCTACGTTCGGCAACAACAATGCCACCACCAATAAGGCCTAGACATGCCACTACGGAGAACGCTGCAAGGGCTTTCTTCCGGTTCTTCGGATTGCGAACCTCGACGGCACCACCATTTAGCGCAGCAATGAGATCGCTAATAAACGCATTGCAGGATTCGTAGCGTTCATCGGCGTCAACCGCCAACGCCTTGGCGAAGACCGAATCAACTACCGCACCGAGGTTGGTAACCGGTCGCTTACCGCAGTGCAATTGCCGCGCACTGGCCGCGTCAGTAGCTGGAAATGCCTTATATCCCTGCAACAGCTCGAATATCGTGCACGCAAACGCATACTCGTCACTAGCTGCACTAATGCAACCCTTAGTGAAGATCTCTGGCGCCATGTAGGGCAATGAGCCGGCAACACGATTGGTCACGCCAACACTGTCGATTTCAGTGGCGGTTGATACACCGAAATCCACAAGCGTCGCGCTTAACACAAGCCCCGACGAATCTCGCTCTACGACGATATTTGATGGTTTTACATCACCATGAATCACCGCTGGTTCGTGCTTTGCTAGCCGATCTAGCGCGGTAGCAATCTCCACACCAATCGACATGACCTCGCTCTTATCGAAAGTGCGCGGCGGATATTCGGCCAGTTCAGCGCCCAACGAATTACCGCTAATAAGAGTCATGGTGAACCAAAGCAGGTTCCCGGCTCGCCCGCCATCGAACACGGTCACAACGTTGGGAACGTGAACAGTGGCTGCGATAGAAACCTCGTTCTGGAACAGTGCCTCCATTCGCTTAGAAGCACTGGCCTCTTCCGGCAGTGGGACGATTTTCAGTGCTTCGTTTCGGCCCAGCTTGGGATTTCGTACTCGAAAAACAGTCCCCATATTGCCGGCACCGATGAGAGCTTCAACCTCGTAGCCCTCAAAAATATCGCCTACCTGGGGAAGATTAGTCATCGGTTCCGTTGCCCAGACCCATCGAGATTACCCACCATAATCTGAATCCCAGACTCAGAGCGGCAATCATAATTAGGCGAAACTTCTTGGCATTCCATCGTCAGTGGCTGACCGTCATACTCAATCTCGATTGTCGTCTGCTTTGGCAGTGTTCCTTGCTCTTGCCGCTGTTTACTGAGCGCCCGCACTACCTCGTAATATGCTTCACAGTCCATATCGGAGCCCTGGTTTGACCAGGCACTCTGCAGCATCGGGCACGTCGGATCAACGGTCGACGCTAAGACCTCTGGGTCTACGAACCGATCGTCGGCAGGCGGTGCGATTGTAGTCGAGGTTGGTTCCTGATCATCGCCCACATAGTAGGACGGCGAGACTTCCACTTCGGTGCTTTCAGTGGTTTCAAACAACCCGTCGGCGTTATCCTGCTGGTTAGAGCGGAAATTTAGGATCCAGACCACCATTGCCAGGATGACGACAACCAGAATGGCGAGCACGAACAGCAGAATCTTCCGATTTCGACCATCAGTATCGGAATTTGCACCGCTGTCAATGTCATCGACGCCCGGGATTAGAGTGCGATCGTCGGTCATCAGTTATCTCCTTGGCTGACAGAAACCTTCATCATCGTCGTGCGAGCAGCCGAAATCTCTTCCTCATTCATCACACCAATGCGCACGTGGGATTCGATTGAGCGACCCGATGGAACGTGAGTGCCTTCCACGGTAATCATGCCGTCTGCTGCTACAAAGAACTTAACCTGAATTGGCTGACCCTTGGGCAACGGCGGGATACCTGTCAGCATAGATTCCGATCCACTAATGATGTCATTGAGAGCGACATCTTCGGATGGAACGTCACTGGCCTGCTGATACAGCGTCAAATCTACTTCCTCTTGGCCATCAGCTACGGTCGAATACTCCCGGACCACCGGCTCAGACAGGGGAATCATGTCATTCTGGTTGACCAGATAGTCGATGTACGGGTTGTTCAGATGATCGACAACTCGAATGCCAATCGACTTTGGCAATACATTTGCCACCTTCTTCTCCGACAGCGCGGCTAGCTGCCCGGCGTCAATCCCTGTCTCAGCCGCGATCTGCGCAATTGACTGCTGTTGGACAGCAGGGCTGGACTCAGCATTAACCACTCCCCCGAGCTTGCTGATCATCGCAGCAAGGGCAGCACCCTTAGCAACGGCTAGATCAGGCTCAACCAACAGTGGCTTCTTACCCGTCAGACGCTCCACCAGTTTGGTTACGGCGGTCATTCGCGAAGATCCACCCACCAGGATGACCTCATCAATTGTCAGTCCCGGCTCCTTTTCCTTTGCCGTCTCCAATACACGGGTCAAAGGAATCTCCGTCTGCTCGAGCAATGGCGCCGTGACACGCTCCAAGTCTTCGCGGGTAACGGCAATCTTGGCGCGGGAACCAGAGTCACTGGCAAGTCGCACAGTGGCGCTTTCCGCATTACTCAGCGCCTCTTTACAGTTCACCGTCTGCTCATGCAACTTAGCGACGAAGGTCTCATCGTTTTCCGCCTCCTCGTCACCAGTCTGCTCAATGAATTTATCCAGGATAAATTCACCAAGCGCCTTATCCCAGTCAGCACCGCCCAGTCGAGCATCACCGTCGGTGGCAATAACCCGGAAGGTGTTGTCAATCCCCTGCACAATCGTGGCATCGAATGTACCGCCTCCGAGGTCATACACCAGCAAGGTCTTGTCCTTTAGAGGCTGCTTGGAGTCGTAGTAGAGGGCCGCAGCAACCGGTTCTGCTACCAGCTCCAACACATTGAAATTAGCAATCTGCCCTGCGTTGCGAGTTGCCTCGCGCTCCTTCGCACCAAAATATGCCGGCACAGTAATAACTGCCGAAATCTCGTCGTCAGCTGCTTCGTCTGGAACCAACGAGCGCAAAATCAATGAAGAAATCTCCTCCGGGGTATACGCCTTCCCGCTGAAATTCCATTTCTTATCGGTGCCGATGCTCCGCTTCACCAGCTCGATGACGTCATTGGGGCTGAAGAGCTTCTCTTCACGTGCCAGCTTTCCGACAACGGTATTGGCCTTCGATTCAAACCACACCACACTTGGTGTCGACAGATCTCCGTCGAGGTTTTCTTGAATGACAGGAACACCCAGTGAGTCCACGTAGGAAATTGCGCTATTGGATGTGCCCAGATCGATGCCGTAAATACGTTCAGCCATGATTTTTCTCCTTATTCTGAAATCTGTTGGATTCTTGACTTCTTTTGCCGTGTCAGCGCTCTAGTTGTGTGCTGGCCGGACTCGAGCTGTGCTCTGTTCAGACTCGAGTTTTGGCCTAGTTGCCGCTGTGCCGGTACACCGTGACCGGCGCCTTGGCCACCACAATTGGACTGGTAGAACTGGTGAAGGTGTAGTAGTGCGAGATTCGTCGTGATGGCGCCAGCGTGCGGTGCAGCGCGGGGTTATCCGAATCCGCGAATTTGGTACGACGGTGAATTGAAGAATCAAAGGCATCGCCCACCTTCGCCTCTGTAATTGCCACTCCCATGGACTGAAGCGCATCTGCGATCGAGTCCTGCAGGAAATCCAGGGTCGAATACAGGTCACTGCCATCAGTTTCGGTAGTTTCTTCGAGCCGCGAAAGGTCAGCGCAAATCCCGTCATGGATGGCCGCCAACTTTTCCGCCAGCGGCATCAACTGGGCGTACCAACGACGATCAGTCAGCGCTTCCAACTCTTCACTTTGAGAGCGCAATACTGCGTTCATTGTGTCCAGCCGTGTTTGAATCAAATCCAACTGCTTTACGACGTTCCCGGCCGCAACACCTGCGGTACTTTCAGCATCCGTTTCTGGGAGCTCTTCCACTGTCGCGGGAGGAAAATCCTGCTGGGCTGGAACTCCTTCCGCGGTGTCTTCATCATGGCCAAACTCGGCACCACCAAATTCAACACCGTCAAATTCGACGTTCTCAACCTTGGACCATGCAGCTTCGTCGGTGTCTAGTTTTGGATCTCCGGAATACTCGACCGGCTCCTGACCTGTGGTATCACCATTGTCGACCGTGCCCCGGGGGCCGAAGGACTCATCAAAATTCGGCAGCGGGGCGAAATTATGCGCTCCACCGAAGTCAACCTCCGGATACTTAGGATCTCGTTCCTGATACTCATCAACACGACCGTCTGAATGTTTAACCGACCTTTTATTTTCATCCTTTTTGTTATTAAAGAACCCCATTTTTATATTCCTTCCCCTTAGCGAATAGATAGGCAATCGACACAAATGTAATGATAAATATAGAAAATAGAACCCATCCTAATTCATAGAAATTATCATTTATAACCCCCATGGCAATGAAATATACGATTCCAAAAACAGCAATCCATCGTTTTGCCACTCGCTTCTTTACCAACGCCCACAAGATACCGACAAAAATAGCCAGAACCGGTACAGCAATAAATCCATTACCCTCCTGCATGAACTGCACTATTAAACCGAGCACAACAAATGGAGAAAGAAATCGTAATAACTCCTTGGCAATCGCATCCCCTTCACCGGCATGGGGCGTCTTAAAATCCGATTTTCCCCTTCCGGTATCAGCCTTCAAGACATCGTCTCGATTGACGTTTTGAAGGACGCGATTCTCAATTGTCGAATCGGAACTAGAACAGTAGGCTCCCTCAGCAATTTGCAATTCTTTACGAAGTCTCGTTGGGTCCAGCGACGATTCGTCGTTAAGCAGACCGAAAGTATGTCGAGTCACTAAATCCGCTGGATCATCGACTGCTTGCAACCTTCGAATAAGACCGGTGCGGGTTTCAGCCTCTGGCGAGCCGGTACGAAAACTCGCACCGATGGATTTAGTTGCACTCTTCAGCATGTCGCTATCGATCGGTTTGCCGTCAATAAAGCCTTCGGACTGTTCACGAAAACCGTTCGCAATGACATCTGCAATCGACCGAATGTCGGTATTTGCACTACTGGCCTCATCAAAGGCCGCCCAGACTCGTTTCTCCGCGTTGTTCGTCGGACCAGTCTCAATTTCCTGGCTATCTTCAACGTCGACGTATTCACGGAGCTCCATGCGGTTAGACGTTGGAACCAATATCCGATCAAAGAACTCTTCAAGCCCGTGCTCGGTAATCGCTTTTCCGCTGCCCTTTGCATACGGCTTCAAGAACCCCTCTTTAACTGCCTTCATCTGCACATCAGTGAAGAAGTACTGAGGACGCTGTACTCGTTTGAGAACAAGTCGAAAAGAAACACCGAACTTCTTTCGCACTGCGTCGACAAAATCTTCGGTGTGCAGCTCATCGATAATGTCCAGTGCGCGCTGGGACTGCTTACCGAAGAACAACAGGTCTCGAATTAAACGGACACGCGCTTCCCAAAAATCCGAGGAAGAGGCATCTCCGCCCATGGGAATGTCAGCAATCAGCTGAGCTAACTTGGCGCCCGTTGGCACTGCGCCTGGTGAAAATAGATTTCCAGCTAGGTTGTCTCGAACTGCGGGATTCAGACTCACATCTGCTCCTGAATCTCACTGATGCGAACACGCTGTTCTGGAGATAGGCCTGTCATAAACCGCCTGGCGGGATCTACTGCGATAAGCCATCCGGGGTCTACATGCTCCGGCAACAGTCGAATCATTGCCCTAGCAGGGCGTCCCGAATCAAGCGCGGAGACAGTTGTCAGAGTCTCTCCGTTGACGTTGGTGTCCTCTCGTTCTTCAAGCTCATAGGCAGTGCCGTACGTGGAAAGCGCCTGCTTCATCTCTTCAAACGCCGCGGCAGTGTTGTAGTCGAATGCGGCGCGAGCGTAGATGTATTCCACTAGGACTACGAGAGCGAAAAGGATTAATGCTTCGAGCGAAATAAGGACGCTTTTAGACATAAGCGATGCTGCGGTGACTGCCAGCACCGTGATAATGAGGCCGGGAATCCAACTAGTCTGATTTCGCAAGAACCACATCGCAAACCCCATGGCGAATGGAATCAACATCGCCGTATCTGGATATGGCCCACTATTGGTGGATTCCAAAATTCCGCCAATTATGAATCCGGCGATAATGAGTACGACTCGAAACATCCAGGGTGCCCACCAAACAAAAAATGGCGGAATGATACGACCTTCTTGATCTACACCAACACGGTTTGGAATAATTCCTTGATCCTCCAAATCACCGCGCCAACCTTTAGTACGATCTGGAACACCCTTCACAATATCTGTGGTTTTTGAGAAGTAGCTTTTGGCCACATCTTTCAGCTGTTGGAGGTTCATTAAACGGTTCTTTCCCTCAATCTTTTGTCCAACGATTAATTCGCTGAACCCGACAGGATTTAGTTAAACCTGCACGGGTAGTGAAAGTCACCGGGAGAACTCCCGTACCGCTTCTGAGGCCTCCGCTATAGCGTCGTCAAGCAGATGAAGAAAACGCTTATTCGGCGCTTAACTCGGAGGTTTTTAACGCCCATGACATCCCAGTTTCATTCAAAGCACGTTTTAGCTGTGGCAGCCGCCGCTGCTACCCTGACTCTGGTTGGCTGCTCAGGTATGCCCACTAACAACGCTGTCCCGGAGTCCCCCGCGGTGGTGACAGTTACAGAAACGTCCCCTGCTTCTGATGCACAATCCGAAACTCCTAGCTCGATTGAGAGCTCGACCGGGTCGGAAGAGCCAGAGCAGGAATATGCCAACAGTTCGCAGGATAAGAATTCTCCCAACAGCGAACTTTCAGACTCGGATGCCGACTCCGGTGCAGTAACGCTGAATAGCTCGATGGAGCTGACCAAAATTGGCGGCATGGAGCCCGGCAGTGCCAAGCGCCAAAACGTCAAGATTGACGCAACTGCTCACCAGAAAGAATTGGGCGGCTTCGACACTGCTCGGATCACGCTTCCCTTCGAGGGGGCCAATAGCCTGTTGACCTATCCCCTGGTTGATGGCGAAGCAAACGCGAGGTTGCTGTGGAATTTCAGCCAGTCTGGTGGTACGGAAACCTGTGAAAACAAGGTGGATGTCTACGATTCTGAGGGCAAACCGACTGCAAGTGCCAGCGCAGGTGTGACTGGACAACATACTCCTTGCCAGATCGTTCGCCGGTTTGGGGAGAAGGCCTACGCAACATTTACAGAACCCGGTGAATACATCGTTGCTGTGACAGCTCAGCAGCCAGGATTCGAACCAATCACAATCGCACAGAAGGTGAAGGTAGTCGGTTAAAAATGAACGCTCACGAACCCATCGATCCGTGGAATAGCAACCAGTCGGGCACTTCCGAGAAAGTGTCGGAGAGAGCTTCCGGCACTAAGTCCGGAAAGAGTAAACCTTTGACGCTGCCGCTCATCCTCGGCGCAGTCGGAGTGATTGTTGCCGGCGCGGCGGGGTTTGCCATGGGCGGTAAGAATGCTGAGTCCGAACTTGCAAGCGCGAGTGAAGAGATTTACTCGTTTCAACAGCAGGCAGAGGAGCGGGAAAGCGAGCTGCAAGCAAAGATTGATGAGCTGGAAGAAGCAAACTCGGAATTGGAAGACAAGAACACCAATTCCGACCAGGCCTCCATAGCCTCCTATTACTACAAAATGGCGCTCAGCTGGCTTAACGTCTGTGATGCTGGCGACTACATGCCGGAAGAGACTCACGCTGTGCCGACTAGCGTGAAGGACTTAGGTATTGGCTGTGGCTACAACTTTGAAGATTCCAATGGAACAATTCTCATTCTTGTTGGTGGAGCAGACGAAGACGCCCAGTCTCGTGCATCTACCATTAACGACCAGGACGGATACCTAGAAACCATCCGAACCGGGCATATACAGCTCAATGTGTGGGTATCCAATTCTGGCCCGTGGGATGATGCCGAACAACTGTCAACAGATATCGCCGACAATGTCAGCCATGCCGCTAAGCAGAATATGGCACAGGACACCGCAGGACAATAAATAGCGTCCCTGCCATAAACGCCCATGAACCCCCGCTCACTAGTGAGCGGGGGTTCATGGGTTACGTGGGGGGGCCGATGATTCACAAAATCTACGGTGCCGATTAGAAAACTAATTGTTCACGCGGTCATCGTCATCGTCGTCATCAAAGTCATCGTGATCATCGTCGTCCATGCCATCGTCACGGTCATCATCCGTGTCATCAATGTCATCGCGATCATCGTCCAGCTCCTCAGTCGACGTCACCATAGTGGTCTGGACTGGAGTCGTATCGGATAGGTTCGCCCTTCGCCACCGAGTCGAGAGCGCAACTGGATAAGAACAGGTTTCAGGAGCTTTCCCCAAAAGAATCAGATCCAAACCAGAACCCCTCCCCGGCTAAGGTCAGCACCCATTGAGCTGCGAAAGAGAACTGATACTTGACTATCTTCACTGGTCACGCCACATATCTTCACAACTATTCGTTTCTGATAAAAAAATTTTGCAAAAAGCTACGCAAAAGTGACCTAGGACACTTATTCTTACTGTAAAAGAAACTAAATCGGCAGTCCTACCGATGAGGTTTCGCCTGATTAGGCCTCTCCGAAGACCACAGGACATGAACCACGGAAGATGAGTGACTATGACATCTAATCCACAGACCTCGATTCTCAATAAGGTGCGCAAAGCTTCGCGAGCTACCTCGGACCTCGTTCTCGGACTCGCACCGGTGACTCAGGCTGGCGTCCTCGGCTCGATGGGGCCCGGCGCGGCTGGTAAGGCATTAAGTTCCATCTACCGCTGGGACTTCCTGCCAGCTGGTCTCCTCGGCATTGCAGCCGGCCGCGATCCGCACCACACTGCGATTATTGATGATGGCGGCTCGCTGACCTACGAGGAGCTGCACGAGCGCTCCACTGCCCTGGCGCGAGCACTCCGTCACGGCGATATTCAGCAGCGCGACCGCATCGGTGTGCTGGCTCGCAACCACCGCGGTTTCATTATGGCTCTGTGTGCCCACGGTCGTCTCGGCACCGACCTGGTGCTGCTCAATACCGGCGCCTCCGCCGAGCAGACTCTGGCCGTAATTCGTGAACAGAAGATTGACTTCCTGTTCATTGATGAGGAATTCACTCACATGCTGCCGGAGGACTTCGATGAGTGCCCGGTCGCCGTGTCGTGGTTTGAAAACTACGGTGACACCTCCTGCGTTCGCGAGGGCTGGACCTCCATGCAGGAGATGCTGAAGACAGCACCGCCGGCAAAGTGGCCGACCGCCGAGCTGCCAACCCGCCCGCGCCGTGGCCGCGTTATTATTCTGACTTCCGGAACCACCGGCACTCCAAAGGGTGCCAAGCGTCCGGAGCCGCGCAGCTGGATGCCGGCATCTTCCATCATGAGCCGAATTCCTCTGCGTCAGCGTCGCCCGGCTTACCTTGCGGCTCCGCTGTTCCACACCTGGGGATTCGCGACTGCGCAGCTGTGCATCGCACTGCGTTCCACCATGATTATGCGCCGCAAGTTCGATCCAGCCGACAGCCTGCGCATTATCGAGCAGCACTCTCCGCACACCATCTTCCTGGTGCCGACCATGCTGCAGCGCATGATTGAGATTCTCCCGGACAACTACGACATCGGCGCGACATCGCTAAAGGTCATCGCATCCTGCGGTTCGGCTATTCCAGAGGGAATTGTCACCAAGACCCTCGAGCGCTTCGGGCCGGTTCTCTACAACCAGTACGGTTCCACGGAGGTCAGCTGGGCAACCATTGCTAACCCGGATGAGCTCAAGGCAAACCCAACCACAGCTGGTCGCGCACCGCTGGGCACTCGTGTCCAGATTCTCGACGAAGACGGCAACCGCGTCGCCGACGGCGAGACCGGTCGAATCTTCGTCGGCAACAACATGTTGTACGAGGGCTACACCCGCCCGGGCGCGGACAAGCAGGTCATTGACGGCATGGTCTGTACCGGTGACCTGGGTCGCATGGAAAACGGCTTGCTCTACATCTCCGGTCGCGAGGACGACATGATTGTCTCCGGTGGCGAGAACGTCTTCCCACGCCAGACCGAAGATGCACTCAGCCAGCTCGAGGGTATCCGCGAGTGCGCAGTCGCAGGTGTCCCGGATGAGCGCTTCGGTCAGGCCCTGGTCGCCTGGGTTGTCCGCGACGACTCCCCTGAGGGCCGCGCCCTGACCAATGAGCAGATTCGCACATACGTCAAGCAGCGCCTCAGCCGATTCGCCGTTCCGCGCGAGACCGTGTTCCTCGATGAACTGCCACGCAACGCAGTCGGCAAGGTGGTTCCTCGCCACCTGCCGAAGCCGTGGGAGAATGTCACCGAGGAGAAGGTGGCTTAGGGCGCAGGGACCGTCGTAAAGCGAACGGCAGACACGAAAAGGACGCGGTAAAAACTTCCGTTATGGAAGTTACCGCGTCCTTTTTGCGTGTCCTAGGAAGAACTAGAGCTGATTAGCCAGCGTTCAAAACACCGTAGTCCGTGACGGGCTCACGGAAAATCTCTTCGCCGTCCTGGGTCACGGTTACCGCATTCGGAGTGACGGTATACGTGTAGCCACCATTTTTCGCGACAGCACGGTTCCCGGAGAAACTATCTACTGTGTACGCATCCGGGGTATCCGAAATCTCACCGAAGTCACCAATGTAATGGCGCTGCTGGCGGTTATTGGAGTTCTCACAAATCACGGCCTTACCCGAAGAAGTCTCCGCCAACACACGCGCGTAATACCCACCCGAGCAGCGAGCGGTACTGCCAACCCAACCTTTGGCATCGATATCATCGCGATTCATACCGAACGCGCGAAGACCAAAATCTCCCCGCTGCGTAGTGGTAGGAGCGCTGCTCTCCGGCTGCTTCGTCGTTTCCGGCTCGACGGTCTGGGTATAGGTTTCCGTGTACGTCTCCACCGGCGCCGGGGACGCAGTGCTTGACGACGAGTCCCCTGCCGCAACCGTATCGGGAGACTGCGGGGAATTATCGGAGGAATTATTCAGGTAGTACGCGCCACCGATACCGGCGACCGCTGCAAGTGCGACACCGACGATGCCCAAAACCACGTACAGACCGTTGTTGCTCTTCTGCTCAGGTACCGGAGCCTGCTGATAAGCCGGATACTGCTGGGGTGAACCTCCCTGGTTCGGCCCCTGCGACTGGTACTGGTACTGAGGCTGGTACTCGTCTTGAGCCCCACCCTGCGGCTGCTCCCAGGCAGATGTTGCATAACCGTCCTGCTCCCAATCCTGCGGGGAGGACGAACGCGGGTTGTACTGGTCGGTCATCGCTAAATTCCTTATTACTTCAGAGCCACACTTGTGCTCGGCCAATAACGTGGTGGCTTGCGACTTCGCCCACAGCGGAACTTGCCACTACGTATTTTCCATTAACACTATGCGTTGCCCAGCGTACCCTGCTAGAAGCTAGCACTAGCTCAGAGTGGCACTTTGTTCTTGAAGAAATTGACGTAGTTCCGATCGGAGATCTTTCCCAGCATAAACTCTGGCTCCAACCCGAACATCGACCAACGAGTCTTCGTTGACCAGGACAGAGACTGAGGTGTCGTAGTGCGGTGGTAGCTAATTTGGTAACCGTCAGTGTGAACTCGAATCTGTGTGTATCCACCCGGATAGCCGAGTGCCGCACCCCGCTCACAGAAGTCCGTATCCCCGTAGTCAGCGATACCACGGCGGCTGCGGTGCGTATGACCAGCGAACACGCCTTTGGCACCCGGCGTGGCGGCCAGAATCTCCTGAAAAATCTTGGCCTGCTGCGCCTCGACCATGAATGCCTCACCACCGAAATGCGAACGCACCGCATCCTGAGTAAACGGGTGATGCGCAAACAAAATTGTCGGACGCTCTGGATCGTCTGCGAGTTCGGCACGCAATGCACGCATCTGCCGCTCATTAATACGTCCACCTGCATAACCAAACTCGGCGGTATCAACACCGATGAGGCGCACTTCGCCGACGCGAGTCGACCAGTGCTGCTGCGTCGGCACAAGACGCTGGCTGAAGTAATCCGGAACCGCGGTCTTGCCTTTGCGGATTCCGCGTCCCCGGAAACCATTGATATTGGGTAGCCCGGGCGGGTGCACATCGTGATTACCACGGGTGACAAACCAGTTTTTCCCAAACTCACCGAAAGTATCCAAAACCCTGATGAGTTCGTCATACTCCTCAGGGCGGTTGCTATCCGTGCAATCGCCATTGATGACGAGAGTGTCTAACCCGGCAGCCTTTACCGTGTCCACCAGACCCTGCAATTGCATAGAGGCAAAAGGCTGCTCTCCCGGACCGGAGGAAAGACCGAGGTTGCCAATGCGAATGCCGTCATGATTGGGCTTACCAATGTGTGTGTCATTCGTCAGCGCGAACGTCGCCAAATGTGCACCCTCCAGCGCTGGCAGAGTGCTTACGACGCCTGTCTTCTCCGGTGCCGTTTTGCTCATGGTGATATTCAGCGACGGAACCGCGCGACAGTTGTGTGACCAGCACTCAAAGCGGTACTCCCGTCCCGGCTCCAACCCGTCAATGACCACATGGTGGTAGCCCGACTCTGAGTACCCCTCGTGCACGAGCTCTAACTGCGTTGAATCCGCAGGACCAAGCAGCACCCGCTCATCCGAAGGAACGGTCGGCTTAATGAAGCCATACGCTGTCTGCACTCCCGGAGCATATGTTGCCCATGTAAATGCCACTGACGTGTCTGTGACAGTGATGACCTCCAAGTCGCTAGCCAGTACCTGCCACGACTTGGAATCCGACTGGGTAAGCCCCAGACCCGACGTGACGTACTCAAGGCCGTACGCTCCCGAGGTTTTCGCGACGGCCATTGAACTTGCAGCAAGAGTTGCAACAGAGAGGTAGGCCCGGCGGGAAATGCTCATGGCAAATAAGCCTAGAACCTAAAGATGAAAATTAGATGAACTCTCCCTCTAATCTCAGAAAAATAGGAACGCAACGACAAGAGACACACGGCCAAAACAGCGCAAAATAAAACACCGCCTACCAAGTCATGGCAGGACGGTGTTTTAGGAAAATGTGGCTTGAGCATCTTTGTGAGCTTTTACCGGCTCACCAGTATGTAGATTGCTCTGAAACTGTAACTACTTCAGTTCCTTGGAGGACAGGCCCAGGGTGCGGCGAGCAACGACCAGCTGCTGAATCTGCTGGGTACCTTCGAAGATGTCCAGGATCTTGACGTCGCGGGACCACTTCTCCAGCAGGTTACGCTCAGAGTAACCGAAGGTACCTGCCAGCTGAACGGCACGGAGGCAAATCTCGGTGCCTGCACGGCCGGCCTTGGCCTTACACTCGGAAGCTTCCAGAGTGTTCGGCTGCTTGTTGTCAGCCATCCACGCAGCGCGCAGAGCCAGGAGGTATGCAGCCTCCCAATCGGACTCCAGCTTCAGGTACTCAGCTGCAGCAGCGCTCTGGGTGTGTGCCGGTGCATCGTAGTCAATCTCGATGCCAGCCTCTTCCAGGATGCGACGCAGCTCTTCCAGCGAAGCACGGGAGACGCCGATGGCCATACCCGCAACCAGCGGACGAGTGTTGTCGAAGGTCGCCATTGCGCCGGCGAAGGACTTCTTAACATCAATGTCCGGGGAACCCAGCAGGTTCTCCTTCGGAACGCGGACATTGTCCAGGCGGAGCACTGCGGTATCCGAGGAACGAATACCCAGCTTCTCCTCCAGGCGCTCAACGGTGAAGCCCGGAGTGCCCTTCTTCACCAGGAAGGACTTGATGGCAGCACGGCCCTTGGACTTGTCCAGGGTCGCCCACACAACGACGGAGTCGGAACGCTCACCAGCAGTGACGAAGATCTTCTCACCGTTGATGACGTACTCATCACCATCGAGCTTGGCGGTGGTGGAAACTGCGGAGGAGTCAGAACCGAAGGACGGCTCGGTAATTGCCATGGAAGCCCAGGTCTTACCGAAAGCCTCCAGCTGCTCATCGGTAGCAACAGCTGCGATAGCTGCGTTACCTAGACCCTGGTACGGCAGGGACAGGGTCAGACCCACGTCACCCCAGCAGGTCTCAATAACGTTGAGCAGCGAAGCCATGTTGCCACCGTTTTTTACACCGGTGCGCTTCGGCTTCTTATCGTCACCACGTCCACCGGAAGCACCGGAGAAGCCACGGCCACCATCTGCCATGCCGTCCATCATGGAGGCAAGGGTGTCGAGTTCCTTCGGGTACTCGTGCTCAGCGAGATCGTACTTACGGGAAATCGGTCGGAAGATCTCAGCGGCGGCCTGATGCGACTGGGACGCGCCCGCCTTGAGGAACTTCGGCAGTTCGAGGTTAATCATTTTCTTTCCTCTTAATTCTTTTCGGCTGAAGTATCTAGCGGTTTACAGAACGACGATGCCTTCGGCGACACCAATTGCGCGGAGGTCACGGTACCAACGCTCAACCGGGTGCTCCTTGGTGAAGCCGTGGCCACCGAGCAGCTGCACACCGTCGGAACCAATCTTCATACCCTTTTCAGTGGCGAAGGTCTTAGCCAGAGCTGCCTCGCGAGCGAAGCCGCGACCCTGGTCAGCGCGGGAAGCACCGCGGAGAGTAATCATGCGGAGACCATCGAGCTCAATCTTGATGTCGGCGACCATGAAGGCCACTGCCTGGCGGTGGGAAATCGGCTCGCCGAATGCCTGACGCTCATTGACGTAAGGAATGACGTAGTCGAGAACTGCCTGAGAAGTACCCATTGCAAGAGCTGCCCAGCCGAGGCGGGAACGACGCAGAATGTCGAGGTATGCCTCTTCACGGTCTGCAGCCGAGGTGCTAGCGCCGCCGAGAATGTTCTCGGCCGGAACCTTGACATCCTTCAGGATGACGCGACCCATTGCGGCACCGCGCAGACCCATGGACGGGTCAGCCTCAACGTGGAGACCTTCAGTGTCGGACTCAACGATAACCAGAGCCGGCTTACCCTCGAGCTCAACACCGATGATGAACAGCTCAGCTGCGCCGGCGTTCGGAACGAAGGACTTAACACCGTTGAGGACCAGCGAATCGCCCTCGCGCTTTGCGGTGGTTTCAGGCTTGCGTGCGTCGAAAAGCGGGCGCGGCTCTGCGAGAACAACAGCGGCGGCCGGGACGTTCTCGCCAGCGAATGCCGGCAGGTAGGTCTTCTGCTGCGAGTCGGAGCCGTGAGCGGTCAGGGTGGCAGCGACACCGGCCGGAGCCAGCACTGCCAGAGCCAGACCCATGTCACCGTAGGACAGAGCCTCCGCGACCAGCGCGTTGGTGGTGACGTCCTCGCCGGTAGCGATGCCCTCGAAAGCCACCGGGACGTTGATCATAGTGACGCCCAGCTCAGAAGCCTCAGAGACGAGATTCTCCGGGGGAGTTGCCTCGTGGTCGGACTTGTAAGCAGCCTCGCGCAAGCGCGACTCAGCAAACTCCTTAACCGTCTCGACGATCATCTGCTGATCCTCGGTCGGGGTGAGGTCGAAGAGCTTCTTTGCCTTCTCCTCGGCTGCGGCCTCCTGTGCAGCCTGGGCTTCCTCAGCCGGACGCTCCGGCTTACCGGAACCGGAAATCTTCTTAAACTGACGGTTCGCGGCACCAAGGGTCTTAAAACCGGACTTGGTGGACTGGTACACCACGCGGTCGATCTTTGGCTGAAGGTCGTACTTCTGGGCGAAGTCCGAACCAGTAATCGACGTGATGAACCGCATTGCCGCTCCGATAGCGTCGCGACCAGGGTTATTGCGGCCGACAGTCGAATCTTCGCGGTTCTTCTTCTCGCTCATGTGATCATGGCCTTTCGAGTCAGAACTATTACTGGCATAACAATAAATGAATCACGTGACCGTTGTCACAGGAATTGAAAAAACATTGCCAAGCAACAGAAAACTTTCAGGTTTCTAACTTGTCAGGCGATAACGCGGTTAACAACGTAGTTGCGATCAGCGAGCTCACCAAGCAGCGCCTCGGGCTCGAAGCCGTACATCGCCCAACGGGCACGCGCAGTCCATGCAAGCGCATCTTCGCTGCTCAAACGATGGAAATTAACCTGGTAACCACCGGAGTAGACATGCAGCAGTGTGTAGCCACCGGGGTATGCCTTGCACGCGCCGGTCTCCAAATAATCAACGCCGGCACCAAAATCACCGCGAGTACGCTTTGCACGGTGGGTGTGACCTGCCCCCGCAAAGAATACACCCGGAGCGTCGTTAAGCATCTGCTGCAAGCGTCGTGCATCAGCGCTGTTGAGAATGAAGGTGGGCCCGGCAGCATGTGTCCAACCAGCCTCGGAGGTAATTGGGTGATGAGCCAGCACAACTGTCGGCTTACTGGGGTCACGCTGCAATTCCCGCTCCAGTGCATCGAACTGTTCCGGGCTAATTTCGCCGCCGGACTCATCCAACTTCGATGAATCCAGCCCTATGACACGGACCGGCCCCTGCTGAGTGACCCACAGTTCCTGCCGCGGACGCCCCAGGAGAACACCGAAGGGATCGCGATGATTCTCGGTACCCTCCAAAACCGGGAATTCGTCGTAGCCAGCAGATGGATCGGCATCCGGCTTATGCGGACGATCATGATTGCCGCGGGTGACAAACCACTGCCGCTCCTGAGCACCAAAAGTATTCATAATCTCGGCAAATCGACGCACCTCCGCCGGACGTGCTTCCGACGTGGCATCACCGTTGACGAAAACCTTTTCAATCCCCATCCCCCGCAGCTCGGCGAGCGCAGCCGTCAGCATGACCTCGGGATACGGCGCGGCACCCGGTTCAGAAAAGATAGGAGCGGGGAAATCGCCGGTGATAATACCGTGCCCATTTTCGCCAATATGCGTGTCATTGAGGATGGCAATCGTGGTCAGGTACTCCCCTTCCGGAGCGACCAACGTCGTGAACTGTCCAGTTTGCTCGGGTGCATTGGGGAGGTTTCGGGTAATTAATCCCGGCTCGGCGACCAGTCCATTCGATCGACATTCGAAACGGTACGTGGTTCCAGGGCGCAGCTTATCGACGGTCACAAAGTGGTAGCCAACCTGCGTCTCGTCCTTATGTACCACGGGTAGCTCGCCGCCCTCATCGGCATCGACTGGCACTAGCGCAACTTCAGTGTCGGCTGGCGCCAGTGGAGCCAGCTTCCCCCACGCTGGATGTGGGCCTGCATACGTCGCCCACGAAAATGTCACCGACGTATCGGTCACGGTCACGACTTCCAGGTCCGTCACAACAAGGCCGCTGGTCAACCCGGTGAATGGAAACGGCGACTGGTTCGGGGCCGCCGATGCAACTGCTCGCGTCCCGACGCTATTGACGGCAACCGCTACAGCCCCCGCACCCGCTACTGCTCCCAAGCGCAATACGGATCGCCGATCAATTTTCTTATTCCCATTTACCGAATTCACGGGTGAAGAAATTACGGGATAAAAATAATCCCGGTGATAACACCGGGATAACTACACATGAATTCAGTCGCTTACGCTTCCGGCTTCACGATCGGGAACAGCACGGTTTCGCGAATGCCAAGGCCGGTCAGGGCCATCAGCAGGCGGTCAATGCCCATGCCCACACCGGTCGTAGGCGGCATGCCCTGCTCCATTGCGTGCAGGAAGTCCTCATCCAGAACCATGGCCTCGTCGTCGCCGCCAGCGGCCAGTCGCGCCTGATCCTCAAAGCGCTCACGCTGGACAACCGGGTCAACCAGCTCGGAGTAGCCGGTAGCCAGCTCGAAGCCACGGACGTAAAGATCCCACTTCTCGGTCACGCCAGGCTTGGAGCGGTGCTGACGAGTCAGCGGAGAGGTCTCGACCGGGAAGTCGCGGACAAAGATAGGACCGTCGAGCTGGTCTTCACAGAGCAGCTCCCAGATTTCCTCAACCAGCTTGCCGTGGCCCCAGCCGCCCTTCTCCGGAACCTCAAGGCCAATCACATCGGCGATTGCCTTTAGCTCCTCGACGGTCGAGTCAATAGTGACTTCCGGCTGACCAGGGAACTTGCGAGCAAGTGCCTCGTTCAGCGACGGGTACATCTCAATCTGCTTCCACTCGCCGCCGAAGTCGAACTCCGTACCGTCGGCAAGCGTGACGGTCGTCGAACCGAAGACCGCGACGCAGATTTCCTGAATGACCTCGCGGACGGTGCGGGCGGAGTCATCGTAGGTGCCGAATGCCTCGTAGTACTCCAGCATCGCGAACTCCGGGCTGTGCGAGGAGTCGATACCCTCGTTGCGGAAGTTACGGTTGATCTCAAAGACTCGCTCCATACCGCCGACGACGCAGCGCTTGAGGAAAAGCTCCGGCGCGATACGCAGGTAGAGATCGATGTCCAAAGCGTTGGAATGAGTCACGAATGGACGTGCAGCTGCACCGCCGTGCAGAGTCTGCAGCATCGGGGTTTCGACCTCGAGGAAACCGCGACGCTCAAGGGCGTGGCGCAGCTCGCGGATGACCTTGATACGAGTCAGTGCGTTAGTACGCGCCTGCTCACGCATAATCAGGTCCGTGTAGCGGTGACGCACGCGACTGTCCTCGGACAGATCAGCGAACGACACCGGCAGCGGACGCAGAGCCTTCGAGGCCATCTGCCACTTCGTAGCCATCACGGACAACTCGCCGCGGCGCGAAGAAATTACGCGGCCAGTAATGAGGACGAAGTCGCCCATATCTACGTCCGACTTCCAAGCAGCCAGGGCGTCCTCGCCGACCTCAGCCTTGGAAAGCATGGCCTGCAGGGTCGTGCCGTCACCCTCCTGCAGAGCGGCAAAGCAGAGCTTGCCGGTGTTACGAATAAACATGACACGACCAATGACGGTCACGACATCCTGAGTCTCCTCGCCAGCCTCGAGGTGACCCCACTCTTCACGGACATCCTTGAGAGAGTGAGTACGGGGAACCTCAACCGGGTACGGCTGAATTCCAGCCTCGAGCAGGCGGTCACGCTTCTCGCGGCGAATGCGCAGCTGCTCAGGAACGGTGGCGGTGTTTTCAGGGGTCTTCTTCGCGTCAGTCACGGCTATAAAGGTTAGCCGACTACACCGCCGACCTGCTAGTTGAGTGCCCTTTAGACGCCAATCTTCTTGCCATCAGTGCGTACAACCTGAACGACGGCCGGGCGTGGCTGCTCCTTGCCGCCGTCCGGCCAGTGCGAGGTCGGGTTGGTGGTCGGGTCCGGGTTGTCGCCGACTGGATGACCCTGATCCGTCTCGATTTCGCCCGGGTGCTGGACGTTGACCATCACGCGGTTGGAGAAGATCTGCGGACCACAGGTCTCTGCAGCAACCGGAACAGTCAGGAAGCACTTGGTCTCACCACGACGCTCGCCTTCGACGGCAACGGCGAAAAGGCCGTCGTTGGAGTCCAGCGCGTTGCCGTCGGTGGAAACCCACAGGTTGCCGTACTCGTCAAAGGCGACGTTGTCCGGGCAGGAAATTGGCGAGACCGATTCCTTGTCGAAGCCACCGAAGTAGGTGTAAGCCTCGTTCGGGTCACCACAGACCAGCAGGAGGTTCCACTTGCCCTTGGTACCGGCGTGGTCATCTTCCATCTCCAGAACAAGGCCATTCTTGTTCTCGGTGATTGGTGCGACCTCGACGGCGTCGGCAAGCGGGCGCCCTGCACCATCCTTGCGTTCCTTGCCCTTGTCGTCCTTCGCGCCAGCCTTACCGCGGTACTTGTTGTTGGTCAGCGCCGCGTAGATCTTACCGGTCTTCGGAGACGGCTCGATATCCTCCGGGCGGTCCATACGGGTCGCACCGACCTTGTCACCGGCGATGCGGGTGTAGATGCAAACCTCTTCGGCGGTCATGCCATCAACGTGGGACTCGTGCTTGCCGTCTGCCTTGGCGGTCATCAGCGGAAGCCACTCAATGTCACCGTCGAAACGGCCGTCCTTCGGCAGCTCACCGGAGCCGTCAATCTCGGACTCGGAATTACCGTTGAACTTACCGACGTAGAGCGTGCCCTCGGACAGAATGCCCATGTTGTGCTTGAGGTCCCCCTCCTTAATTTTGCGGGAGGAGACGAACTTGTAGATGTATTCGAAACGCTCGTCGTCGCCGGAGTAGCACACGACCGTGCCGTCGTCGGTGACGTAGATCTGACCGGCTTCATGCTTGAAACGGCCCAGTGCGGTGTGCTTGACCGGGGTGGAGTTCGGGTCAGATGGGTCAATCTCTACCAGCCAGAAGAAGCGGTTCGGCTCGTTCGGCTCCTTGGAGACATCGAAGCGGTCGTAGTACTTCTCCCACGCGCGGTCGGACAGCTCTTCATTCTTGACCGAGTAGCGCTTGAGCTTCTTAACAGCTTCTTCGTCGTCGAGCTTGCCAACGTTGCCGAAGTACTGGTCAACGTTCTCCTCACCGGACAGGTAGGTACCCCACGGAGTAACACCACCGGAGCAGTTGTTCAAAGTTCCCTCGACCTTCATACCGGTCGGGTCAGCCTTGGTCTTCAGCAGATCATGACCAGCAGCCGGGCCGTCGACTGTGAACTCGGTGAAGCCAGTAATGCGACGGTTACGCTTGTCGCTGAGAATTGGCTTCAGGAATCCCTTGTCATCCTCTTCCACAGCAAGGATGGTCTGGCCGTGGGCAGCCAGTCCGATGTCGACCTGCTCCTTAGTAGCATCTTCTTTCTTGTAAGCACGGAACATCATCGGCTCGGTGGTGTACTCGTGCGAGCAGACGTACAGCAGTGTGCCGTCTTCAGCCTTAATCAGGCCAGCGAAGTCATTGTTGAAGCCGAACTGCTTCAGCTGGTTTTCCGGAGTCTGCTTGTCAAAGTCGAACTCCGGGCCACCCTCGTGGATTGGGTCGCCCCAGCGAATCAGAACATTCTGCTCGTAGCCGTCCGGGATAACGACTGCGTCTTCCGTGTTCGGCTTGACGGCGTCGAAACGCATACCCTCCGGCGATTCGCCCTTGCTACCGTCACCGGCAGCAGCGGTACCGGAGGCGTCGGAGCCACCTGCGGCGCTGCCCGAATCATCAGAGGAGCAAGCGGCCAGCACGGCGCCACCGCCGACCGCAAGAGCACTAGCACCAGTGACCTTCAGTGCCGCGCGACGGGAGAATGCGCGCTGGGAGAACGCCTCCTTCGCAACATCACCGAAGTACTGGTTGTCCGAGAACTCGTTCGGAGCATCGTCAGCACAAGCATTACCACACTTGTAAGTGCAGGTCAGAGAGCTGCGAGAGGTAGCAAAAGGATTTGTCAGCAGATTCTTGCCAATACGAACCACGGGGAGACCGCCTTTGTATAGCTTCGACTAGGTGAGGAAATGGAAAACTAAAACTTTTAGATCCTCTAAGAAGCTAAGGACGTTGCGTTACCTTTCGGTTTCTAAAAATCAACTCGCCAATGAGCTTTAGCTGACGGTCTAATGACTTGCGCTTTAACGCAAAGTGAACACCCTGGTGTTGTGATTCTCCGGCTCGACTCTTCTCTCCAACTACGCAGTCGAGCCCCAGCTCTGCGGGCTACGTGGACTAGCCCTGGTTCTCCGGGCTACGCGGATTCTTCAAATCAGAACCCTCCGGCACATCCGCCGGGTCGTTGCCACTTTCCAGAATCTTGTTGTCCTCATCGACGAAGATGACATTCGGCTTGTACGTACGCGCCTCAGCGTCATCCATCATTCCGTAGCCGATGATAATAACCAGATCACCCGGCGATATCAGACGAGCGGCGGCACCATTGATGGAAATGATGCCCGAGCCGCGCTCTCCGGTAATGCAGTAAGTAGTAAGCCGGTTGCCATTATTGATATCGACGATGTCGACGGCTTCACCTTCAAGCAGGTCGGCCGCTTCCATCAAATCAGCGTCAATCGTGCACGATCCAACGTAGTGAAGATCAGCCTGAGTCACCGTGGCGCGGTGAATCTTGGACTTCAACATAGTGCGAAACATGAAAAAGGTAGGTCCCTTCCTGGATTTGTCCCCTGGATGCTTGCCTACCGCGGCACCCCTTAGCGTGGCAGGTTATTAGTCGGCACACTATAATACGACAACTTCCCAGCCACGAGAAACTACTTCTAAAAGCCGTCCTACTCGCTGTCCTGCTCAACGCCAAAGCCAGCGTTCTTCAGAGTTTCTCTGCTGGACTCATCTTTCAGACGAGCATCTCGAGCAGCACGAACCTTTTCCTGCAGCTCAGCCAACTCAGCGGCCTCTTCCTCAGTCAATTCGCCGTCCAGCCCCGCCGCCGACAGAGCCGCCGACGCAATTTCGGCGTCCTTCTGCCCGAGCTGCCCGAAACCGTTTGCCGAATCCGGGCGCGGCGCACCCAGAATCAAGCCAACATTATCAATGAGACGAGTAGTGCCGACCTTCGCAGCAACCAGCAGGCGAGCTTCAGTCTCCTGGCCGTCGCCGCGCAACGCCTCGTCGGAAAGCGGGGCGAGCGCAGCGTCACGCAGCTCCAAGTAATCCAACTCGACTTCAGGCTGGCTGGCGAGCACACCACGCGCGGTTTCCAGCACAGCATCCGCACCACGGTCCGCGACAAAAGCACCGGCAGTCAGCGCAGCGGACAGGGTTACTGCGAGATTGCGCTGCTCCTCGGACAGATAGCGGTTGCGGGAGCTCATAGCCAACCCGTCGGCCTCGCGAATCACCGGTACACCGTGCAACTGCACCGGCATATTCAGGTCAGTGACCATCTGCTGCATCAGGCACAGCTGCTGGTAGTCCTTCTCACCAAAAACGGCATCAGTGCAGTTGGTGATGTTGAAAAGCTTGTTGACCACCGTCAACGCACCGGCAAAGTGCCCCGGGCGAGTAGCACCTTCGAGCTCCGAAGCCAGCGGCCCCGGCTGCACCGTCGTGCGGAAACCGTTGGGGTACATCTCCTTCGCGTTCGGCGCAAAGACCAGCTCAGCACCGACAGCGCGGAGCTTCTCAACGTCTTCCTCCAGAGTCCGCGGGTAGGCGTCAAAGTCCTCCCCCTCACCGAACTGCAGCGGATTGACGAAAATCGACACCACCACAACAGCGCGCGGCAGCGTCTTCGCGGCCTGTACTAGTTCAAGGTGCCCCTGGTGTAGCGCACCCATCGTAGGTACGAGCACCACCGGCCGCCCGGTCTTCCGCAACGCACGGGTGACCTGCGCGATTCCCGCAATAGTCTTGTGAACAGTTGTCTCTCCGGCGGTATAACCCGTCATGTTTCCTCCGCGTTCAGATCTACCGGACCAAACTTTTCGCCCGACGGCAATACCTTACGCCACATCCCGGATGACCAGAACAGCCAGTCCGCTCAGCTCATCGGCGTAGGTACCGCAAAACCTCGTTGGCGCCGTGCAGCTCGGCGATGCGCTCGGCAAGGGCCAGGTAGGCGGTTCCCATTTCCGGTGCCACCGCTTCAATTTCACGTTCGTGCTTGACGACGGTCCCAAGGTCGTCCCGCGTCACCGGGCCAGTCAGCCCCCGGGAACCCCACCTCAAGGCATTGTCCAATGAAGCTTCCAGCAGTGGGCGGAGCAGCTCGGCGGCCTGGCCTCGACGCAGCTCAGCTAGGTCGGTGTCTTCGGCTGCTGTATCTCCGCCGATAGTGGTTGCCAGCATTTCTACTGCATCGACCACAACTGCGCCCAGACCGTTTGAGCCATGGGCCATAGCCGCGTGATAGAGACCGCGGTGACGTTCGTTGATGAACACCGGACGACCGCCGAGTTCACCAATGAGCAGTTCACTGACTGTTTTCGCGAGCTCATCCCCAACAGTGATGCCCCATGGACAGCCGGTCAGGAGCTCGGAGTCGTCGTCAAGCCCTGCGAATGTCATTGCGGGATGGGCGGCGATGGTCAGCGCGCCGGTGAGTGCGACCGGATCGAGCACGGCACGCCCGAGGGAACCAGAAGTATGCATGACGATGCGTCCGGGGCCGACATGGCGGGCGACTTCCTCCGCGACCTCTGCGATGGCGCGATCCGGCACGGCGATGACGATGAGCTCGCAGGTGGAAGCTGTGTCGGCAATGCTACTAACCTGTGCGTTCGGGAGACGTAGATGCGCTCGTGTGACAGATTCTGGTGAGCGCGCGACCACGTGAGTGACACGATGCCCACAGTGCTCTAACGCCTGGCCGAGCGCGACCCCGACTTTTCCGGCAGAAATAATCCCCACCGCCAACCGCGGAGCGGTTGTCCGATGGGGATGGGAATCATGCTGGCTTTGCGTCATGACTGACTAGGTTAGACCAAACCAGCTATGTGCAGTGAGTAGGCCGCGCATACTCGGTAAGCGACTAGGCCTCTTCGTCCTCGCGCTGCTCCCTCTTCTTGCGCATCTGCGCCATCAGCTCGGCAACCGTCAGGCTGCCCTTGTTGTCCTCAGCACGGCGCCGACCGTGGCTTGCAGGCTCCTGCTCAGGAGCCTGAGCCGGTTTCTGAGCTGGCTCTTCTGCGAGGTCCTCATCGCGAATGGCCTGCAGCTGGCGAGTCGGAGAGTCCGAGGCATCGTCCGATTCCGGCGCAGCGAATGGGTGCCGTGCACCGTGTGCCTCGTGAGCACCGCCCTGAGAATCATCCTCTGCGGCGTCCTCGGCCGGGGTTTCCTGCCAGTTGATGGCGCGGAAAGAGTTAGTGGAGAACTTCTCCTTGGAAACGGCTTCGTCATCCTTGGAATCGGCGACTTCGTGGACGTCAACCGGCTGGCCAGACGGCGAGAATGTACGGCGCATGTCGGTGGCCTCGGCGTCTTCAACCGGCGAAGCGGAGGAAGCGGAGCCCGTGCCGCCGTGCTGGGTATGAACGCCAACAGTGCCGTTAGCGGTCATCTCAGCGCGGTGGGAAGTCGCGCGTGGTGTCGGCCGGTCGTGACCGGTCGGATCCTTCATCGGCGAGGCCTGCTGTGGCGAGTCGAGCTCACGCAGACGCTCGGCCTGGGCGCGAAGAGCAACCTGCTCGTCGTCGAAATCCTCCCCCATGAACTCAGCAAGCTGGGCACGCAGTGCAAAGACCTCAGCGCGCAGCGCCGCAATGTTGTCATCGTTGTTACCCTCAAGCGAGTCCAGGTAGTTCTGCTCGAGAATCAGCTCCTGCTCACGGTGAGTAGCCAGCTCGCGGTCAAGCTCCACCTTGTGCAGTTCCTCGATTGTCTCCAACCGCTTGCGCTCCAGCGCAATGGTCTTGCGGTATCGAGTCACCAGCACAGCCCCGATAACTGCCGACCACAACGCCAGCAGCACGGCAACCTTCATCCACCCGGCAGAGGAGGCAAAGAGCATGACGATACTGGCAATCACCGCGAGCACCAGCAGCACAACCATGAGAATGACGGCGGTTTTCTCCGTCATACCATCGGTAGAACTGAATTTCGTCACATCATTGCTCTGCTCATCTGCATATGCCGCATCAGCCCCGGAGTTAGCCCCAGCGGAGTAGCTTTCGAAAGCCGAAGAAGGCGACGGAGACGGAGACTCGGCCATATCCGACGAAGTAGCTGCCGCGTCGCCCTGAAAATATGCGGCATCACCCGAGCGCTTCGGGTCATTACCGGCGTTGGAGAGGTCAGTCATAACTCCCACCCTACCGAGTTAGTTCCCATTTCCCCGCTAGGAGGCGAAGAATTTTCGCCATCAGTTGGCAATTGGCAAACTTTTTCCAGCCACAGCCCCGCCGCAGCGAGCACAATGCCGGATACTGTGCCGACAATCATGATCGGCCCGTCGGCCTGTGCGGCCGCAAGCTCCGTCCACTTCGGCAAGGCCCACAGCACGCCACCGGCGTACAGTCCTCCGAGAATCGCACCCAACCACGCGGATGCCGTACCGACCACCAGCCATCGCGACAACGTTAACGGCTGCACCTGGCTGCGATCCTGCCCGACCTTCCCCTCTTTCAGCACCGACTTAATCCACCGCGCTGCCGCCACACAGACAGCTGTGAGCAACCAGGGAAACCCCAGGTCCCACCAACTTCGTGGCCCGAGCGCACCGAAAAACTGTGCCACGATCATCCATGACGCCAGTGCGAGAACCAGCGCAGATGCAGCCAACGTAATCGGTGAGGTCGGTTTCATCTCTAGGCCTCTTCTCCATCCGCGCTGTCTGCTAGACGCACTGCGTTTACGTCTTCAGGTGCCAGCTTATCGACGAGTGCCGCGACCCGAACTCCCCCCAATTCGGCATCCGGGTCGGCATCGAGCCACGGCACCAGTACAAAGGCACGCTCGGTTGCCCACGGATGCGGCAGGGTCAGAGTCGAATCGTCAGAGATGATCTCCTCGCCGGTGTCCTTGTCAGTGACCTGCACAATGTCCACGTCGAGCGCCCGTGGTCCCCAGTGAATTTCGCGCACTCGACCAGCGTCATTTTCCAGTTTCCAACCAGCTTCCAGCAGCTCCATTGGTGTCCGGGACGTATCGACAATGAGCACGGCATTGAGGAAGTCACCCTGCTCTACCCCACCCCAAGGTGGGGTGGCATAAATTTTTGAGGCTGCGACCAATTCATCGGCGAAGAAGGCCTGCACACCAGTTAGGTTTTCTCGCGCGCGGTCCATGTTCGCGCCGATAGAAAGAACGGCGCGAATCATGCCAACCGCTTCTTCCGCGAACGGCGGGCTGTTACCGCAGCGTCATCAAAGTCGAGCGGAATGGGCGCATGCGGTTTGTGAATGGTTACTTCCACCGCATGTAACAGTGGGGACAATCCGCGTTCGGCGCGGCCATCGTCGTCGGCAAGCACTGCTTCGGCAATCTCGGTCGCGACGGTTTCGATGAGGTTGCGCGGAGTGCCGGTCAAAATTCCGTGCGCTGTGGCTGCGATGTCGGCGTAGTTGACGGTGTCGTCCAGCTCGTCGCTGGCAGCGGCACCGGAGAAATCCAACCACAGGGTGACATCACAGATGAAGTCCTGGCCATCGCGGCGCTCGAAGTCGAGACAGCCGTGGTAGCCGCGGGCTTTCAGACCTTTGAGTTCAATGCGATCAGCCACTGTTTCTACTCGTCTCCTTCCAGAGCCGCCTCGGCTGGCGATTCAGCAGGAGACTCATCGTGCTGTGCAGCGCGGTTAGAGCCACCTTCCGGATAGTCGCCGGCCGCGGTGTAACCGGTCAGTGAGCGGCCAAGGTTCCATGCCTGCGCCACCCGCACTGCGTCGAGGTTGTCGGCCACATTGTGAACTCGAACCGCCCATGCGCCCGCCGCTGCGGACAGCGCGGAAATTGCGGTAGTCGCAGCATCAGCCTGCTTTGGCGCGCGAGCCTCACTGCCAACGGCGGCGGCGAAACGCTTGCGGGAGGCACCGACCAATACGGGGAAACCGAGGTCAATAAGCTCCGGCAGGCCGTGGAGGAGCGCCCAATTGTCATCGGCGTTTTTGGCAAAGCCCAGGCCTGGATCCAGGACAATATTTTCCTCGACGATGCCGGCGCCCATGGCACCGTCGACAAGCTGAAGCAGGTGCTCACGGACATCGGCGACAATGCCGTCCGGGTGAGTTTCGGCGCGTCCAGAAGCGGAGCCGAAGCGATCGGTCTTCCAGTGCATCAGGCAGATGGGCACATCGGCATCGGCGCAGACTGCGTACATGTTGGGGTCTGCGAGACCGCCAGAGACATCGTTGATGAACACCGCGCCCTCGGCGATTGCTGCCTCTGCGACACTTGCGCGCATAGTATCGACGCTGATCAGGTGCCCGTCTGCCGCGAGCTCACGGACCACCGGCACGACCCGGGCAATTTCCTCATCCTCGGAAACGCGGTGTGCGCCGGGGCGAGTGGACTCGCCACCGATGTCGAGAATATGTGCGCCTTCAGCGAGCAGCTCGTGCGCATGGGCAATCGCCGCGTCGAAGGTCTTGTACAGGCCGCCATCGGAAAAGCTGTCCTCGGTGACGTTGACAATGCCCATCACCTTGCAGAGCTGATTCTCGATACCCATCTCCGCCTGCTGTCCTGCCTGCGCTTGCAAGGGGGATTCAGTCACCTTGTTGTCCAGCCTTTCCAATCGACCATTTAACTGTTGCGTTAGCTCTTGCGGATGAGCGCCATTGCCTCTGCGCGCGAACGGGCATCCGTCTTGAAGCCACCGCGGACGGCTGAGGTCACCGTGCGCGCACCCGGCTTGCGGATACCGCGCATGGCCATGCAGAGATGCTCCGCTTCAATGACGACGATCGCCGAGGCCGGATCCAGCCGCTCCACCAAGGCATCCGCAACCTGACTGGTCAGACGTTCCTGCACCTGCGGGCGCTTCGCATAGCCATCGACCAGACGAGCGAGCTTGGACAAGCCCGTCACACGACCGTCCTTGCCCGGGATGTAACCAATGTGGGCAACGCCGAAGAACGGCACCAAATGGTGCTCACAGGTGGAGTAAATCGGGATGTCCTTCACCAAAACGAGTTCTTGATGATCCTCGTTGAAGGTCTTTGCCAGCACCTCAGACGGATCTTCAAACAGGCCCGCGAAAACCTCACGGTAGGCTCGCGCCACTCGCGCCGGTGTCTCCTTCAGGCCTTCCCTGTCGGGATCCTCACCGACGGCAATCAACAGTTCACGAACCGCAGCCTCGGCCCGCCCCTGATCGAATTCGCGCTCCATGATGTGTACTTATCGCTCCTCGTTGGTGTCCGGCTTGTCCTGCCAGGCGCTGTTGTCTTCGTTTCGCTTGACGACGCCGTCCTTATCCGAATCGTGCATCTGTGCCCCCTTGTCATCGGAATTGTCGGCGTTCTTCGGGTTTTCCGGACGTTCTGTGTGTTCCGGCTGCTCGTTATCCGGCAGGCGGAATCCGCGCAGCTCCTGCTGTTGTCCTGCCGACGGCATCACCGTAGTCGGGGTGGCATCGCTGCCAGAGTTGTCCTGGCGGTGACGTCCGCCCTGCCTGTCCCACGGCATCTTCGGAGGGGCAGGGATATTCGCGGGGCCGTTGCCACCGTTACTACCCGTACCGGTTGCCTTCGAGCCGAAGTCCGGCGCACCTGCCGGGTATTTAGCAGTGCCCGGGTGCTGGCCACGCGCGTTGCCCTGGCCTTCCTGCGAACCCGGCTGGTTCTGCCCCTCCGGGCGAGGAGTCGGCGCAGGCGCCGGTGCCGGTGCGGGAGCCGAACCGTGCGTGCTGCCGGTATCCTTCGGCGGCCAACCTGGAGCGGTCCAACCAGCCGGCGGTGGGGTGCCACCGTAAACCGGAACATTCGGTCGGTCCTGCTGGGCGCCCGGCAGACCCGGGACACTAGCATTACCGGCACCAGCGGAGCCTGCCGGCCCCTGACCATTGCCGTTGTTGCCCGCGTCCTGGTTCTCTGGTTCGCGGCGGCGCACCGGCGCGAAGATGTTGACACGCTTCGGCGGTTCCTCGCCGCGCTCGATTGCCAACTCCACCGGTGTCTTCACCGGCTCGCGGCCATCGGCCGGGTGCTTAGTGTCGCTATCGAAGAAGTTCAGGCGCTCACGGGGAACGACATCGGTGAAGATAACTTCCAGATCCGGACGACGCAGAGTCTCCTTCTCCAGCAGTTTCTCAGCCAGAACATCGAGAGTGTCGCGGTTTTCCTTCAAGATGGCGTAGGCCTCGTCATGAGCCTTATTGATCAGCAAACGAACCTGCTGATCAATGGTTGCTGCCACCTCCGGAGAGTAGTCCAGAGAGCCGCTGCCACCGCGGCCAACGAACGGGTCGCCCTGCTCCTCCCCGTACTTCACCGGGCCGAGCTCCGGCGACATGCCGTACTCGGTCACCATGGCGCGAGCAATCTTGGTGGCCTGCTCAATATCGGCAGAAGCACCGGTAGTCGGCAGTCCGAAAACCAGCTCCTCGGCAGCGCGACCACCCATGGCGAAGACCAGACGGGCAAAGAGCTCTGGCAGGTTATACATGCCCTTGTCGTCCTCGGGGACGGTCAGCGCATGTCCACCAGTGCGACCGCGAGCCAAGATGGTGACCTTGTAAACACGCTCAATGTCCTTCAGCGCCCACGCAGCCAGGGTGTGGCCACCCTCGTGGTAGGCGGTGACCTTCTTCTCCTGCTCGGAAATCACCTTGGAGGTACGGCGCGGACCGCCGATAACTCGGTCGACTGCCTCTTCCAGCGCATCCGCAGTAATGATGTTGCCGTTGACGCGAGCGGTCAGCAGCGCAGCTTCATTCAGCACGTTCTGCAGATCAGCACCGCTCATACCGGCGGTGCGCTTCGCCAGCGACGTCAGATCCGCATCCGGTCCAAGCGGCTTGTTCCGGGCGTGGACCTTCAGAATTGCCTCGCGGCCCTTCAGGTCTGGTGCGCCCACCGGAATCTGTCGGTCAAAACGGCCCGGACGCAGCAGCGCCGGGTCGAGAATATCCGGACGGTTGGTCGCAGCCATGATGATCACACCCTGACGATCACCAAAACCATCCATCTCCACCAGCAGCTGGTTCAGGGTTTGCTCACGCTCATCATGACCACCGCCCATGCCGGCACCACGCTGGCGGCCGACGGCGTCGATCTCGTCGATGAAGATAATGCACGGGCTGTTTTCCTTGGCCTGATTAAACAGGTCACGGACACGAGAGGCACCGACACCGACGAACATTTCAACGAAGTCCGAACCCGAGATGGTGTAGAAAGGCACTCCTGCCTCACCAGCGACGGCGCGGGCCAGCAAGGTCTTACCGGTACCTGGAGGACCGTAGAGCAAAACACCACGCGGAATCTTCGCGCCGAGCTCCTCGTAGCGAGCTGGGTGCTGCAGGAAATCCCTAATCTCGTCGAGCTCCTGGACGGCCTCATCGGCACCAGCAACATCCTCGAACGTGTTGGTCGGGGTCTCCTTGTTCAGCAGCTTGGCGCGGTTGCCACCAAAGCCGAACATGCCGTTCTTGCCGCCTTGCATGCGGCTGAAGAAGTACATGATGACGAAGAAGAAGATCACCATCGGCAGCAGGAAGCCCAAGGTGGACATCAGGAAGGAATCCTGCGTGACCTTGGTATCGAACTTCTCCATGCCCTCGGCGGCGGTGACCTTGTCAAAGACTTGGTCGGTCGCACGCGCTGGGTACTTGGTCATCACCTTCGTGACGTCCTCAGTGCCCTCGACCTCCACGCCCTTCTTCAGGGTGAGGCGAATTCGCTGTTCGCGATCGTCGATCTGAGCTTCCGTGACATTGCCCTTATCCAACTGGGTCAGGGCAACGGACGTATCCACCTCGCGGTATTCCCGGGAATCATCCGCCAGCTGAGTAATAGCAAAGAGGATAATCAGGATGATGCCGGCAACGGTGGCAAACCGGAACACCTTTTTCTTGTCCATACAGTGGGTTCGCTTTTCGCTCTCTACATCTATTAGTTGCTTTTATTAATTGTACGCATCAACGAGTTCTTCTCGAAGACACATCAATGACACAACGTGGGGCCAGGGCTCATGGCACCTGACCCCACAGTAGGCATAACGCATCGCAACCGAAAAAAGTTTCCAACTCCTACTTTTCATCGCTAGAAGACAGCTAGAACTGCCGGAGGTACGCGCGCAATGCCCGTCGTCAAGCATCGGCACTGTGCAATAGCGCCGAAGACAGACCTAGCCCTGGTAAACGCGCGGGTGAAGCGTGCCGACGTACGGCAAATCGCGGTAACGTTCGGCGTAATCCAGGCCGTAACCGATGACGAACTCGTTCGGAATGTCGAAGCCAACATCCGCAACATCCAGGCTGGTGCGCACAGCCTCCGGCTTACGCAGCAGCGTAATGACCTCCAGGGAGCGCGGATTACGGTTGCGCAGGTTCTTCATCAACCAGGACAGGGTCAGGCCGGAGTCAATGATGTCCTCGACGATCACAACATCGCGTCCCTCAATATCTCGATCCAGGTCCTTCAAAATACGCACCACGCCTGACGACGAGGTGGAGTTTCCGTAACTGGAAACCGCCATGAACTCCATCTGGCTGGGAATGCTGAGCTGACGAGCAAAGTCAGTCAGGAAGAACACCGCACCCTTGAGCACTGCGACCAGAATCAGATCGCTGTCGGCATCCTTGTACTTCTCATTCACACGATGCGCCATCTCGTCAATGCGAGCATGCAGCTCCTCTTCGCCAATGAGAACTGCCTCTACCTCATCGCCGTAGGGGTTTGCGGGGACGTTGAAATCCTTCACATCATGCATCGCATTTCCTTTCCGCACTTCTATGGCGGCGTGTCGATGGAGCGTAACTGCCCCAGTGCAAGTTCAGAGCTATGGCAACCGATTGTTCTCAGCCGCCGGAAGTTGGATTGCGGCACCCTTCTTAAGGCACCGCGGGACGATTCATTACCAATTGTAGAGTGCCATCTTTTCGCTCAACGACCAACCTGGCATTTCTGTCAGCACCATCGCGACCACGGGTCACCGGCACTTCGCCCTGGCCGTGATAGCGGTGCACGAGCGCCAACACCATGCCGATCTGTTTACTGCTGGGCTCCGCACCCGCCTGCCTCAACCAACGTGCGAGGACGCGCACCGCGATGGCGTCGTCGAGCTCAGCCACCCCTCGCACAGACAGACTCCCGCTTGCCAACGCCTCTTCCTCCCCCAGCAGCGCATGCAGAGCTGACTCGGCGTGAGCGTCCAAAAAGTCATTGTCGACTGCTGCAATCGCCGCAGTCTTAGCGAGATTTTCCGCAACTCCCGGACCCAGCTCCTGCTCCAGCAGCGGCAAAATCGTCTTTCGAACCCGGACGCGGGCGTAATGGTCGTCATGGTTGTGCGGGTCGTGCCACACCTTCAAGCCCAGCTCTTCGCAGCAGAGCTGAGTATCTGAGCGTCGCACACCGAGCAGCGGGCGCAGAATCCGAGTCCCGTCAGACCACGTGAGGTTGTCGCGGATGGCGGACAGCGCTTGCGGACCGCCTCCCCTGGCCAGCCGCAGCAAAACTGTTTCCGCCTGGTCGTCCAAGGTGTGGGCGAGCATCAGCGCCGCACCTCGAGATTGGGCGACCTCCCGTAGCACTGCGTGTCGTGCCAAACGCGCCTCATATTCGGGACCACGGTCGGAATTGTTGTTGATATCGACCGCGATAACCTCGGCCGTAGCCCCCATCCCCCGAGCAATGTGGGCGGCGCGCTCGGCAACTTTTGCAGAGCCCTGCTGAAGCTGATGATTAACTACGACGGCGTGGACTTTGCGGCCGGCCAGCGCACCCTTGGGCCCGAGAGCTTCCGCACAGGCCCCGGCGGTCAGGGCCAGCGAATCCGCACCACCGGAAAGCCCAATGACGACACCGCTGCCCAATTCCTGCCCCACCTGCTGCACTATCGCGCGGACAGCTTGCCGAATGATGAGGAAATGAGGGCTGCGGTCCGGCCAAAAAGGTCTAGCCAACGCGCCCACCACTTGCGATGGTTTCCATCGCGGTAAGCAGAATTCGCTCCTGGGTCGGGCGCGCAATCAGTTGCACCGGCAACCCAGAGGTCGGTTCCACAACGATGCCAGCCGGGAATCCCAGGTAATTCCACGTCGAGACGTAGGGAGTGAAACGCAGATTGGACAGCAGGTTCACAATCCAGGGCATGCGATGCCACGCGCGGATTCGCGGTGGGTTCTTGGCCAGAGCCGGGGTAATCAAGATGGTGTCACCCGGTAGCTCACGCTCGATGCGAGCGCCATCGCGTGCCACTTGGCGGCCATTGATTGTGAAACGCAGCAAGCGACCAATGCCGGCGTGGACTCGATTGCGCCACTCCAGGTGATCAGGGCGCGGCTCGTCGCGAAGCTGATCCGCCACCCCCGCAGTCCAGCGCGCGAGCATCGGCAGTGGGTTCAGCGGGTACGGCATGTTCTTTTCCGAGACGGCAAAGCCCTTGTCCGCGAATACTCTCGCCGCCTGTTGCGCCGCATCGACGTACTCCGGTGCAGCCTTCAAACCGAATACGGGCGCAGTGGTGTCCACGCTGACTGCGAAGTTTTCAGGCAGGGTCTTCGCCGGGTCCTCCGCATCCACTATGCCATTTGTGAGGATCTTGGTGATCAGGCGCAAGTCCTCGTTATTGACTGTGAGCACCCCTTGGACAGACATTCCGTACCAGTCATTGCCGCCCACGCGCCCCGGCATTGTTCCCGGGGTCGCCTTCAGAGTCGATAGCCCGCAGCACGCTGCAGGGATACGAAGTGACCCCATGCCGTCGTTGCCCTGCGCAAACGGAACCATCCCAGCGGCGACAGCCGCTGCGGATCCACCGGAGGACCCACCGGGAGTGTGCCCCGGCAGAATCGGATTGTCGACGGCCAGTCCCGGCAGCGTCGTCGTCCCCCACGTACAGAACTGCGGATTCACCGTAGTTCCCACCGCGATTGCACCGGCGCTAGTCAACTGCTGGACAAACGGGTTCTCTAGAGCGGTGTTTTCCTTCAGCGCAAATGGCACACCTGCGAGCGGCAACTCCGAGAGTTTCTCGCTTTGCTCGAGTTCCCGCGCAGCCTGCAGAGCCCTATCCGTCCACACTTCACGGAAGGCATGAATCCCTCCATCCAGTCTGGCGATAGCGTCGAGACTGCGCTGCACGCTGTCCACCGGGCTTAGCTTTCCCTCGCGAACCTGTGCGGCAATCTCGTGAACGGTTGGCAAGTTCCTAATCGCGGAAGTGTGAGAGGCCATTGCGGATTCATCTCCTCAAATTATTTTCAGTGGCAAATGAATCTCAGTTTAGATATCCGCAAGGGCGCTCGCTGCCTTATCGGACGCAGCTCTTGCCGGCAACAGGCTCGCCTCGTTGGAAATCAGTGCGAACGTCAGTACCTGTCCCGACTTCGTCACCACATATCCCGCCAACGCCGAGGCTTTATTCAGCGTGCCTGTCTTCGCACGGACGATGCCCGCCCCGGACTGACCAGCAAAGCGCGTCGCCAGAGTGCCGGACACCGCCGCCACTGGCAAGCTATCCAACAGTGGGCGCAACCGCAACGCAGTGCTTTCCGACGACTCCTGCGACTCCGCCAGTCCCCCCTGCTCGGCCGATTCCACCGGACCCGCGGCCGAATTGAGCACCTCGGAGAGATGCTGCGGAGAAATACGGTTATCCGTGCTCAGGCCGCTGGAGTCCGACAGCACCGCGCCATCGAGAGGAAAACCGTGCTCCGAGAGAGCGTCACGCACGGCACGTGCGGCCCCCTCAAAGGTCGGCGGCAGGCCGCGAGAGATAGCCACCTCACGGGCAATGGACTCGGCGAGCACGTTGTCACTGTAGTTCATCATCTCGTGCACACGGGTAACCAGCGGGGCCGACTGCACGAGCGCGACGGGGTCTGGATCCAGAGGCAGTGACTGACCATCCTTGGCCGCATCCCTCAGGCTGCCTCCGTTTTCCGCACCAAGCGCCTGGGCCAGTGCATCAGCGGCATCCGCGGCGGGCGTGGCGCTGCGCTGCGATTCTTCATTCGTCGGATCGATACGACCGGCGTCCATCATCACCGACTCCACCGGTGCGATGTAGCCGTCCTCCAGCCCCGCACGCTCCCAGGTCTCGTGGAAACTCTCGGTGAATAGAGAGTTGTCGAGATAAACCTTGCCGACCCCCTCCGGAATGACCACGGAAATCTTTTTCGCCAACTCAGCGATTGAAGCCGAGTCCTGGAAGAACCCTTCCCCGTCCTTGCTTAAGGTGGGGTCACCCCCGCCGTGCAAAACGATGTCATTAGTGCCCGTGACCCGGGAGACACGGGTGGAAACCCGATGATCTTCACCTAAGTCCAACAGTGCGGCAGACGCAGTGAGAATCTTCATGCTGGACGCCGGCATGGCCACCGCGGTGTCATTGATCCCCCACAGCTTCTGGCCGGTCGTAGCATCGCTAACAATTCCATGCAGCTCACCGAAGGCTGGATCGGCCGCAGCAGCGTCCATGATGGCGCTGACTTTTTGGGCCAGAGCGCCGTCGTCAAGCGAAGACTGCGCCGCCGTCACAGGAGCAGAGACATGACTGACCGCGGGCGGTGCATCGACAGCAATCTGACGATTGTTATTGATGACAACCGCTGCGCCGCTGCCCGCTGCGATAACGACAACACCGGCGATGGCACCGCCGATTTTCAGTCCGCGCGACTTCTTGGATTTGCCGGATTTTACGGAACTGGGCGATTTTTCCGTGCCCTTAGCGGCGGTTTTGGAGCTGTCAGAGTCGGTACTGCCCACGGTCACAAACACCTTCTTCCTGGAAACAAAACCTCACTTAAGGTGCACAAATAAACGGTTTTGAGCGGGTTTCGCATAAGATAGCCGTCAGAGAAGTGTACACCGATTATAAGGAGTCATCGCCGTGAGCGTTGAGGTCACTATTGAGATCCCGAAGGGTCAGCGCAACAAGTACGAAGTCGACCACGAGACCGGCAAGGTCTACCTCGACCGCTACCTGTTCACCCCAATGGCCTACCCGGCCGACTACGGCTTCATCGATGAGACCCTCGGCGAGGATGGCGACCCGTTGGACGCTCTCGTGATCCTGCCGGAGCCGGTTTTCCCGGGCGTTATTGTCAAGGCTCGTCCGCTCGGCGTTTTCAAGATGACCGACGAGGCCGGCGGCGACGACAAGCTGCTGTGCGTCCTGGATGATGTCCGCTTCGACCACTACCAGGACATCGACGATGTTTCCCAGTTCACCAAGGACGAGATTGAGCACTTCTTCGTCCACTACAAGGACCTGGAGCCGGGCAAGGAAGTTTCCGGTTCGGGCTGGGGCGACAAGGCTGAGGCTGAGCGCATCCTGGCTGAGGCTATCGAGCGCCACAAGTAAGAGCCACAAGTAAGAATTGCGCTAGCCAATCCCCCTTCCTGGGGCTCACACCTTTGACGCAATTCCTGTGATTCAGCGCTACGGCCGTCGGAGTTTTCCTCCGGCGGCCTTGGTGCTTCCGGCGATAAGGCCAGATTGCGTATAGTGCGCACTATGGAAACCGTAAACGTATCCGAAGTACCCGAAGACGCACAGATCATTGACGTCCGCTCACAGATGGAGTGGGATGACGGCCACGCCACCGGCGCCGTTCACATCCCTATGGAAGAGATTCCGTCCCGCTACGGCGAGCTGGATTTGGATTCCGACATTTACCTGATGTGCCGTTCCGGTGGACGCGCCGCTCAGGTTTCTTCCTGGTTGGAGAAGAACGGTATCGACACCATCGTCATCACCGGCGGCATGATCGACTGGGAGCACTTCGGCCGCCCAATGGAGAAGGCCAACTAAATCAACTACAACTGCCCTGCCTACCTGCAGGGCAGTTTTTCATTTATTTACCCACCCCAAAGCACCGACCTTCTAACAATCCGCAGGCAAACATGGGCATTATTAGTTGGCCATGTCCCATTATTGATGGTTCCCCAGATTGTCTAGTATGGGAAGTATGTCTGATTCATCCGTACTTTCCTCGGCGGACTCAGCCGACACCAGCGGTGGTGTGGCACCCGACGTAGACGCGAAGGTGCCTGCTGTCGACGCACAGAGCAGCACCAAGGCGAAGAAGGCCCGCAAGGGAGCGAAAGCCAAAAACAAGGCCAGTGCTAAGGCCAGAACTAAGTCCAAGTGCAAGCCCGGCTCCGCAAGCGAACTCGCCGTCGCACCGGCCGCCCTGCGCAAATCCGCGTCCTGGTGCCTGGCGCAGCTCGATGCGGCTGTCCGCGCCAGTGTCAACGCGGCTCTTGGCCGCACTCAGATTGAGTCGATTTCCATCCGCGGTTATTGGGTTCTGGAGGCCATCGCCGATGGCGGCGACATGGCTCAAACCGAGCTGAGCGCGCTGCTCGGCATGGACCGCTCTGACATGGTTCGCCTGATTGACTCTCTGGAGTCGGCAAATCTAGTCGAACGCACCCGAGACTCCAAGGATCGACGCCGCCAGCTCATCGCGCTGACAGAAACGGGCAACACCACCCGCGCATCTCTGCGACGCTCACTCCGCAGAGCCGAACGCGCCGCCGTCGCCGAATGCGCACCCGAGGTACGCGCGCTGCTTGCATCGCTTGCCGACGACTCCGCTGCAAGCCCCGAAACCGATGCCGGCGCGAAGAACCCCGAGGCCGCTATCCCAGAGGTCACGGCCACTGAGACAGACACCAAGGACATGGCGGAGAATAAGACGCAGGCGACGTCGTCAAGCGATGCCCCGCGTCCTAAACGTAAGAAGTCGAAGAAGAAAAAGCGCAAGAAGAAGAATAAGAAGGGGGCTCTCAAGTGACAACCACTGAAGCGAAGTTCCTACGCGCTACGGAACAGCCGCTTGAGCGCACACTCATTGACATTGTCCGGGCGACCGCGCGAAGGTTCCCCGAGGCTGAGGCCATCGATGACGGCGAGGTTGTCGTCACGTATGCGGAGTTGATCAACGAGATTGATTCCACAGCTACGTGGCTGTACGAACAGGGCATCCGTCGCGGCGACCGCATTGGTGTGCGGATGCCGTCGGGAAGCCGCGAGCTCTACCTGGCAATTTTGTCCATCATGGCCGCCGGTGCCGCCTACGTTCCGGTGGACGCGGATGACCCCGACGAGCGTGCAGAAATGGTCTTCGGCGAGGCCGGTATCGCCGGTTACTTCGATGCTGAAGGCCTGCATTTGGCTGGCTCCACGGCACGTAATCGCCCCCGCCCGCTGGACTCCGACGCCGACTCCGACGAGGAAGAGACGGAACCGACGCCGCCGAGCGCACGCGAGATCATCTCGCAGGAGCCCACTCCTGACGATGACTGCTGGATTATTTTCACCTCTGGCTCCACCGGCAAGCCCAAGGGCGTGGCGGTCACCCACCGCAGCGCCGCCGCTTTTGTCGATGCGGAGGCCCGCTGGTTCTTGGCCAACCACCCGGAAGGACCGCTCGGCCCGGATGACCGCGTTCTCGCCGGCTTATCCGTCGCCTTCGACGCCTCCTGTGAGGAAATGTGGCTGGCCTGGCGAAATGGTGCCTGCCTGGTGCCGGCTCCGCGTTCGCTGGTGCGCTCCGGCGTGGACCTGGGCCCATGGCTGATTTCCCGCCACATCACCGCTGTTTCCACAGTTCCGACGCTGGCCGGCCTGTGGCCCGCCGAGGCGCTCGACAGCGTGCGCCTGCTCATCGTTGGCGGCGAGGCCTGCCCGCAAGAGCTGGTCGAGCGCCTGTCCACCCCAGAGCGCGAAATGTGGAACACCTACGGCCCCACCGAGGCCACCGTCGTGGCCTCCGGCATCGAGCTGAGGCCCGGCAAGCCCGTGACCATCGGTTTTCCTCTGGACGGCTGGGACCTCACCGTCATCGACGAAGAGGGCAACCCCGTCCCACCGGGCACCAAGGGCGAGCTGGTCATCGGCGGCGTGGGACTCGCACGCTACCTGGACCCGGAGAAGGACGCCGAGAAGTACGCACCGCTGCCAGCTCTCGGTTGGGAGCGCGCGTACCGCACCGGCGACCACGTCATCATGGACGAGGACGGACTGTACTTCACCGGCCGCGTCGACGATCAGGTGAAAATCGGCGGTCGGCGAATTGAGCTCGGCGAGGTCGAGGCGCACCTGGCTGCCCTCCCCGGCGCTACTCAAGCGACTGTCGTGGTGCAGAAGACCGGTGCTGGCGATTCCATCCTGGTCGGCTACGTCGGCGCCGGTGGCGACGCCGCAGCCATGGACTACGACAAGTGCATGGATACTCTCCGCGATGCCATGCCAGCCGCGATGGTGCCACGCCTGCACATCATGGATGAGCTGCCGGTTCGTACCTCCGGCAAGGTCGACAAGGCGGCGTTGCCGTGGCCACTGCCTGCGCGTGCGGGTAAGGGCGACGTCGACAAGCTGAGCCCTGTAGAGAAGTGGCTGTCCGATATCTGGGCGGACGTGCTGTCCGTACCTGCGCCCGGCGCGGCCTCGGACTTCTTCGCCCTGGGCGGCACGTCCTTGGCGGCGGCGAGCGTCATTGCGCGCATTCGCCAGCGCGCCCCACAGGTCGCCGTGCGCGATCTCTACGACCACCCGCGCCTGGGCAATCTCGCTGAAGAGCTGGTAGCGCGCGGTTTCATCAGCGACGACATGCTTGCCGACGACACCAGCGACCCCACCGCTCACCTGGAAAAGGTGCCCGAGCCGACGCCTGTCTCCCGTAAGACCCGTTGGGCGCAGGTCTGCCTCATGGTGCCGCTGCAGTGGGCACGTGGCATGCGCTGGGTAACGTGGCTTGCGATTATCAACTGGGTTATCGGCGGGCCGCTGACACTACCAGGCTGGTTGGTGACCGTACTGGCCGTGTTGTTCCTGACCCCGCTGGGGGTCATGCCCATCAACGCGGCGACGACACGCCTGCTCACGCGCAACATCACCCCGGGTGATTACCCGCGTGGCGGTTCGGTACATCTGCGACTATGGGCGGCCGAACGTCTGGCAGAGAGCTCCGGTGCCCACTCAGTAGCGGGTGCTCCGTTCGTGCTGTGGTACGCCCGTATGCTGGGTGCCCGCATTGGTAAGGGTGTGAATCTGCACGCGCTGCCGCCGGTGACGGGTCTGGTCAAACTGGATGATTACTGCTCGATCGAGCCGGAGGTAGACCTGTCCGGATACTGGGTCGATGGCGATGTCGTCCACGTCGGCGAGGTCACTATTGGCAAGCACGCCCGCATCGGTGCCCGTTCAACGCTGCTGCCCGGCGCGCGTATTGGCAATGACGCTCACATCGAGGCGGGTTCCACCGTCACCGGTGAGAAGAAGGTCAAGGCTGGCGCGCGCTGGTCGGGTTCCCCGGCTCGCAAGGTCGGCCGGTCCAAGCACCGCTTCCCGGAGGAAGTTCCGCCGGCTCGCCGCCACTGGGTGGCTATCTACGGTCTCACCGCTGTTTTGCTGACACTCGTACCGCTGTCCGCTGCGGTCGCGATGGCTGCTGTCATCGGTTGGGGCACGGGGCTTATCGACGGCACCACCGAGCTAACCACCTCGAATCTCTGGCCAACGCTGGGTAGCGCCGTGCTGTGGGCTATTCCCGCCACCTTCGTCGGTGTTGCGGTGTATGCCCTGCTGACGCTGATTCTCGTGCGCCTGTTCAGCATCGGCCTGAAGCCGGGAGTGTTCCCGGTGCGTTCGCGCGTGGGTTGGCAGTCGTGGGCGACAATTCGCCTGATGGACGCTGCCCGTCACGACCTATTTTTCATCTACGCCTCCATGTTGACGCCGCTGTGGCTGCGTGCACTGGGCGCCCAAATTGGTCACGACAGCGAAGTCTCCACCGCGATCGGTATTCCGAAGTTCTTGCACGTCAAGGACGAGTCCTTCTTGGCTGACGACACCATGGTCGGCAGCTACGAGCTCGGCGGCGGTTGGCTGCTGGTGGGTGACTCCCGCATCGGCAAGCGCGCCTTCCTGGGCAACTCCGGCATCACGCTTCCAGAACGCAAGCTGGCGAAGAACTCGCTGGTGGCCGTGCTGTCCTCTACCCCGAAGAAGACCAAGTCCGGCTCCAACTGGTGGGGTTCGCCGCCAGAGCGCATGCGCCGCGTGGGCACCGTCTCCAGCGATGAGTCGGCGCAGACCTACCGTCCGACTACGGGATTGAAGGTCGCCCGCGGCATCGTCGAGACACTGCGCGTCCTGGCACCGATGGTCTCTCTCATGTTGGCTACGGTCACGCTGTTTATCTTGCAGGCCCTTGGCATGTTCACCGCGGAGTTGGTCACTGCAGGTGGCGTTGGCGCTGCCCTGCTCGGCCTGCTGGTCGCGTGGCTGCTCTCCCCTGCCGTGCTACTGATTGTTGGTGTGCTGGGGCTGCTCATCACGGTCGTGGCCAAGTGGGTGTGCGTCGGCAAGCACAAGCCCGGTGATCACCCACTGTGGAGCAAGTTCGTCTGGCTCAATGAGCTGCAGGATGCATTCGTCGAAATGGTTGCCGCACCGTGGTACCTGAACCCGGCGATGGCCACCGGCGGTATCGCACGCGCGATGCGTCTGCTCGGCGCGAACGTTGGCCACGGGGTGTGGCTGGAGACGTACTGGCTGCCCGAGACCGACCTTGTCAAAATCGAGCGGGGCGCTTCTGTCGGCCGTGGTTGTGTCGTTCAGACGCACCTGTTCACCGACCGCGTGATGACGCTCGACACCGTCCACATCGGACACGGCTCCGTCCTAGGACCGCACTCAGTCGCACTGCCGGCATCTGTGCTTGACGACGGCTGCCGCGTCGAACCCGGTTCTCTCGTCATGCGCGGTGACCATGTTCCTGCGCACACCTCCTGGCGAGGTAACCCAATTGAGCCAGTGGTGGCCAAGAAGTAGCCCGGATTGAGTGGGGGGCTTAGGTAGGAGCCTGGTAGGCACAACGGGCTGCAAATGTGAAACTGTGAGAGTTTATGACACTTTCAAGCCATTTTTCGGA
>NZ_KV796540.1:0-4218 GCF_001809225.1 Corynebacterium sp. HMSC077G07 | reverse complement strand
AGTTTATGACACTTTCAAGCCATTTTTCGGACAATTTTTGCTATAAACGCGGTCAGTAACTCCATTGGCCCGCTGCCAGCCATAACCGAGGTCACTAACTCGCATTGGGGCTAAGTAGGGCTAAGTAGCAAAAGGTGCCCACCCGGCAACACGCCGAGCGGACACACTTTTTGCTACTTAACCCACTATTTATTTTGCGGCTATGCAGTTCGCGACTTACTCTGCTAGCTGCAACCGAGCCTGCTGAGCTGCGGCTACCAATACTTTCAGTGAAGCCGTAACCTCTTCCCAACCTCGGGTCTTTAGACCACAGTCCGGATTAATCCACAGCAGGTTGGGGTCAACGCTTTCAAGCGCATCTTCCACGAGCTGGTTGACTTCTCCGTCCGTCGGCACGCGAGGCGAGTGGATGTCCCAGACACCTGGACCAATCCCGCGAACGTATCCCTCATCTTTCAGCGCTGCGAGCACCTGCATACCGTTGCGAGCTGCTTCGATGGACGTGACATCGGCGTTGAGATCATCGACGGTGTCGATAAGCTCATTGAAGTCCGAGTAGCACATATGCGTGTGAATCTGAATGTCGTCAGCCACACCAGAGGTAGCCAGACGGAAGGAACCTACGGCCCACTTCAGGTAGGCGGGCTGGTCCGCTTCATTCAGGGGCAGCAACTCGCGAATGGCTGGCTCATCGACCTGCACGATTTGCGCTCCAGCGGCCACGAGATCTGCAATCTCATCGCGCAAAACCAGCGCAACGTTATCCGCAGTGTCACCGATGGGCTGGTCATCACGGACAAACGACCATGCCAACATGGTCACCGGCCCGGTGAGCATTCCCTTGACGGGAAGGTCAGTCATGTTTGCCGCTGCCTTGTACCACTGCACCGTCATTGGCTCTGGCCTGGTGATATCACCGTAGAGAATCGGCGGCCGCACGCAGCGGGAACCATAGCTTTGGACCCAGCCATTGGCGGTCGCGAGGTAGCCGTCCAGCTGCTCCGAGAAGTACTGCACCATGTCATTGCGCTCAGGTTCGCCGTGAACGAGCACATCGAGTCCCAATTCTTCCTGCTGCTCAATGGAGCATCGAATTTCAGCGAGCATTGCTGATTCGTAGTCGACTGGGGTGAGCTCTCCCGCGCGCAACTGCGCACGTGCACGACGAATGCTATTGGTCTGCGGGAAGGAACCGATTGTGGTGGTCGGCAGCGGAGGCAGGTTAAGGGCCTCAGCCTGAGCCGCCTGGCGAGCTGCAAACGAGGAACGAGTCCGGTCGCTCTCCTCGATTGCTGCCAAAGCTTCACGAACTTCAGGCTTAACAATCCGCTTCGATTCTGCCCTTGATGCCAGTGCTGCCCGGGACTCCCTCAACGCCTTCAAATCCGCGGCATCGAGTTGGCGGTCATTCAACCTGGCATCAAGCGCCCTCGCCAAGAGGGTCACCTCGCCGATTTTCTCATCCCCGAAGGCCAGCCACTGCAGCACCTCGGCATCTTCTTCGCTCGGGTTTTCCGAGGCCAGGGAGTACGGGACGTGTAGCAGCGAACAGCTAGTCGACACCGCGATGGGGCCTCGGACTGCCAGCTTCTCCAGCGTCGCCAGGGCTGCATCCAAGTCGGTGCGCCACACATTACGCCCATCAACAATGCCCGCAACCAGCAGTTCCTTGCCGGTCCAATGCGGCAACTCAAAGCTACCTGCTACCAGGTCGCAACCAATGGCCTGCACGCCTGTGCCAGAAAGGGTTTCCAGCGCCTGATCACCATCACCAAAGTAGGTCTGCACCCACAACTTGGTATTCGCAGACTCCGCCACGCCGGCCAACTTCTCGTAGGCCTGGCGAGTCCTAGCAAGAGTCACTTCATCGAGGTCAGTGACCAATACTGGCTCATCGAGCTGAATCCACTCAAAGCCCTTATCCCCCAGTTGAGCGATGATTTCCGCGTACGCATCGGTCAACTTTTCCAAAAGGCCAAGTGGGTTCGAATCATCGTCGGTACGCGACAGGCTCAAGTAGGTCACAGGACCAATCAAATGAGGGCGCAGCATGGTGGTGGCGCCATTGTTTAAGCTGCAGGAATCATCCAACCAGTCAGTGAGGTCAGAGGTAAATTCAGTATCGGCTGACAGCTCCGGAACAATGTAGTGGTAATTGGTGTCGAACCACTTGGTCATTGCGGATGCCGGTTGCGTCTTCGTACCGCGAGCGGCGGCGAAGTAGTGGTTGATCCATTCCGGTAGGTTGGAACCGTCCGTTTTCGGGACATTCTGGAAGCGGGCTGGAAGCACTCCGAGCAGCGCCGATGTATCCAGCATAGAGTCGTAGAACGAGCGCCCAATTGTCGGAACCGAGTCGATTCCTGCCTTCAGCGCTGCGCCAATGTAGCTATTGACAGTGTTGCGCGCCGTCGCGGCCAGCAGGCCGCCGGTCGCCGGGTCGCGCCAGTAGTTTTCCAGAGCTCTTTTGAGCTCACGATTACGCCCTATCCGCGGAATGCCCGCGAGGGTTGCGTGAATTGCCATGATCTCGTGATTTCCTCGTCAGTCGTGATCAGCATCGGGTATGAAATTGCACAACCGGCAGGCATTCGGACTTGTCATCACTGAAAAGATTGGTTATCAACGCGTCGGATAAACCAAAGCTCTGGCAGTGATGCTTACCGTTGCGGGACAGTTCCGGACTTGCACCGGGATTCCCCTGCATAACTCGAAGGCCTTATGCGCGCTAGGCTCAAAACACACCTTGCGCGGAAAACGTGCGATATGCAGCACTTTCCTTAATGAACACCTTCGAGGCGGCTGTGGATGTGAAGTATATCGCAATATACAAATATCTCATTCACTTAGCCCCCTCCCCGAGCCTTTGCTTTGATGCTCTCCTGCTGGGACCAAAGTGATTAAGCTCGTAGTCATAAAAGCTATTTATTCTACCTCTTTTCAAGGAGTGACCTCGAGTGACACAGGCTTCCGGACCTTCCCTGAGGGGCGCCAAGATTCCGTTCGATGGCCCGGTCCAGTCAGGCGTTGAACAGCCCGGCCAAGCACATCTCCGCCTCGTCGCATTCGATTTGAAGGACGGCATCGACGCAGCAGATTTGAAGGAACTGTTCTCCTCGCTTACCGACGTTGCCCGCCGCCTCACCCAAGGCCAGGACATCGAGGGGTATCTGGAACCGGAAATGGTTGCAGCCACTGCAAACCTGACTATCACAGCCGGTTTCGGTGAGCGCATCTTCGACGTCCTCGGCAAACCAGGGCGCAAGCCGGCTGGTCTGCACGATATCCCGTCATTCCAGCATGACATGCTCCGCCCTGAGTGGGGTCAGTCTGACTTCGCTCTGCAGTTGTGTGGTGATGACCTCGTCACCGTTTCGGCCGCGTCCCGTCTACTGGAAAAGAAGGCGGCTCCGTGGGCTCGCGTGAAGTGGTTCCAGAAGGGCTTTTCCTACGCCTGGGGTTCGCAGCCTCACGGCGCTACCCCACGCAACCCGCTGGGCCAGCTCGACGGCACCGTCAACCCGTCCACTCCGGAGGAATGGTCCGAACAGGTGTGGATTGACTCCAAGGACAAGGCGATTAACAACTCGTGCGTGATGGTTGTTCGCCGTATTGCGCTCGACTTGAACAATTGGGATGAGCTCAGCACCGACGATCGTTCCATCGTTATCGGTCGTGACTTCCACACCGGTGCTCCTCTTTCCGGCGGCAATGACGAGTTCGATGAAGAGGACATGGACGCCGTCGATGACCAGGGCGAGTACCTCATCCACCGCCAGTCTCACTTGGCGCTTTCCCGTGAGCAGGATGGTCAGCCTGACGACGCCCTGCGTCGCCGCGCCTATGCCTACGAAGACCAGCCCGGTGAGCCGGCCTTCCCGTTCGAAGGACCGAACGTTGGCCTGGTCTGGGTTGCATTCCAGAAGAACCCGGACAACCAATTCAGTGCAATCCAGGCCCGTTTGGATCGCGGCGATTTGCTCAATGAGTGGAACCGTCACATCGGCTCCGCTGTGTATTGGATCGCCCCTGGCACTACCCCTGATTCTTACTGGGGACAGGAGTTGATTGAGGGGTAGAGGCTGCAAGCTGGCGGCGAAAAACTGACTTGGCGGGCTAAGGCCTGACGGACTAAAAGCTGACGGGCTGCAAATGTGAAACTGACCTAGTTTATGACACTTTCGGGCCGGTAGGTTCAGGCGGTGAATGCATCACCAC